>DASRDW010000151.1:0-42724 GCA_035652415.1 Candidatus Angelobacter sp. | reverse complement strand
GATCAGATCATCTGCCGCCTGCACGATGGCGCCCGTGAAATTGTCAGAACCATCAATCTGTGGTGAATGGGTGGTCACAGTTGGAGGAGAAACTACAATCTGGCAAAGATCATCCATGCTGATAATGGTCGTTATCTGGAGCATGAACGTGACTGTGAAATGTGGATCAATCGGGCAACCGGGCAGCCCATGGCCCGGGTGGCAGGTAGCATGCGTGGCCACGTACATGTTGATCTTATTCCCTGTCAATTGATACGCAAGTAGCAGTACAGTGCCTTTTCCCTGGACAAATAACTTACCGGTGGATTGGAAAGTGCACTGAATGTCATAAGCTGAAATCGATCCCAGTACCGGGATTTTTGTATCACTGATTCTCTTCGCCACTATCGGCTTGATGTTTTCACATGCCTGTTGACGCAGTGGGCTCCATTTCTGATCAAACTGTGAACCCAGCGGCGTGGCCAAAAGCGGAGTCATGTTCGCCAAAATACCGGGAGGAAGTGGGATTTCGAAAGGCACACCACTATCCCTATTGGGCGCAAAGGCGCGCACCTGTAACTTCATTCCAGTAATGTCGATGGGGCTGGTGTACGTATTCTGCGCTGAGCTGGAAAGTGGCCAGACTTGCGCGGCAAAGACAAGAACGAACAGCTGAAAAACAAGGGCAGAGATGCATGCCGTGTTTGCAGGTTTTGAAATCGGCATAAGCTTACCTTTCCGCACGCGGTCAGTTCAACGTGCCGCGAGTGCGTTTATTTCAAGTTGTTTGCAATTAAGTGCAGATACCGGACACTCTGTTACACAATTAAGCGAAAGTTAAATATTCATTTCGTAAAACTTGTTGGTCAGCGGCTTGATTCCGTCAAAAAATCCTTGACATTCGTTAGATTTTCGCCTACATTGAGAGAGGTTTACCCGGGAGCGGCGCCGGTGGGGAAGCTTCCAAAACGGCCAGCAACTTTTGTCGAGGTCCGCGAGTGGGGTCATGTTCCCAGGGTCGCCTGCCTGACAAATTGAGCAGCAAGCAACACGCTAGCAACTAGCCTTTTGCTGCTTTACCCACGCAGACGTGTATCCCCACAAAGCAATTGCCAGTAATGCCAAAATTGCCAAATATTGACAATTGAAAATCTGAGAATCAGCTTTTAAAGCACAAATGAGCCACCCAAAGAGCGGTGGCTTTTTTTATTTCTACCATTTTTCACAAAATCTTTTTCAGCAAAGCCGTTTTTCAGCAAACCGTCTTAACAACCATTTTTCAAGAAGCCATTTTTCATCAAGATAAGGAGCCAAGACCGTGACCAAAGAAGAGATCCTGCAAGCGATCAAGAGAGTGGCAGAAGAGCTGGGCCGCGCGCCAAGCCTGCCGGAAGTGAGAGACAAGACCGGGATAAGCCCACGCCAGATCAGGAGAAATTTTCTAACCTATTCAGCCCTGCTCAAAGCATGTGGACTGGAAAGAGGCGGAGCCGGATACACGACGCCGATGAATGCGCTGTTTAAAGACTGGGCCGAGCTTACCCGGAAACTGGGCCGGGTACCAAAGATAGGCGAGTACGACATGTACGCAAAATACAGCGCCAAGCCGCTGCTTACCCGTTTTAAAACGTGGGGAGAGGTCCCGGCCGGCCTGCTGTTTGTGGCAGAAGAGCAGGGCTGGGAAGGGGGCTGGGAGGACGTACTGGAGGTAGCGCGCACCCATTTGCGGGCCGCGGGGAAGGCGGTAAGGAGGTCGAGGATACCCAACAGGACACCTAACGCGCCTAAAATCCTGAAAGACCGGCCGATCTATGGGCCTCCGCTGATGCGCGTGCCGCTGGCGCATGGGCCGACGAACGAACAGGGCGTGCTGTTCCTGTTTGGCGCGATTGGCGAAGACCTGGGATTTCTGGTGACGCACGTTCAGATTGGTTTTCCTGATTGCGAGGCCATGCGCGAGGTGGCTCCGGGAATATGGCAGCGAGTGGATATTGAAGTGGAACAATACAGCCGAAATTTTGTGACGCATATGCACGATCCGAACAAATGCGATTTGATTGTGTGCTGGGAGCACAACTGGCCGGAGTGTCCGCTGGAGGTGATTGAGTTGAAAACGGAGTTTGAGAGACTGCAACGGAGAAAGACTTTTACCACAGAGGAGAAGCAAAACCTTTCGCCGCAGATAAACGCTGATGAACGCTGATCTGGAAAATTTGATAATTGGGTAATTTGGTAATTGAGTAATTTAAAAACTAGTGCGGTTTTCAACGCGGAGACGCGGAGGCGCAGAGAAGATTGGATCGGAAAACAAAACCACCACCCAGGCACGGAGACACGGAGGGAAGGCCAGACAGTCGGGACATCGGGAAAGCAAAACCTCACCACGGATTACACGGATAAAAACAGATAATGCGGATGGCAGGGGAGATAAATCTGGGGACCGGACAGGCAGTGTGGCATCTCCCCGGCGAAACATTTAATATGTCGGGCGGGCAGAAGTTCCGAAGCTGCTGGAATCGGCAGGGGCTAAAGCCCAGTGTTAAGGAACATCATACGGCCCGGCTGAAGCCCGTGCCCTGATACGAACCATCGGACCGAGAACCTCTGCAAGACTAAGCCGCTTGGAAAAAGGGAGTCACCGCCATGAAGAAGACAATCAACGTCACGGTAAACGGAGTGACGCACCAGAATGAGATTGAGCCGCGCATGCTGCTGGTGCAGTACATACGCGACGTGCTGAACCTGACGGGAACGCACGTGGGCTGCGAAACCAGCTTGTGTGGAGCGTGCACGGTGATGGTGGACGGCCAGGCGGTGAAGAGCTGCACGATGCTGGCGGCGCAGGCAGATGGATCAACGGTGACGACGATTGAAGGGCTGGCGCAGGGTGGAGAGCTGCATCCGGTGCAGAAAGGATTTTGGGAGCACCACGGATTGCAGTGCGGATACTGCACGCCGGGCATGATTATGGCGGCGGCGCAGATTCTGCAAAGGAACCCTGACCCGACGGATGAAGAGATAAGGCACGGGCTGGAGGGGAATCTTTGCAGGTGCACGGGATACCAGAACATTGTCCAGGCAGTGCAGTGCGCGGCGAAGAAGATGAAGTCAAAGTCAGTTGCGAGCGGAAAGTAAAACCTTACCGCGGATTAACGCGGATCAGAAGAACGCAGAGGAAAATCGGGACATCGGGGAATCGGGACATCGAGAGAACGTGCGATTGCAAAATTAGGTTTACCGCGGATCAACGCGGATCAAGAATGAAGATTGGTAAGGAAGAAATTTGGCGGTAGTTGTATGGGGAGAACTCCCTGAAGCTGCATGGCAAAGGATGGATTGTCGGGATCCTTCGACTCCTCCTCAGTCGCACCGCTCCTTCGGAGTTCGCTCAGGATGACAAGATAATTGCAAGCATCGTTGGTAGTTGCAGCATCGTTTGGTAGTTGCAGCATCGTTTGGTAGTTGCAGCCGTTTGGTAGTTGCAGCCGTTTGGTAGTTGCAGCATCGCGTGGAATTACAGATCGAAAGGAATTGGTAATTGAGTAATTTGGTAATTGGGTAATTAAAAAGTAGCTATTAGCCATTAGCCCTTAGCTTCTTTCACCGAGGATAACGGAAGGGCTAAAGGCCAAGAGCTAAGAGCTGATTTTTCAAATTATCCATTACCAAATTACCCATTTACCAAATTGTGATCGGCAGGGAGAAATCGAATGGCAGAAAAGACAGTTGGCAAACCGATTAAGCGGACGGAAGATCCCCGGCTGATACAGGGGCTGGCCCACTATGTTGACGATATCCGCCTGCCGGACATGCTGCATGCGGCGTTTCTGCGGTCGATCCACGCGCATGCGCGGATTAAGAAGGTTGACGTGACGGCGGCGCTCAAGCTGCCGGGCGTGGTGGCGGTTTATACCGGCAAAGACACGCAGAAGATTGGCGCGGTGCCGTGTGGCGCGGCGATCCCCGATATGAAGGTGCCGGAACACAAGGTGCTGGCGACGAACAAAGTGTATTTTGTGGGGCATCCGGTGGCCGTGGTGGTGGCGGAGAACAAGTTTGCCGCGCGCGATGCAGTGGACCTGATTGACATTGATTATGAAGTGCTGCCGGCAGTGGTGGACGAAGAGAAAGCCGCGGATGCGAAGAGCCCGGTGATCCATGAGCAATTTGGGACCAACATCGCGTACAAGCTGACGGCGGGCGAAGGCAATGTGGATGCCGGAATGAAAGCGGCGGACAAGATTATTAAGCAAAAGATCCTGAACAAGCGGCTGGCGCCGATTGCGATGGAGCCGCGCGGCGTGGTGGCGCGGTATTTTCCGGGCGAGCAGGAGCTAACGCTGTGGACATCGACGCAGATTCCGCATCTGTGCAGGACTTCTGTGGCGGTGATGCTGGGCGTTCCGGAGAACAAGCTGCGGCTGATTACGCCGGAGGTGGGCGGCGGGTTTGGTTCAAAGCTGAACGTGTATGCGGAAGAAGCGATTCTGGGCTGGGCGGCGATGCAGACGGGGCGTCCGGTGAAGTGGATTGAAGGCCGGCGCGAGAATATGCAGGCCACGATCCATGGGCGCGGCCAGGTTGGGTATGTGGAAATTGGATGCAAAAAAGATGGGACGATGACGGCGCTGAGATATAACGTTTTCGCCGATATGGGTTCGTACTTTCAACTGCTGACACCGGCGATTCCGACGCTGACCGGACTGATGCTCTCCGGCTGCTACAAAATTCCGGCGATCCAGATGAATGTGACGGCGACGTTTACGAACAAGATGTCAACCGATGCGTATCGCGGGGCGGGCAGGCCGGAAGCGACATACGTGATTGAGCGCGCGGCTGACCTGGTAGCGGCAGAGCTGGGAATGGATCCGGTGGAAGTTCGGCGGAGAAATTTCCCGCAGCCGAATGAGTTCCCTTTCAAGACCGCGACTGGACTTTTTTACGACAGCGGCAACTATCAGGGCGCACTGGACAAAGCGCTGAAGATGGCCGACTACACCAAGCTTCGCGAAGAGCAGAAAAAAGCACGCAAGGATGGCAGGCTGGTGGGGATTGGCGTTTCGACTTATGTGGAGATTTGCGCGTTGGGGCCATCGTCGGCGATGCCGGCGGGCGGCTGGGAGAGCGCAACGGTTCGCGTTGAGCCGACTGGCAAAGTTACGATTCTGACCGGCGCTTCTCCGCATGGACAGGGCGAAGAAACTTCTTTCGCGCAGATTGCCGCCGACGAACTGGGCGTGAGCGTGAACGACGTAACAGTGATCCACGGCGATACGGCGATCGTGCAATACGGAATTGGAACATTTGGAAGCCGCGGACTGGCAGTGGGTGGCGTCGCCGTGTATATGGCGATCCAGAAACTGAAGACGAAGGCCGGTAAGCTAGCGGCGCATATGCTGCAGTGCGAAGCGACGTCATTCAGTGATGGCAAATTCTGCGAGGCTGCCGGCAAAGCCAAAGGCGCCAGCGTTCCCGAACCCGTAGTACCGATGGGACAAGCGCCCGCTGCAGCATTGCCAGAACCAAAACCGGGCGGCAAAACGGTGACGATCCAGGAAGTGGCATTGTCAGCGCATTTGGCCAAGAGCCTTCCAGAAGACATGGAGCCGGGACTCTCCGCCACTTCGTTCTACGAGCCAAAGAATTTTACCTTCCCTTTCGGAACGCACATCGCGGTGGTGGAGATTGATCGCGAGACCGGAGAGATTCATTTTGATCGCTACATAGCGGTTGACGATTGCGGCAAGCAGATCAATCCGATGCTGGTTCATGGGCAGGTGCATGGCGGTATCGTTCAGAGCATGGGGCAGGCGCTATACGAAGAGGTTGTTTACGATGATCAGGGCCAGCTCATCACCGGAACGCTGATGGATTACGCGCTGCCCAAAGCCGCGATGATTCCACACCTTGAACTCGATAGCACGGAGACGCCTTCGCCGGTGAATCCGTTAGGGGCAAAAGGTGTAGGTGAGGCGGGGACAATCGGAGCGACACCTGCCCTGGTTTCAGCAGTGGTTGATGCTCTCTCGCCGTTCGGCATTCGCCACATCGATATGCCTATCAAACCGGAAACTGTCTGGCAGATCATCCGTAAAAATTCCGCAGGTGCAGCGTAAGAGGAGACATTATGATCCCAGCAAGTTTTGACTACATTGCCGCCAAGACCCTCGACGACGCAATCTCGCTCCTGGGCAAGCACAAAGATGACGCCAAAATCCTGGCCGGCGGCCACAGCCTGCTGCCCGCCATGAAGCTGCGCCTCATGCAGCCCAAAGTGCTCATCGATCTCAGCCGCATCAAAGATCTCTCTTATATAAAGGAAGAGGGCGGTCAGGTCCGCATCGGCGCCATGACCACCCACTTTCAGGTTGAGATCTCCGATCTCCTGCGCCGCGCTTGCCCGCTGCTGCCGGAAACCGCAAGCCATCTCGGCGATATGCAGGTGCGCAACAAGGGCACCATCGGCGGAAGTCTCGTCCACTCTGATCCCGCCGCCGACTGGCCTGCCGCCATCCTTGCGCTCGATGCCGAACTCGTCGCCAAAAGCCCCAAGGGCGACCGCGTGATCAAAGCAGCCGACTTCTTTGTTGAAATGCTCACCACTGCGCTCGAGCCTGGAGAGGTTCTGCGCGAAATTCGCATCCCCGCCAGCAAAGGTAAGGTTGGACAGGTTTATATGAAGGTCCGCCATCCCGCTTCCGGATTCGCCGTGGTTGGCGTTGCTGTCAATCTTTCAATCGACGGCGGCAAGTGTCAGTCCGCCAGTGTCGGGATCACAGGTGTCTCGCCAAAGGCATATCGTGCGGCGAAAGTTGAAAGCGCGCTCAAAGGCAATGCCCTTGATGCCAAGACTCTCGGCGCTGCTGCCGCTCACGCTGCTGATGGTGTCGACGTGAATTCCGATCTCTACGCCTCGGCCGACTATCGCAAGCAACTGGCTACCGTGTACACGCGGCGTGCGCTGGAAACAGCAGCATCGCGAATCAAATGATCTGGATCCACCAGGCATTAGGTCTTAATTTGTGTTGATCCGCACTTAGCTTGATAACAATACATTGTCGGGCTTAGGGCTAAGTACTAAATACTAACTACTGGTTTCCATGAAAATCGAAGGCACCCACACCATCGAAGCACCGCGTGAGCGTATCTTTGCGGCGTTGATCGATCCTGCTGTCTTGCAGCGATGCATCCCCGGCTGTGAGCAGATGGAAAAGTCCGGTGACAACCGCTATAACGCAAAGCTCACTGCTGGAATTGGTCCAGTAAAAGGTGTTTTCACGGCAACTGTTTCGCTGTCAGAACTTGAGCCCCCTGAGCACTACAAGCTCCTTGTGGAAGGCAAGGGCCAGCCCGGATTCGTGAACGGCACCGGCGACTTGAATCTGAAAGACAGTGACAACGCAACTGAAATTCAATACACCGGAGAGGTAAATGTCGGCGGTCTTATTGCCAGCGTCGGTCAACGCATGATCCAGTCCACAGCCAAACTGCTTGCCGGACGTTTCTTCAAAGCTCTGGAATCGGAAGTTAAAACTCAGCCCGATCTCTCGACCGGTACCTAATCAGCTTCCTCCTTTATCCGCGCGCCTTCGTACATCCACCACACTCTCCGTCACCAGCACTTCTCCATCGCGAAACACCAGACGCAACTGATCTTCAGGGTCTTTCTCTCCACGCTTTACGCGCACCGTGCTCCAGCTTCCGTCTTTAAAGTGCAGCGCCATCCGCCCGCGCTTTGATGCCTTATCGTGCCCTTCCACCGGATCTTTAAATACATCGCGGTCTTCGCCGTTCATCGTCACGCTTGAGCACTTGAAAGCAAATTGCTGTGTATCGCGATTCAGCTGCTGCAGCAACGCTCCGCCCATACCAAAGGTGATATTGTCTGCTGACCAGCCTGCGCGATTTATCGCCGTAAGCGTGTCCTGGATCGTCCAGTAGTTCACGCCATCGCCCTGAATCACCCTGACCTTCGGATTCAGCACGCGATAGCCTTTAGTATTCGTCTCATAGCCAAACTTGCTGCCCAAAATTTCCAGCACCTTCAGCACCACCTCGCGCGGCTTGCCGGAATCAGGTCGCACCACCAGTGTTCCCTTCCGTGCGAGCACCTTGTCCTTTAGCGCTTCACCCCATAGCTTTTCGCAGGCTTCGTAAACGTTGTAAGAATCGCTTACCACCGCCACCAGGCCTTCAGGAAACTGTGTGAGCATGTTGTCATATGCCTGCACTTCGTTCTCGCGGCCCCATGCTGTGATCGTTGAATGCTCTGCCGCGGGAATGCTGAAGCCCTCCATTTCTGCGGATTGATAAAACTGCTGAAGCAGGCGAATCCCTGCCACGGTATCGGTTCCTTTAAAGTTGATCAGGTGCGCAGCCGCGCCAATGCCCGCGGTCTCTTCGCTGGAGACGCCGCGATAGCCAAAATCATGCAGCTTGAAATCAATGAGCGCTGGATCGCCCGAACGCTGCAGCGCTCCCAGCATCACCTTCCGAATTCCCTGTGAAAGCGTCGCCACGGTAATCGGATACCAGACCTTCAGCAGCAGCGTCTCCAGATAATTCGGAAGCCAGTAGCAAATCGGATCAGTATTCTCAATCGTCATCAGGACGTTCTGCACGTCCACCGAAGTTCCTTCCGGAACTGCTTTGATCTCCACCGGCAGCTTGCCGCCCCGATTGCGGACAATATGCATCCACCCATCCGCATTGAACATGCCTGGCCCAATGTGGCTATCCACAAACTGCTGCGCCTGCCTGACGTCATCCTCATTCACCACGCAGCCCTGCAGGTACTTCAGCAGGTAATACTGCAAGCCAAAGAACGCCGTCTGCGAAAACATGCCGCCCCGCGACTCCAGATAACTATAGACATACTGCGTCCCCGGTGGATATTGCTTCCAGTGTGTGAACTTGTAACTGTCGGTTTGTAAAACCAGGTTTCTCGATAAAAGATTACGCGGCTCGGTTTTGTGCATGAACGTGCATCGTCTCATGCGGGTCGAGTTGAAGGCAATCCCCTTTGAATCCACCGCCGCTAGTTCGCTGTGGACGGTAACTCGTCCTTAGCCGACGTCTGCGTTTCCCAGAAACGTAGATTGTTTCTTGTTGCTAACAGTTCTAAGTTCTGCATGCGATGCGAACGCCTAATTCACAATCACCGTCAGAGTAGAAGTCCGCATTGCTGAACCGAAGTAGCGGTGAATGTAAGTCGAGGTGCCTTGCCGGTATATCTGTCTGTACTGACGGCCTGTGATTGGAACTGCACTTCGGCTGCGGGATCGTCAATTGCTAGTGCGTGAGAATAGTTGTTCCATAATGGTTCTTTGATGGTCCAGGAAATGAAATCACTACTGCTTATCTACTCTATGTAATTCGAAGTATTCTTTATATAGTTCATCTAATAATTATCTAAAAATGTTTGTGCTTTACTGATTGAACAACATATTTTCCCTTTTTGAACCTAATACACATTATTTTTTTCTTAGAAGCTACGTTAATTCTTGCGTAGCAATTGAACTGTACTATGATGCGCTCGATGCTACGGCATCGCAATCTAGTTAGGAGATCCACAAAGATGAGCAAGCATCTTTTAGCTGCCTTGCTGTTGTCTACCGCTGTTAGCCTAACCTCCGCCGCGCAAGTGGGCGCGCAACCTAATCAGGAACCGGAAACTGCTACGCACCAACAGGATTTCGCACCAAAATTGCTTGTACCGCATGATGTGAAGGTGCTTCCAGAGGAATCTGTCCGTGAAGGTGTGGCCGCAAACGCTCCCATCGGCAGCGCGCCAATCAACTTTGCCAGTGTTAACGGATGTGTGATTGAAAACCAGACGATTGTCGGCGGGTGCCCGCAAAATGGCCTTACGACGAATGTCCCCACGATTATCGTTCCTGTCGTATTCAACTTGAACAGCGGCGTGCTGGTCTTCAATCCCACCGCTACGGACCCCGGTTGTCTCGGCGGGGCAAATACCGCGTTGAGCCTCTTTCAGAACTCCCCTCTTGTGAGCGCCGCCCATACTTTCATTCTGAACGCTGAAAATGAAGGGGCTACGCAGTATGTTGACGCATTCACACGCGCCCAATTTTCGCACATCAAGGGCGCCGGTTATCACGTGGTCCTGAACCCGGTAACAGTCGGTGCAACGCTGACGGTTTCTGTGACGGGCGCACCGAGCGTAAACGCCGATGCATTCAACTTCACCGGACAGTGCGGCACCAATCCCGCTCCCACTAACGCGGCCGGCGACCTTGGAGTAGTCAGCTTCAGCTTCCTGAACCCGCTCCTGCAGAACTACATCACCACCCACGCGATCCCATCGACAACGTTCGTATATTTCCTGCTCTACAACACCGTGATCTCCAACGGCGCTGCCAACAACCTGAACAACTGCTGCATCCTGGGGTTCCACAGTGCATTTGGCGCCGGCCCGAATACTTATGGCATTGGTGACTTTGAGGGCCGTAACGGGACCTTGTTCGGTGGCACTGCTGATACCTCCGTTGCCGCGCATGAAATCTCTGAGTGGCTCGACGATCCTTTTGGAAACAATACCCTCGCTCCTGTGACTCCTTGGGGTGTCATTGGCCAGGTGTCCGGCTGCCAGAGTAACCTGGAAACGGGCGATCCGCTTACCGGAACACTGATTCCTGCGGTGGCGCTGGGCGGCTTCAACTATCATCTCCAGGAGTTGGCATTCTTCTCATGGTTTACCCATGACAATCCATCCCTTGGCGCAGGCGGGAAATACTCTGATAACGGGACTTTTGCAGGATTTGCTAAAGCGTGTCCACCTGGCGGGACCAATTAAAAGAAGACCGTCCTTTAAAGCACACGGGGAGCTGGTTGTAGCTCCCCGATTTTTCCGATATCTGCCTTGTGTGATGAATCAAACCAAAAAAATGGAACTCGGAGACGAGCTAAGCGCTATGCAAACATGCAATCTCGCCATGCAGGAATTTTTAAAAAACAAATTTCTTGTCTATTAATATTTGTAGGTTGACGAGATAGTTTATTTATGGCGACTAATATTTGTAAACTTAAAATACTATCTCAACTAAGGAGCGAACTATTTCCGCGTCCGCCGCTTTTTGGGTGCGATGGGTCTCCGATTCCTAAAAGTCCTTGTGATACTTCCCATCCATCCCAAAGCCGCCGTTCTGGTCGCGTATGCCGCTTACTGACCATTTGGGATTCAATTTGTATTCAACTTGTATCGCTTGCCGCTGCGTGGACGTGATATCAGTTGCGTAGGTAACAAACAAATTGCTGGTAACGCGCTGCTGGATTGCGATGCGCGCTCCAGGGTTCTGTCCGTTGTCTGTGCCCAGCCCGGGATCAATCTGCAGTTGTGATATGCCGGCCAGCTTGCCAATCCTGCTGCTCACCTGGCTGCTAATGCCTGATGCTAGCAGTGATTCAGCGCCCAGTGCTGGCGGCGTTGGCGCTGCAGCGTTGGCAGCAGATTCAGTTTTTCCGGTGGCAACCAGGCGAATCACGTCAACCGGCGGCAATGCAGGATCAGATGTGTAAGTTGTTTCCAAACGCTCCATAGGGCCGTGCAGGCCCAGCGTAATGTTGTACTGGCTTATGGTGGTCTGCACCTGTAGGTTTAGCACCGGCTCTGTGCGCACTGGATTGATAAAGTCGATCGTCCCATTCTTCAATTGGTAGCGGTTTCCGGCCAAAAAGAATTCTCCGCCTGTAAGATTGGCGCGTCCCAAAATCACCGGGGCTGCCGCTGTTCCCGCAACGTGCAGGTTTGCGTTGCCGCGCAAACTCACCTGGCTGCTTGAGAGGTTCATCTGGCTGGTGGACTCCACGGTAATATCCAGCTTCATGCTTTGCGTAAATGAGCCAGGCGTCCCGGCATCAGACGTATCGCCGCTGAACTGTGAAGCAAAGGTGCTGATATCAAAATCAGGCGTAAAAGAAACGTGCTCAAGTTTTACTGCTCCCCTCACGGCAGATGCCTGGGGAGTGCCTGCCAGCGTGAGGTTTGAGGCCAAAATGACCCGCACTCCTTCCGGATAACGGACGCGAATATTGTTCGCCTCCATATTCAGCTGGAATTGCACCGCTGGTCTAAAGGTGACAGCTCCTTTGGCCGTGATCGTGCCTCCGCCCATCTGGCCCTGAAAGTTCGCAATCTCCATCTTTGTTTGCGTCACGTTGATCGTGCCGTTCGCATGGTCTAGGCCCACCGGTGAATCCAGCGTATGGAAATTGGCATTCACCATCCGGATCTGGCCATTCAGGTTTGCGCCCGGCCCATAGCGGCGGGAATCAACGTCAAACTGCAACTGCCCCTTGCTGGTAAGTCCGGGCACAAACAATTCCGCCACCTGCAAATCAACGTTGCCCTTCACCAGGAACATTGCGGCTTTAGGAGTTGTCAACGGCACAACCGCCTGTGCGTCAATCGTGGTGCCCGTCCCGCGAATGGAAGTCGGCTGCAATGTTACGGTGCCGTTTTGATAATCCACGTGGATTGGCTTGGTCGCGGCAAGCTGGAATTGTTTGTAGTTCAAGCCCAGTGTCGGCACTTCAACGTGGGCCTGCAACCGCGCTTTCTTTGCCAGCGGGCCGCGCAGGGTCGCATGCAACTCTGTCTGCCCGGAAAGATCGGGCGCCTGGGTAGGCGCGTAAATAGCCAGCAGCGGCTGGAAATCGATGCGCCCGGTATCAAGCTGCAGGTTCGCCTCATATGGCGCTCTTATTCCCACGGTGCCGTGCGCCTTCACATATGCCTGGGCGAGCGCTGAGTCCAGCGCGATTGTAGCTACCTGGTTTTTCACCGTCGTTTGTAGTTTTATGTCTGGGATCGTCTTGTCTTTCACCCGGATTTGCGGGGCATCCAGCGTTGCCTGAAGCTGCGGGTCCTTGATGGTTCCTTCTCCATTCACGTTCAGGTTCACGGCGCCCGCAATCTGCATATTGCGTGACTGCACGGTCTGTAATTTTTCCAGGCGGAAGTTCTGCGCCTGCACGTTTAATTTGTATCCCTCATTTCTGGGGAAGTAATCCACATTGGCGCGCGTGGTCCCGGCGGGCATCTGCACAACCAGGTTCGTGTTAACAGTGTTGCCGTCGCCATGGAACTTAAGATCGAGTCTCTGTATTGTCTCGGTTGAAACCTTGGCGTTCGCCACTGTAATTGTTCCCTGGCCCTGCGGGTTCAATTGCGATCCGTGCAGCGCAACATTCACAGACAGTGTTCCCGTTACCGGCAAGTTCTGGTTCGCCAGCTTTGCCAGATCGGCCACAGAAATATGCGCAGCGGAAAGGTTTACCATGATTGGGTTTGACGGAACATAGGCCCATTTCTTAAGCCGGGCCTGCGCGCTAAATTTGATCTGCCCTTGTGTCTGGGCTTCCAGATCGCCGTTGCTAAGGCTTGCCTCGGAAGGATTGGCCGTAAAATTGGCACGCAACACCTTCCACGAGCTTCCCTTCACCCGAAGGTTGCGTGCATCCAACTGTCCTTTGATTTGTGGCGCGCTGGTTAAACCGCTGACGGTAGCGGTCATGTTGGCTGTGCCGTATAGCCCTAGTGGTTGTGGCGGAGGGCCGGGAGTGGATTTCCGCAGTGTGTTTGCCAGCCGTTCCAGCTCATGCAGATCGCTGGAATTCATCGCCACTTGCAGTTGTGAGTGGTCACTTACCTTGCCGTCAAGGTTAATAGTGGTTTTTGGCGTGCGCACGTAACTCTTCGTCAACGCCAGCTCTTTGCGCGCCGCAGCATAATCGGCGTGGATCACGCCATCCACCGGTATCACCGTGGATTGTCCCAGCCGCGCATCTAGCGTGGCGTCCGCGTGGGCCGCCAGATTATTCAGCGTCTTCGCCCAGTGGGCTGTGGCATCCGCGTTGACCTTCCCGGTCAGATGCGCCGGCTTCATTGATTGCTGGCGCGTTGCTGTCTGCGCCTGTTCAAGTGAGAGGTCTTTCACGCTGGCTTGCAATTGTGCAACTCCAGCGCCCGTCACGTCGCGGATTGTGAGCTTGCCGCTCAGAGTTCCGCCCAGAATGTGGGCACGAATGTCCTTCACCTCAGCATTGCCGTGCTCCAGCTTGTAGCTTGCATAAAGATCGCGCACCTCAGTCTGCAAGCTCGGTGTCTTTACCGCCAGTCCTGCGCTGCTGACGGTCCCTACGACTGAAACCGTCTCCAGCATTGGCCGGTTTGGCTCTGCCTGGTATTGCAACTGCCCTGCAAGCCGGACGGTGCCCGCCGGCACGGATGGGTTCTTCAGAATGCGCTGGAAATCGCTGGTAGCCAGCATGGCTTCATAATTGCCTTCTGCCTGCATGTTGGGTGAGCTGTAATTGTTTACCGTTGCGCTCAGCACAACCGTGGATTTGCCCGCTGCCAGCGTCAGCTTGTCCAGCGTGAATGTTTGCGGCGTCAGTCCGAACGTTGCCTGCAGGTTGTGCTCTACCGGCGCATAAGCGCCGTATACAATTTTTCCTGAGTTATAGCCCAGCTCGCCGGAGTACTTGTTCTCCGCCTGCTGATAATTCGCTGTAACGTTGAGATCGTGCAGCTCGGCGTTTAGCGGTGTCTTCTGGTCGTTGTAATAAATTTCTCCGCGATCCAGCTTCAGGTCGCGTATTGCCAGATCAAAAATGTTTGTCGAGCTGCCGCTGCTTTTCTTTTGCGGCTGCGGCAGATTGTTTTCTCCCGCCTTGTTTACCGCCAGCCGCACCACCGGATGGTCGATAGCAATGTTCCTGACATGCCATTTTTTGTGCAGCAATGAATCAATTGTCAGCCCCACTTGCAAATGGTCAGCTTGCAGCAGCGGTTGGCTCGGATCAGCTTCTCTGCCATGCACCACTACGTTGTAGAGGTCTAGGCTCAAGTGAGAGAGGCTCAGGTTGAAATCGCGCACCTCAAGCTTGGCTCCGGTTGATTCCTGCACGCTGCTTTCCACTTTAGCAAGGATGTCCTGGCGAAAACCCCGGCTGTGGTCAAGCAACTGCACCACCGTAATGACAGCGCCTGCTATCAATACCACGATCACTGCCACGGTCCACAAAACGATTTTTTTCCACTTCTTCACTGTGATCACCACTTAAAACGCTTGCCCCAAAGTTATGAAGAACTGCGTTGATTTAACTCCCGGCGGCGCGTTCAGCAAATGTCCGATATCAAAACGTACAGGGCCCACAGGCGTTTTATAGCGGAACCCGAAGCCGACTGTATGGCTGAAATCAGAAAAGACTTCGCTCAAGCGGACATTCGAATAAACATTTCCCCCATCGTAAAAAACTGCTCCGCCTAGTGTGCCGCCGACAAACGGCATGGAGATACCCATCGGGAACCGCAGCTCTGAATTCAACACCACAAGCTGCTTGCCGCCCACCGGCACGCTGATAATTTCTCCACAGTTCGGATTGTCGCTTGGACAGACAGAAACATTCCTCTGCGGGCCTGCGCCATTCAGGCTGAAGCCGCGAAGCGTGCTTCCGCCGCCGGAAAAAAAGCTCTCGCTGATGGGAATGTGCGCGCCGCTAAAAGCCTTTTCCATCCCAAGGCGCAGGCTATTGGCCCAGACCAAAGAAGAATCGCTGGTGAGCGATCTGTAATAAGCCACCTGTCCAAGGAACCGGGCAAAATTTGTGTTTGAACCCAGCGCGCTCGGGTCCAGGTCAACTTGAAAGCTTTGGTAAAAGCCGCGATGCGCATCCAGCGGGTTGTCGCGCGAATCGCGATTATACGAAGCAGATACTGAAGACAAGCGCACGTTCTGGTCTTCCGGCAACACCAGGTCAGGAATAGTTATGTTGGAAAGGCTGGTGCGACGAAAATCGTAGCGCAGGATCACGGATTTCTGCCGGTCTTTATCCATGTAACGCTGGAACTGTATTCCCGCATCGCCCAGGCGTGCCGTGAAAATCGGGTTTTCACTTGTCCGCTCGCCGGAAATCGTAACCAGGGAACTCCAGTCTGTGTTCCAGAAGGTAGGATTGCCCCAGTTCACCGAGCCGCGCTGGTCCAACCGCCCGCCAAATGCCGCTAGCTTCAGCGTCTCTGCTCGTCCGCGGAAATTTCTTCGTATATATTCAATCGATCCTTCCGGCCCCCAGAATGTCTGTTGGCTGGTCTTGAACTGTGTCGGCAATCCCACGGGCGGCAGGCCAGGCAGCGCGATGGTGCCGCTGGGAATGCTTCCGCCACGGTTGATCACCTGAAAGCCGAATCCATAAGTAATGGAATTTCTCTTGGACTCATGCAGCTTGAGCAGGACTTCAGCGTTAGAGTTGTCGGTTACTGGCGCTCGCGTATCAACGCTGGCCCAATCAAATATTCCCAGCGTGTACAACTGGCTTTCACCGCGCAGCAGCGCAGATTCGCTCAGCGGCTGGCCGGTCTTGATGTTTGCGTTGCGCTCCACGATCTCCGGACGCGTGTGCTGCCCGCCCACAGTTGCCACGCTGGCTGTGCGGACCTCAGGCCCTTCTTCAATCTGATAGAGCACCTCCACCAGATGTGGATTGTTCTTGGCATGACGGACGGTGGCCTTAAAAGTTGCGTTCAAAAAACCGTGATCAAGATACGCAGCCATGATCCGGTCGCGGTCCTGGTTCAGCAGTTGAGTGGAAAAAGGTTTCCCCGGCTCAAGGTTCATGCCCTTGGGCGCAAGCTGTTCTTTTGAAAGCGCGGAAACGCCATCAAGCCTCAGCGATTGCACAACGTCGCGCGTGCCTTCCTCCACTTCAAACGTGAGTTGCAGGTCGCCGCCGTTCCGCTCCACTTTCGGTGTGACCTGGACTTCGCTATATCCCGCACCGTGATACAGCCCTTCAATGTTCTTCACACCCTTGCGCACCAGTTGCTCGCTGTACTTGCCATGGGAAAAGGGAACCATGGGCATGCCCTTTGAAACTGGTACGTGCGTTTTAAGATCTTTGTCACTGAAGTGGTCGTTGCCGTGGAACTCGATTGACTTCACTTTCCCGCGTTTGCCCTTTGTGATCTGGTACAGGACAGTCACGCCCGATGGCTTCTTTTCAAACTTGCTCTGCACCTTTACATCGAAAAATCCTTTTGACTGGAAATAGGAAGCCAGGTCCTGTCTTCCCTCATTCACCAGGTCCGGGTCAACCGTGTACTCCTGATACATGGGGATCAGCTTCCTTTGCGTTCGTCCCCAAACATGCGCTCCTACCAGCTTGATCTCAATTCTGGGCCCCTGCGTTATGTTAAAAGTGACGTCAGCACGATTAGTCTCCGGGTTGTAGAGCGATGAAACCAGCTTCACACGCGCGGCCAGATAATGTTGCTGACCCAGCTGCTGCTGCAGATAGTTAGTTGCCTCGGTCACCCTTTTGAGTGAATATCCTCTCCCCGGCTTTATGTAAGCACCTTTAATGCGGGCCCTTATGGAACGCAGCTTGCTTACCAGAGCTTTGCTCTGGATCTCAGGAACTCCGGTGATAGTCACAGTGCCGAAGTTCGCTCGGTGCTTCAGGTTGACGTCATACTCCACGTTCACAACGCCGTGCGCGCGGTCCACATCGAGCTTTGGCTCCACTGTGGCCATGAAGAAGCCGGTGCGATGGAAAAAATTCAGCAGGTTTGACTCTGCTTCTTCCACTCGTGCGTGGGTAAACGGTTGTTGCTTGGTATAGTTCGTCGTCTGCAGCAAGCGCGTGTAGCTGAACCTTTTTTCCGCTTTAGGAAAGGTAAATACCCCGAAGTAATATGCTGGCTGGAGTATGAAGATTACTTGCAGGCCGGCGGCTCGCGGCTCCACATCAACTTCTACTTTCTGAAAGTGTCCTGCTTGTTTAAGCGCTGCTACCGTTTTGTCAACATCGGCTTGCGAATACAGCGCATTCTCCTGTTGCGCGATCAACGATCTTAGTTCCTTTAGATTGCCATCCGGCTGGCCGGCCAGTTGCACCGACGAAACCTTCTGCCCTTCATACGTTATTTGCTGCTGAACTGCTTGTATCTCCTGGGCGTGAAGAGCCGTCTCCAGCGCAGGCGCTGCCAGTAACACCGCAATCGCGATGCAAATCCCTAAAAATGTCTTCATTTGTCCCAGAAGAATCTTTCGCCAGTTTTTCTGGAGTCAATGGCGCTCCGCATCTCATGTACTACTTTGGTTAGAGTTAAGGAAGATTCCTCTTGTTGCTCAGAGACGCAAGCTGCTGGTTTTCCGGAGAGGCGCTTGATTGCTCAAGCAGAGCTGCTGAAAATACCGCCGGGATCACCGTGATCCGCCAAAGCGTGCCGCTACAGGTCAACTCCGCTGCCCGGCATCGGCATCAAAGTTCTAACGGCTGAGGGGTTGTGGGCCGGGAGAAAACTTATGCTCTGGACTATATTTGCCATTCTTCTGCTACTTTGGCTGTTGGGCTGGGGATTTCACATTGCCGGCAGCCTCATCCATCTGATTCTGGTGATTGCGCTGATAGTTCTGGTGATTGAGCTTATCACCGGGCGTAGGGCGGCTGTCTGAGCTGCTGTTCTTGCTTTCGCGGCCCTGCATGTGCGCTCGTTGCGCCAGGAGCGGACCGTGCTTAGTGGTCTGTTCCCTGTTCTGCCAGCTTCTGCTCGATCTCGCTTAGCGCCTTGCGCAGCGATTCGGTGTATCGCTCATTGGTGGATGATTCAATCTGGTGCAGCACGTAAGCGCGTGAAAGCTTCAGGTTATCTTGCTCGCGCTGCGCTGTCCTCTCGTCGTCGGTGAGTGGGCGTTTTGATCCTGACGCTTTCTCGGCCCCGGCATCCTCCATTTGTGATTCCACTGACTTGCTTTCCCAACCTTTGGCCATACCTTAATTATAAGGATATTGCACAGAAGTGAGCTGGTTTTAGCCGTAAGAATTTATAATCCGGGCACAATGAAAAATCCGATTTTCACCTGTGCCTCTGCCCTTGTGCTGCTTTTCTTTGCCACAGCAACTGCGGTCCCGCAGCAGAGCGCTCTTACTCCAGAACACCAGATCGCGCGCGATATATTTAAAGAGCTGATTGAGATCAACACCACTGACACTCCCGCTGGCAATGTGACAACGGCCGCGGAAGCCATGGCAACTCGTTTCCGCGCTGCTGGTTTTGCTCCGGAAGATATCCATGTGCTTGGGCCGCTCCCCAACAAGAAAAACCTTGTGGTGTGGCTGCATGGCCGCGCTCATACGGCCAAGCCCATTCTGTTCATCGCCCATCTTGATGTGGTCCAGGCCCTACGCCAGGACTGGTCCATGGATCCTTTTAAGCTCAACGAAGTGGATGGCTTCTTCTATGGGCGCGGCACCTCGGATATCAAGGAAGGTGACACCTTCCTGGTGGCAAACTTCCTTCGCCTGAAGAAAGAAGGCTTCATTCCCAACCGCGACCTTATCCTTGCTCTTACGGCGGACGAAGAGGGCGGCGACTCCAATGGCATTCAGTGGCTTATCAAGAACCATCGTGATCTGATTAACGCCGAATACTGCATCAATACTGACGCTGGCGATTTTCAAACCAAGCAGGGCAAACGCCTGCTGCTGGGCCTGCAGACCAGTGAAAAAAACTACGTTGATTTTCGCCTGGAAGTAAAGAGCAACGGCGGTCACAGTTCGCGTCCGGTGAAAGACAACGCGATTTATCATCTGTCACAAGGTCTCACCCGGCTGGCAGCTTTTGATTTTCCTGTTAGCCTCAATGAAACCACGCGCGGATACTTTGCCCAGACTGCAACTCTGGAATCACCGGCCACCGGAGCCGACTTCCGCGCCGTAATCGGCACGGACCAGGCAAAAGCAAGCGCAGCAGCCACCCGGCTGTCCGCATCTTCTTATTTCAATGCGCTTCTCCGCACCACTTGCGTAGCCACACGCCTTGAGGGTGGCCATGCCAATAATGCGCTTCCACAAACCGCGGCGGCCATCGTCAATTGCCGCATGTTGCCGCAGGATTCGCTGGAGAACGTGCAGGCCACGCTGAAGCGCGTGCTGGCAGATGATCGAATCTCGATCAGCCTGGTAGGGGACGCCGTGCCTGCGCCGGCTTCTGCCATTAATCCTGAGATTGTTCAGAAGCTGGAAGCTCTCAGCCGCAAGCTCTATGGCGGGCTGCCCATCGTCCCGGTCATGGATGCCGGCGCGAGCGACGGCAAGTATCTGCGTATCGCCGGAATTCCCACGTATGGCGTTCCCGGCGTGTTTACTGACGTGGATGACGATCGCGCCCACGGCAAAGATGAGCGTATTGGCGTAAAAGATTTTTATGATGGCGTGGATTTCTATTACGCGTTCATCCAATCTTTGGCCGGCGGGCAATAAATTGAGATTGGCATGGAACACAAAGCTGAGGGATCTCTGATGCCCGCACAATCCGGCGAAAACATTACGGTCCGGCGTAGTGAGCTTGCCTGTCCGGCGCACTCGCTCAAAATGATGGCCAAAGCTGCGGCCAGCGAAGCCGACGAGGTAATTTTTGATCTTGAAGACGGCTGCGCGCCCTCGCAAAAGATTGCCGCGCGCAAAACGTTGGTGGAAGCCTTTAATACATTCGATTTCCATGGCAAGGTCCGTGCTTTCCGGACCAACGGTTTGCATACTAAATTTTTCTATCGCGATGTGATTGAGGTAGTGGAAGCCGCTGGCACCCGGATTGACGTTGTGGTGCTGCCCAAAGTTCAGGATGCAGCAGACGTGCTCTTTGCTGATCGCCTGCTTACGCAGATTGAACAGAATGTCGGGCTTCCTATAGGACGCATTCGCCTGGAAGCGCTGATTGAAAGCGCCAAAGCCGTTCTTCATGCGGAAGAGATCGCCGCGTCCACTCAGCGCCTTGCTGGTTTGATTTTTGGCGTGGTTGATTATGCGGGCAACATCGGCGCGCGCGATCCCGTGCGCGAACAGTTTGTGCTCTATCACTATCCCAAAGCCAAGACCGTTGCCGCCGCCCGCGCCGCAGGCATTGACGTGCTCGATGGCGTCACCTTGCAGTTTCGCGACCTGCAGCAATGCGAGCATGACGCGCGTTCAGCCGCGCAGATGGGCTTTGACGGCAAATGGGCCATCCACCCTGATCAGGTGCCGGTTATCAATCGCGTCTTTACCCCCACGCAGGAAGAGATCAGCCGAGCACAGGAGATCGTTGCGTTGTATGAAAAGGCAGATACTGATTCCGGCCTTGGTGCAGTTGTCTATAAAGATGAAATGGTCGATGCCGCGAACCTGCCCATTGAACGCCGCAAGCTGGCTATCGCCCACAAAATTGGGCTGTTGTAAATTGGTTCGCAAGATCGAGTCGAACGCTGCCTAAAGGCTGAGACTGCTCACCTTCTGGCGCTCAGACGCAGAACCCCTTCCAGATCGTCAGGATGAATGGCGTGCAGCATGGCGTCTTCACGCTCGATGTGGCCCTGCGACATCAGCGCGGCCAGCGATTCTTCAAGGCTGAAAGAGCCGGCCTTCTTGCTCATGGTAATTTCCTGGTGCAGATGATGGATGTTGTTTTTGCGGATATGCTGTCGCGCGCCGTAGCCGATGAGCAGCATTTCCGCCGCGGGATATCGCCCACCATGCTTGCTGGGCAGCAGAATCTGCGTGAGCACCGCTGAGATTGACATCGCCAGCTCCTGGCGAATGCTATTTTGACGCTCAGGCGGAAACGAATCTGCAATGCGCGAGATGGTGGAAGCCACGTCAGTGGTGTGCAGCGTGGAAAAAACCAGATGGCCGGTCTCAGCGGCGGTCACGGCAATATGCATGGTTTCCGGGTCGCGCATCTCGCCCACAACCAGAACATCAGGTGCCTGCCGCAACGCGGCACGCAGAGCGGTTGGAAAATCCGGAGCGTCAGCGCCGACTTCAACCTGCTCGATCACGCTGCGGATGTTGGCGTGCTCATACTCAATAGGATCTTCAATCGTCACGATGTGCCGGGCTTCGCGGCGATTGATTTCATTTACCAGTGCCGCAACCGTGGTGGACTTACCCGAACCCGCAGGGCCGCCGATGAGCACCAGTCCGCGTGCCAAGTGGGCAAGCTGCTCAACGCTGGGCGGCAAATGCAGCTCATGCAAAAGCGGCACGGTTGTAGGCAAAGCGCGGATGGCAGCGGCAGCGCGTCCGCGCTCATGATGCAGGTTGATGCGGAAACGGCCGAGGTTGGTACTGCGATATGACGAGTCTGCGATGCGCGTCTCAAGGTACTGGCGCATCGCGTGCGGCATGAGCGCGGGCGTGATGGCATTTTCAATCTCGTCGCTTTGGAGAGGACTGTCGCCAATGGTAACAACCTGGCCGTCAACGCGGACACAGGCCGGAGCGTCAGTCACCAGCAGAAGATCGCTGCCGCGACGCTCTACGAGTTGAGCCAGCCAGCGGTTGAGTTCGACGAGGGAGTCGGCCACACGATTTATTTTGGTTCTTTCAGCTTGAGCCTGGATTTATTTTCGTCGAGAAAGGCCCGGAGCTGGTCTGCCTGATCCAGTAAGCGGGTCCACTGCTCAAAGTACAGCGTGACTGGAAATCTTCCCAGTCCATAAACGCTGACGCCGCCTTTTTCGCTCACGCGGAACTCCAACGATCCGGTACGCTTGGTTGCGACTTGCTTTTCCAGTTCGGCAAGGCGGGCTTTCATCTCTTCATAAGTAGGTTCTGCCATGTGTTGTCCTCTGGATGAAATCTTACAACAAAGCGAATTCGCGCTATTTGCGCATCGCTAGATCAGGACGCGCAGGTTCCGTCTGCGGCTCATATTCCACAATGTATCCCGCCACAGCGCTTGCTGCCACCGTGTACGGGCTGGCCAGATACATGAGTCCGGGGCCGCTGCGCCCAGGGAAATTGCGGTTCTGTGCGCTGATCACAACCTGATCAGGTCGAGTAGAAACACCTGGGCCGGCGTTGATGCACGCGCCGCAGCTTGGCTCAATCACCGTAGCGCCTACTCGCTTGAAGATATCCAGATAGCCTTTGCGCACGCAGTATTCACGCGTCTCCTGCGAGCCAAACTGGATATAGAACTTGCAGGAATCCGCCACGCGCTTGCCCTGCTGTAGCGCCTCTGACAAAACTTGCGCATACATATCCATGTCAGCATTTTTGCCTGCAGTGCATGTGCCGCCGTAAGCAATTTCTACTGGAACTGGCGTATTCAGATCGCGGATGAATTTCCCATTACCGGGATCGCCGGGTGTAGCAACCATCGGAGTAATGTCGTCAGCATTCAGCTCGATCACATGCGCGTACTGCGCGTCAGGATCGCTGAAGAGTCCTTCGCAAAGTTTTTCTGCCTCAGCACGCGACATCCCGCGCCGTTCCATCAGAAACTCCACGGTCTTTTCATCTGGCGCAACAATGCCAGTAAAGCCGCCGATCTCTGCCGCCATATTAGTCATGGTGGCGCGCTCGTCCACGCTCAAAGCTTCAATGGCTTCGCCGGAATACTCCATTACTTTGGCCAGCGCCTTGCCGCTGCGGATGTACTCCATGCTTAGCAGCAGCAGGATGAAATCCTTGGCTGTAGCGTTAGGCCGGCGCTTGCCGCGCACAATCACCTTGACTGACTCTGGAACTTTTACCCGCACATCTTTGGTGATCCAGGAATTAAAAACGTCCGTGGTGCCAATGCCAAAAGCAATGCAGCCCACCGCGCCCACGTGCGGCGTATGTGAATCAGAACCCACGTTGAGTTGCCCCGGCAATGCGTAGGTCTCCGCCACAATCGAATGGCAAATGCCCTCAGAGCCTTTGCGGTCTTTCAACTCGCCATGCAGCTTAATGCCCTGCTTCTTGCCAAAATCTTCCTGCTTGTACTTGAGTTGGCCGGCCAGATCCAGCAATCCCATCTTCTTTTTCTCTTCTGAAATCACCTCGTCAAGAAAAGTCAGGTGATCGCGGAAAAAGAGGATGGTCGCAGGATCATTGACCTTGGCTTCCTTGCCCACAAAATGCTCAAAGAAGATTGCCGACATCGGCGTCACGTATTCATGGCTGAAGCGCAGATCGGTGCGGGCAAAGCCTGAATCGCCCGGCTTCACATAACCGACTCCCGGCTCGTTCTTCTCATTCAGCATGTGCCGGGCAAAGATCTTCTCCGCGATGGTCATGGGCCGCTTGCCGGTCGCAATCGGCGGCAAAAAAACTTTCTTTTGCATCCGTGCCACATTGAACGGGAACAGCCCGCCATACTCAATTACCTGGCGCGTAATATCGTCTTCGCCTTCGGTAAATTTGCTCAGCGGAATCTCTTCACCGGCCCGCACCTTATCAATCAGGCTGAAGTCGGTCGAGGTCAGCACACCCAGGTTCTGGCAGTTCTGCTTGTAAATACGCTCAATATTTTCGGCGATCACCAGCTTGATGCCGGCAGACAGCTCGGCATACGGTGACTGCTCCCGGCTCGATCCTTTGCCGCGGCGCTTCCCGCTTACGGCAGCCACAAAGCCGCCTTTTTTCACGTCGCCGCGCTTGATAGGGACATCTTTCCCGCACTTTAGGCCGGTATAGGGCCACTCACCCAGCTTTTCATCGAAGAAAAAGCAGATGTGCGCAGGCGTGATCTCATCGGTGGAGATATCGTCGCGCAGCTTGGGATTATTCTGCGGGTTCTTGGTGTCCCAGGGCAGGTCTTCGCCCTCAAGCTGACGGCGGATCAGCTCAGGATCTTCAGTCAAAAAAAGGATACGTCCCTCAAACTTGCATTTATCAGGGCGCTTCTGGATGTCGCGGCTTAGCAAAGAAGGTTCCACAAGAAAATTTTAGCAAGAATTCGTGAAGCTTTGCAGGCAGGGACAAATTACATACAAAGAAAGTTGAGAGACTCTAAATGCGCTGCCCGCAAGAGCTCGGGGCGCTTCAACCTGCAGTGGTGTTCAATGAGGCTGGACCTCACGGCAATGGTGCAATGGCGATGCCATGAGGTTCGATGCCCAATGCCGTACCATGGGGAAAGCCGGGCAAGGATTGAGGCGTCCCATCTCCCTGGACGCGAAAACCAAGAATCCCAGTGCTTCCCACATACACAAATTGTCCTGTGCCATCCACAACATTGTTGCCAAAGGTAAAGCCGGAAGCCGCTACCGGGCTCAACGCAGTAAGCTCTCCAGTTGAGGTATTTACCGAAAAGAGATTAAGTTCCTTATCTCCATCCGCATAGGCTGTAAGGCCGTTGTTAACAAAGGTCATCGAGACAACAGGAGTCTTGACAACAAGAGGAGAGCCGGATATCGGCGTAAGAGCGCCGGTATTTTGATCGACTGCCAGTTCAAAGATGGAGCCGGAACCAATCTGTGGATCACCACTCACGTAGATGAACCGGCCTGAGGGATGGACTGAGATGCGCGTCAGCAACAGACTTCCAAGGGAGAATGGAGAGCCGGGAACAGCCGTAAGCGCGCCGTTATTGGCATCAATGCGAAAAACAGAGATTCGGCCATTGATCATGGCATAAATAAATCTGCCGGCAGGATCAATATTGAGTGAAAAGTCTGACACATCATTGTCAAAGCCTAAGGGGATGGAAGGGAGCGCCGTGAGTTTGCCCGAGTTCTGGTCAATGGCAAAGCCGACCAAATCTCTGGCAATGGCATAGAGAAATTTTCCGGAGGGATGCATCACAACTTCAAAAGGCCGTCCGGGAAGTGCAGTAGTGGCCAGCTTGGTGAGAACGCCAGTTATAGGATCTGGGCGGAATGTGACGAAATCATTCGAGCCCACCTCGATGATGGGTTGATGACCAGCATCGGTTGTGACATCAGCGGCAAAGACCAGATTTCCCGAAGGCGTGGCAATAACGTTTTGAGCATTGGATCCAGTGAAAAACGGCGAACCGGGAATATCCGTGACTGCTCCGGTTGAAGGATCCATGCGATAAGCATAAACACCGTCACTGCTCACACCATTGTTCGAACAGTGGGGGTTTCCAGTAGTACACAGGAATGACACTTGATAAATGATTTGCGCACTGGGCACCGGAGTCGGCGTTGGCGTGGGGGAAATACCGGGAGTTGGAGTTGGTGATGGACTGGAAACCGGCGTTGGCGTGGGCGTGAGGCTACTGCCGGAAACACTGCCACAACCGGCAACGGTAAGGGTTAAAGCAAGCATGGTCGATAGGGTGGCAAAAGTTGAAGCGATGCGATAGGACACTAAGAGGACACTCCGTCTGGGGAACAGAGCTGTCAATTAGGAAATTTTGATGCAGCGATGCTGGCGAGTGTTGCAGAACAGCCCTGAGCAGTGCACCCCGGCAACTTTAGCTTCTGCCTATTGCTTATATCACTAGACTGAGTTGTGCTGATCAAAAAACCGGCTTTTGCGTAAGACCCGCATTTCACGCATGACAATTCGGTTGTCAGCATTAAACCGCTTTGAGATCATGGGCTTGCATCTTTGACTTCCTTGTTATCCTATTATCAACATGCCTAATTGCTTGAAATGTGGCGCGGAACTGCCCCTAAACGAAGAGGGAGTTGCGCCAGTCTTATGTGATCGCTGTGCCGGAGTGGCCACTGGCCGGGCTCGACGCACGATTGCCACCGGAACCATGCGCGACTACCCCGTAACGACTGCGCTGACCGCCATCAATGTGGCGGTATTTGTGGGCATGGTTGCTACCGACGCAAGGTTCCTGGACTTCAGCGGGCAAGCGTTGGTGGCGTGGGGTGCAAACGTTGGGCCATACACCCTCAATGGTGAGTGGTGGCGTCTGATTACCGCCGGGTTCGTTCACGGTGGGCTCATGCATATCGCCTTCAACATGTGGTGTCTATGGAGCCTGGGGCAGCTCTCTGAGCGGCTGTTTGGAAGGTTCCAGACCTTATTCATCTATTTGCTTACAGGAGTTGGCGGCGCTTTGCTCAGCATCGCTCATAATTCCAGGACCTTTGAAGTCGGCGCTTCAGGGGCCATATTTGGAATTGCGGGCGCCCTGTTGGCGGGCGTGAAATTTGGCAACCTTTCCATCTCCGCGGGGCAGAAGCGCAGCGTGGTGAGCAGCATGGTGTTCTTTGTTGGCATTAATTTCGCCTTGGGCGCAGGTCTCATGGGGAACATTTTCGGCGCCAATATTGATAATTTCTGCCACCTCGGCGGCTTCATCACAGGATTGCTGATGGGCCTTCCCATGGGAGGATTTGCGCAACATCACAAGATTTACCAGTGGTCCACGGTTGGGGTGATGGCCGTTGTGCTCGTCTTTGGCTATAAAGAGCTTGCGCAAAAATACGGTATTCCGCCGGAATTAAAGCTGGCGCAGCAGGCGCTCGATAACAAAGACTATGCGCGAGCGACTTACCTGCTGGAACAGTACACAAAAAGCAATCCAGATGACGATCACATTTGGAACATATTGGGAAGTCTCTACGCAATGAACAATCAGCATGACAAAGCTGTGGCAGCATTTCAGCAGGCTTTAAAAGCCAATCCTGATTCTGAGCAAGCTAAACAGGCGCTGCAACAACTTAATGCTCCTGCTGCCCCGCAGGAGTAAACAACACATTCAGCTAATCGCTTACAGCTGCTCGCCACTGTGATCAATGGCCCGCCAGGTGAGAGCCATGAAAGATACGGCAATAGTGGTATAAACGGCCAGGCAGATCAGCCATTCTCCGCGGCTGATATTGGCCGCCACGCCAAAACCCATCGTGAGAAAGTAATACGGGTTCAAATACAGAGGTATACGAAGCACCCTTGGTATTTGCGACTCAGGAATACCCGGATGTGTGGAATTCCAATGAGAAAAAAGCAAAAGAAACACGATAAGTGTGATCACTGAGAGCAGTATCACCGCTGCATAGCTGACAGCCGTGGAATGCACGCTGCGCCGAAAGGTGGCGGAGCAGTACAACCCTAGTGCAGAAATGGTTGCGATAATCAGCAGTGTGGTGAGAACTGTGAACAGTAATTCCACTAGTCCCACGCCACCTAGCGAAAGCGCAAGCGCCATGATCGGCAGCCCGGTACAGAGCAACAAACCCACGAACAACAAGGAAGAGGAAAACTTGCCAAACCAGATTTCCCGCGGACGAAGCAGGCTGGTAATCAATGCCGCCAATGTCCGCTGTTCCTTCTCAATAGTTAGCGAGCCGGCGCTGAAGACCGGCACCAGCAGCAATAAAAGCGTGAGTTGCGCATAGCTTAAGGTAAGGAATGTTGTGGCGCCAACCGTAGCGCCCTGGAGTCCCTCGCGAGCCGTTCGCTCTGTGGTCACTATGTAATAAGCAAAGACAATGGTTGCGCCCATGGCGGTTAGATATAGTGTGGGCAGGATCCAGCCGCGCCGCTCGCGCATGCGGAGATTCAATTCCTTGCGAACCATCGGGTTCATTGCTTGCCCCCAAACAACTGCTGGTATTGGCTCTCCAGTTCGCTTACCGGCTGCACTCTTGTGATGCCCACACCGGCGGCGGCCAGAGCACTAACGATCTTTGCCATTTGCTCTCGACCTCCGGTTACTGATAAACGCAGCATTCCTTCTGACGCAGCTAACACCTGCATGCCGGCTATGCCTTCCGCAATTTCTCGCGCCTGCGCCGATGGCAAAAACTCAATTTCGTAGATCACAGGTGCGGGTGGAGGCGGTGCGTCGGAAACCGCAGCCTGCCCGGTTTGCCCCATATTCTGGCCGTCGGCGATGAAAACGATCCGCGTACAAACATCTTCAAGGTCACTTAAGATGTGCGATGAGATCAGGATGGTGACGCCGCGATGGTGAAGTTCCTTGAGCTGCCGGCGTAATTCCAGACGCGCCAAGGGATCGAGCCCTGTAGCTGGCTCATCCAACAAGAGCAACGCGGGACTGTGCAACAGGGTCTTGGCCAGAACAAGCCGCTGCTTCCATCCCAGAGACAGATGCTCCACATCACCATCGGCGCGATCTTCAAGTCCTGACCATTGCAGAATGTCCCCTACTACCTTGGGCCTGGTTACGCTGGGGACATGAAAAGCGGCGGCAAAAAATAGAAGAAACTCGCGCACCTTCATGTCCTGATATACCCCTGGAACGTCCGGCATGTGTCCAACGATTTTGCGCACTGCTTGCTTCTCAAGAACCACGTCAAGCCCCTTCACCTGCGCCACACCGCGATCTGGTGAGAGCAAGGTGGCAAGGATTTTGATAAGAGTGGTCTTGCCGGCTCCGTTTGGACCCACCAAGCCAATAAGTTCCCCCTGCGCCACGTCAAGATCAAAGGAGCGCAGGCCCCGGCCCCCCGAGTACAACTTCTGCAAGCCGGCTACATGGATCATTGGTCATTCTCCATGGTCACTTCAAACAGCGTGTATGTCTTCGCGTCTGGAGTAACGCCTTCCAGTTGTCCAGTGAGAAGAGGTCGCGTGGTGAAACCGATAAACATTAACCGGCGCGTGGAGAGACTTGAGGAAAAAGCTTCTGACTCCAGGAACCCCCGTAGCGTGAAAGCTCCCTGCATGTGATAGTCAGGAGAGAATGACTGCAAACGATTGGAATGGCTTAAATCCTGGGTTGGCCTGCTGAATGGCTGAATTTTGTTTCCAGCAGGCAATGGACCAAGTTCGTAGAACTTCCGGCTGCGGAAGTCGACCAGCGCGGCCTGCGAGAAATCCTGGCCAGTGTTATTGATGAGAATGCCATCCTTCATTGTTACTGTGCCTGTGAACTGGTGCACGCTACGGAACTCCAGATCGTGAAAGGAAAGTCGCAGCATCTCCAGCGGGACATGCTGGGCCGAATCCACAAACATTTCAGGAATTTTCGTACGTTGGCGGTTGTCGTCATCCCAAATGCCGGCGGCTACATCGCTAGCGCGGAATAGAGCGTCCTGCCCTGCTGAAGAGACGACCGCTGAAGAAGGGACCTGAAAGACCAGATCGCGTACCTGTGGCGAGGCAACACGGAAGTTATGCTCCGCCACGCCTACGGGACTCTTGTCATCCATGTAGCAGACTGTGGCCTGATCCAGGGTGAAATGAGTCATCTTGCCGCGACCACCCATAAAGTAAAACAGCGCTGCAAAAACAATGGCAATCGTGGGCACGGTAAGCCATCCCAGTTCAACCCTGCCGATCCGGCGCAATATGAAGAAATTGAGCAGTCCAATCAGCAGGATATAGACCAGCATCCAGCCAATCATCCAGCGCAACCGGGGAAAAACGAATTGCTTCCCGACCCATTGCAATAACGTGCCGCTGTCAATTTCCTTCGAAAACACCAGGTTAACCAGGTCTGTGGTATCCGGAGTGTGAGTGTTCTCCTCAGGCGAAAAAAGCTGGCGTAGTTGGGGTCCTGTAGCTGAGTTGACCAATCTGAGAGTGCCTCGGCCTACACCAACCTCTCGCAGATCAGCCACGCGATAAGGAGCAAGAAAATCGCGCGGCGCCTGATCAGCAGCGATGATCAAGTGTCCACCAAAACGGGTAAAGTTCTCAATCGCGTCTCGCGCTGCCTGGTCCTTCACTGGCCCAGCTACTATGAGGGTATGCACAGGAGTATAAGCAAACCAATTTTGCGGGGGCTCGGTGAGCAACAAAATTTTCAGTTGTCGCTCTTTAATATTCCGTTCCTCAACCGTAGCGGCTGACCGGATGGCATCTGAAACGGCGCTGCATATCTCTTGCGTAGCGCACACCACTGCCACCAGGTCCAATGGGGCCGTAGGCGTATTCTGCTCATCCTTGCTGATGACAGTTCCATTGGAAGCTCTCTGCTCGATTGTTAGCTTTCCGTCACTCACAAACATCAGAGCCAGGGCGAGCAAACGGGACTCGTGGCCTTGCAGGTCAACCTTGTAATCCAGAACAGATTTTTCGTGGCCTGAGTATTTCTGGCTGATATGCAGAACATATGATTCTGGTTCTGCTGAGGGGTTGGACACTTCAATGCGTAACTGTTGCGGGCGGCCTGAAAAATCAATATAGCCCTGCAGCCCGATTTCACGAATGCGAACTTCAGCCGCTGAACTAAGCGCGGCTAAAAACAAGCAACAGCCCAGGAGATAACGGAATAGTTTCACTGAAGGTTCAGCTATTCTGCCCTACCATCAGATAAACGTCCAGTAACTATTGTCGTAATCTGAAGTACTCTGTAGCTGAAGGTATGCCTTCCACCCGGCCTTCCATGATCGCCTGAAATTCCCTGAGCACTTCGTCATGCAGCACGGTGTTGCTGGCCAGCACTTCACGGCTGGCGATCTCAAACGGCCCGCCGCTGAAGTTTGTTACCTTGCCGCCGGCTTCTTCCACGAGCAGCACTCCTGCTGCAGTGTCCCAGGGATTGAGGTTGAACTCCCAATAAGCGTCAAAGCGGCCGCAGGCTGTGTAACAGAGATCAAGAGCCGCTGAGCCGGCGCGGCGCACGCCATGCGAGCGTAGCGTGATCTGGTGATAAAAATTGATGTTCGGGTTCTTGTGGCGTTTGTGGCTGGGAAACCCTGTGGCCACCAGGCTTTCTTTGAGCTGCGGCGTGGAAGAGACATGAGCGGGCTGTCCGTTCAATTGCGCGCCGCTTCCCTTCTCTGCGGCAAACATCTCATCCCGCGTGGGATCAAAAACCACTCCTGCGATCCGCTCACCTTTATATTCAAGCGCCATGGAAACGCAGAAAACAGGATAGCCGTGAGCAAAATTCGTTGTGCCGTCCAGCGGGTCAATATACCAGCGAAAGTCGCTGCCGGTTTCACGGCGGCTGCCTTCTTCGCCGATCAGGTCATGCTCCGGCCACTGTTTGCTGATGCGTTCCACAATCATCTTTTCTGAAGCGCGGTCGGCCTTGGTCACCAGGTCAACCTCGCCCTTGTATTCAATGGAGACCTTGCCGAAAAATGACATGAGCAGAACGCCCGCTTCACGGGCCAGATTCTGCATGGGTGTAAGGAAGTCTTCTTGGTGGCCCATTGAGGCCATTAGCGGACGCGGCGTCCGTTATCTTCCGCGATATACATGATTTCGTGCTTGAAGATGAAAAGATTCGGCTCGCCTTCGCGGGTCAGGCGGATCATGCCGATATCGTAGTATTCAATCCAGCCGTGAAAAACCTCGCCGGAAAGCAGTTTCACGGTCACCGGCGTCTGCTTTTCACCCAGCGCCTTCAGATAGGAAGACTCCATGCCTGTATCTTCAGGAGGAGGCGTTTTCGTCGTTTTTTTGGCAAAAGCTGGCGCAGGCGTACGGAAGGACATGCGTGTATTGTAGCGCAAAAACAGCAATCAGCCCTCAGCTATTTCGCTAAAGTTATATCCCGAGCGGAGCGAGGGAACCCTATCAGCACGAAAATCTGCAGGCCAGAATCATCCGCATAGATTCAGCAGATTCGGGCTGCATGACTTCCCAAACATGATCTTCAGGATAGGGTCCCCTCCGCCTGCGGCGTCGGGAGTAAACCAAAAGCTATTTCGCTGCCGATGTGTAATATCCCGCGCGATGCCGGACCTGATAGTCATGGCCTTGCGGGTCCTTTTTAAGCACATCCACCGAGATGCGCCGGAAGGAAGAATCTGACACGCGGCGCTTGGGATAAAACGCCAGTAGATATTGCGTGCGCAGTTCATCACTGATCTGCCGGAACGCGCTCTCTATCTGCTCTGGGCCTTCCGCGTAATAATATTTGCCGCCGGTATCATCGGAAATCTGGATCAAAGCATGTTCGCCGCCGATATTGCGCCCCGCATCCGCCATCACCGGAACAATAATAATGCTGTACACAATCGCTTCTGCCTGCTGGGCCCGGCGCAATGCGCTGTTGTAGTCGGTTTTGCTGGTGGTATCGCCGCCGTCAGTAATCAGCACCAGCACCTTGCGGCCTCCCCGGCCAATCAACGCTTCGGAGCAAAGAAAAATCCCGTCATACAATGACGTTCCTGCGCCCGCGGTCAGGTGATCAATACCGTGTTCAATCTCTTTTTCATTTGAGCTGAAGCGGGTAACCTGGTCAACGTCTTCAGAAATCTGGAATACTGATAGATGATCAACCGGCCGCAAAATGGAATGCACGAACTTCTTGGCTGCTGATGTTTCCAGCGCCATGTCACGGCGCGTGCTTCCGCTGGTATCAATAGCCAGCGCGATGCTCAGGGGCATGGCTGATTCTTTTTCAAAAATCCTGATGTCCTGTGGGACCCCATCTTCCAGAAGCCGGAAGTCATCTTTGGTCAGATTTGCCACCGGAGCACCGCGCGAGTCCGTCACGGTGGTAAAAACGTTCACCAGCCGCACGTCGACTCGAAAAGTAGGCTCTTCTTTTTGGATCGGAGAGCCTGCCTCTGAGCGAGTTCCAGGCGGAATCTGGTCGCCTTTTTGCGGATCTTGGGTTCGCGGATCTTGGGCTTGCAGGTCTTGGGCAAGCGCAAGTATACCCAGCAGGGGCAGGCACAAAGCCAAATAGAACCACAGCGAAACAGCGCAAGTCCGTTTCATAGTTTTAAGGTCAACGGGTATTCTGCAATGCTTAGATGCAAACAGCGGTAAAGAGTTATTTGTTAATGTGAATTTCTTTACTGGCTCCCTGGCTTAGAAGTCAGATCTTCCGGAAACGGTTCACCATCGGCCCAAACAGCGCCATCTTCAAAATATTCCTTCTTCCAAATTGGCACGGTCTTCTTGAGCGTATCAATCAGCCAGCGGCACGCCTCAAAAGCTGCCGCTCGATGCGCCGAGGCCACGCCGATTAACACGCTTGTCTCCCCAATCTGGAGCCGGCCCAGCCGATGGAGCACACATACATTTCGTACTTTAAAACGTTCAAGCGCAGCTTGAGCAAGCTTCTTCATCTCGCTAAGTGCCATGGATTCATAAGCTTCATATTCAAGATACAACGTGCGCCGTCCGCGAGTGTTATTGCGCACCACGCCGTCAAAATACACCGCGGCCCCGTCTTCGGGATGTTCAAGCTCTTCTTTCATTCTTTGAAGATCAATCGGCTCGCGCACAATGGCGCAATGTTCTGAACGCAGCTCCTCGATTTTTTGTTTGCCTCCGCTGACCGGCGGTAAAAGCCCGACTTCATCCCCTTCTTTAAGGGTCGCGGTGGCCGCCGCGTACTCCTGATTGATGGAGCAGGCGATGGAGCTGCTGAGACCTTTGAACTTTGGATATCGTTCAGCGTAATGGGACATCACGGCGGCAAGCGGCGCACCGGGCTGCAGATCCAGTGATTCCTCTGCCCTGCCAACGATATCTTTGAGCTGCCCAAACAGCAGCACTTTAACCCGCATGGATATAAGGATAGCGGAAACCCCAGCCGGCCCAAAGCGGCACAATGGGGGCTCTGCACCGCCTCACACCTTTATTAAGCCACTTACTTTTTCATCGCCGCTTCCACCTCATCCGCCGTCCTTGGCAGATCGTGGGTAAGCATGATCAACTTTCCGTCCTGGCCCACGGTAAACATATCTTCAATGCGCACGCCCAATTTTTCTTCAGGAATGTAAATCCCCGGCTCCAGGGTGAAGACCATGTCCCTATCCAGCGGCGCTGAAGGATCGCTCGCGTCGTGGACGTTCAGCCCCACGTGATGCCCCAGGCCATGAATAAAATATTTGCCCAGCGGATCGCCGTGCAGGTCTTTTCCATGCGTGTTCAGATAGTCGAACGCGACTTTATAAAGCGAATCAGGATCGGTGCGGCTGGTGGCCAGCTTTGACTTCCCTGCCTGAAAAGCCTGCATGGCCGCTTCCTGCGAGCCCAGAACGATGTTGTAGATTTCGCGCTGGCGTGCGGAGAACTTGCCGTTCACCGGCGCGGTGCGAGTGATGTCGGAGGCGTACATGGAAAATTCGCCTGCCACGTCCATTACCACCAAGTCGCCGTCCTGCATCACGCGATCATCGTTCGAATAATGAAGCACGGTGGAGTAGAAGCCGGAGCCCACAATAGGAGCATAAGCCGGGCGTTCACACCCTCGCTTGCCAAACTCATATTGCATCAGCGCAGAGATTTCACGCTCATTCACTCCGGGATGAATAGCTTTGAGCGCAGCCCGGTGTGCCGCCTCTGAAGCCTCTACGGCATTGGTAATCAACCTCAGCTCGCCTGCATCTTTCACCATGCGCAGGCGGGCAAGCAGCGGCTTAGCGTCGCGAAACGCAATGTAATTGGGGAATGAGTTGCTCCGGCGCAGCCACTCCAGCGGGCTGGTGGAAGGCGTCGCCTGACCGTTGGAGCCAAGATCGGAGTACACCACAGCACGAGGCTGGGGCAGCAGCTTGAGCAGTTCATCATGCATCTTGTCCAGGCTCTCAACCTTGTCAAAGCCGGTCTTCTGCGGCGCCTGCGGATCTTCCGGGCCAAGCTTGGGGCCAGTCCACTTTTCCTGGGTCGCATTGTGCTCCGCCAGAAAAAGAATTTCCACATAAGGATTGGCGTTGATGAGCAGGGCCGCGCCTGGTTCGCCCCAGCCGCTTAGATAGTAGAAATTGTCGTCTTGGCGAAAACCATAAAGATCGTTTGGCCCTTCAGCTTCTGTGGGCGCAAACAAGACCAACGCTCCGCCTTCCATGGCTTTGGCCAGCGCCACGCGACGAGCATGATAGTCGGCATTGCTCTGGCGTTCAGTTGCGTTCGCACATGCTGACCAGACACATGCACATAAGCCAAGCAGCAATAACAGTTTTCGCATTCAGGTTTCTCCCGGCAATTTTTCGCTGCGGATTTTATCACGCCGGTCTTGCCGGAAGGTTATGATGCTGTGCTCCCGTTCCTCCATCAAGACCCGGAGCGATCCGGGGCCTTTTATTTTTTTGCGGGTCAGTTACACTGCTGAACGAAAACTTAGATAATCTGTGCTCGGACAAACATGATCTCGACTGAGAACTCATCGCTCCTGCATGGCATCAGGATCGTAAGCCTGGCGCTGAACGCGCCGGGCCCGGTTGCAGCATCGCGGCTTACGCAGATGGGCGCTGAGGTCACAAAGGTTGAACCGCCAGGTGGCGATGCGCTGAGCCATGCCGCGCCTGAGTGGTATGCGCAGCTATGCAAAAATCAGCGCATTCTGAATCTCGATCTGAAAACTCCTGCGGGACAGCAGCAGCTTGATGATCTTCTGACCAAGTCAGATTTGTTGTTGGCGTCCTTTCGTCCATCAGCACTAAAGCGGCTTGCGCTGGATTGGGAGAGCCTGCATGCGCGGCATCCAAGGCTGTGCTTTGTTGGGATCATTGGCCATGTTGCGCCCGATGAAGAACGCAGCGGGCACGATCTGACTTATCAAGCTGGCTTCGGCTTGCTTCGGCCGCCGCAGATGCCACCATCGCTCTTTATTGATCTTGCCGGCGCGGAGCGAGCTGTGAGCATGGCGCTGGCGCTCTTGAATAAAGCTGCCCGAACAGGAGAAGCCGGATGTGCCTGGATCTCTTTGCATGAGTGTGCGCGAGACCTGGCTGAACCCATGAACGCAGGTCTGACGAAACCCGATGGGTTGCTGGGAGGCGGTTATGCGTTGTACGGATTTTATCGAGCGAGCGATGGCTGGGTAGCAATTGCGGCGCTTGAGCCGCACTTTGCTGAACGCCTGCTGGCCGAACTTAAGCTTAAACAAGCTGATCGATCCGAACTGGAAAAGATTTTTCTTCAGCGTAGCGCCGCCGAGTGGGAACGCTGGGCTGCTGAAAGAGATTTGCCGCTGGTAGCGGTAAAGCAAGCTGGATGAGACAAGCCGCTGCCGTGTACGATGTTCGGTCACTCCTCTCCGAGCGAAAGGATTTACTGTGTTTCAAAAGAATCTACTTTCCGGCAAGAGAATCCTGGTCACCGGCGGTGCCACCGGCCTGGGCAAGAGCATGGGCAAACGGTTTCTGGAGCTTGGCGCTTCGCTTTACATCTGCGGGCGACGTGAGGATGTCCTGCGTGAGGCCGCTGACGAACTAAGCAAAGCCACTGGCGGCACAGTGAAAACTTTCTCCTGCGACGTTCGCGATAACCAGCGCGTTGAAGCCATGATCGAAAGCTTCTGGCAGGATGGTCCGCTGGATGGGTTGGTAAACAACGCTGCCGGAAACTTTCTTTGCCGGACGGAAGAGCTTTCCATCGGCGCGTTTGAAGCGGTGATCGGCATTGTGCTGATGGGATCGATCCACTGCACCATGGCCTGCGGCAAGCGCTGGATTAAAGAAAAACGCAAAGCCACGGTCCTGAACATCACCACAACCTACGCGCAGTGGGGATCGCCGTATGTGGTACCGTCGTCGGTGGCAAAGGCAGGTGTCCTAAACATGACGCGTAGCCTGGCTGTCGAGTGGGGCAAATACGGAATCCGATTTAATGCCATCGCTCCCGGCCCGGTGCCGACAGAGGGCGCATTTTCGCGGCTCATGCCGGTCAAGTCGCTGGAAGAAGCAGCCAAGAAGAAAAATCCGCTGGGACGCTTTGGCACGCATGACGAGCTGGCTGATTTAGCAGCTTTCCTGATGAGCGATCAATCGGGTTACGTGAACGGCGAGCAGATCGTGATGGACGGTGGCGAACAACTCAAAGGCGCCAGCGAGTTCAGCCATCTGGGCGATCTGCTGACCGAAGAACAATGGCAGATGATGAAGCCGAGAAAAAAAAGCTAACCTGCGACATCTCATCGCGGCGATGCTCGGCATGTTTCTGGAAACCGCTATCTCATCAAGCCTTATAGCCCGAACCGCTGCCTGTATGCGTTGGGAGAGACACCTGTGTGCCGGCGGAAGAGGTTGCGGAAAAACGCAACATCCTGATAGCCCACAGCGTCACTGATCTCCTGCACTGTGCGATGGCCGCCTTCCAGCAGGCGCTTGGCGGCGGCAATGCGCAGCTTTTGCAAATACATCAACGGGCTGTCTCCGGTTGCCTGCTTAAAACGGCGGACGAAATTACGCAGGCTCATGCCAACACTCTGCGCCGGAGCTTCAAGCGGGAAGGTCTTGTGGAAGTTGTGGTGCAACCACTCCTGCGCGCTGGAAATGCTCTCATCGTTATGCTCGGTCTTGAGTGGGACAATGCCGAACCCTGCCTGCCATGCGCGCGGCGTATCTATCAACATGGCCTTGGCGCTTTGCATGGCAACCTCATGGCCGCAGAATTTCTCCACCAAGTACATGCTGAGATCGAGCGCAGCGTGGACGCCGCCGCCGCAGTAGAAGCCGCGGTCTTCAGTTACCATCAGCTCCGTCATCCACTTCACCCTGGGATACATTTTGCGAAAAGTCTCGGCCAGGCCCCAGTGCGTGGTAGCGCGCTTGCCATCAAGCAGGCCAGTGGCGGCAACCAAGCCAACGCCTGAACAAACGCTGGCGATGGCCGCTTCGCGCTTGTGCCATCGTCGCAGCCAGGGCACAACCGGCGCGTTGCGCTCCGCCACATGTTCAAGATCGATTCCAGTAGTCGGGATAAAGATGAGATCGGTCTTGCGGACTTCTGAAATCGCTGCATCAGGCTGGATTTTGATAGCGCCGTCACAACTGACAGCGCGTCCATCAATGGAAGCCGTGGTCACGCGGAAATAAGGAGACTGGCGTGTTCCAGTAAGCATGCCCCACAACATGCCGGTATGACGGAATACCTCCATTGGGCCAACGGCGGTGGAAGAGAAAGTTCCGTCAATAAACAGGACCGTTACGTCTTTCATGTCATCCTCCGGCGTGTCTGAGTCACTTCATCCCACGATGGCTTAATCACCCATCTACAATGTCATATCTGCCACCTATCCTGCAAGCCGGTATAGCGTCTATTCTCTGTACATCGCAAGTAGAAATTCAAGAACTGTGCCCAACACAGGAGGATGTAAATGAGTGAACACTACAATGACCCCGCTGATTTGCGGTTTATCAAAGAGATGGGGAAACTCGCACCCACTGACTTCCAAGCCTGGCTCGGCCTGGACAACATTGTGCGCCGCGAAGATGGCGCTATTCCCAGGAAATATCGCGAGCTGATCGCATTGGCTGTTGCCTGCACCACGCAATGCCCTTACTGCATTGAAGTGCATGTAAAAGGCGCGAAAACCGCAGGCGCATCGCGTGAGGAAATCGCCGAAAGCTCACTGGTTGCGGCGGCCCTGCGCGCGGGCGGAGCGGCAACGCATGGCGCCATGGCGTTGAAGTTCTATGATCAGCTCTGAAATCCAGGTTACCATTAAATCAATGAAATCAATTCCATAAAGGAGACGGATCAAAATGAGTACTGCCCAGGCCCCTGCTCTAGACATGGATAAGTTGAACGCTTTTATCGGCAAATTTGTAACCGACCTTGGCGCTGCAGTTCACAGCGGCATGGTCGTAATCGGAGAAAAGCTGGGACTTTACAAAGCTCTGGCTAGCGGCCCAATGAGTTCGGCAGAACTTGCGGCCAAGACCCAAACAGATGAGCGCTATGTGCGCGAATGGTTGGCTTCACAAGCAGCTGGAGGTTACGTTACCTACAATGAAGCCACAAACAAATTCAGCCTGAGTGAAGAACAGGCTTTCACGCTGGCCAATGAAGATAGCCCTGCTTATCTGCCTGGGGCATTTGAGCTGGCTTTAGGTTCGCTGGCAGCAGTTCCACGCATTGCAGACTCTTTCCGCACCGGCGCCGGCATGGGCTGGGGTGAGCATGTTGATGGGGTCTTTCACGGGTGCGAAAAATTCTTCCGGCCGGGCTACGCCGCCAATCTGGTGAGTGCGTGGATTCCCGCATTGCACGATGTGAAAGAAAAACTTGAATCAGGAGCACAAGTGGCCGATGTTGGCTGCGGAAAAGGTGCTTCAACCCTCTTAATGGCACAGGCATTCCCCAAATCGAAGTTCTTTGGGTTTGACTACCATGACAAATCGATTGAAGGCGCGCGCGAGTCCGCCAGAAAAGCCGGGGTTACCGATCGCACAAGCTTTGAAGTCAGAGGCGCAGACGGATATCCGGGCCAGAACTATGATCTGGTGACCGTCTTTGATTGCCTGCATGACATGGGTGACCCGATTGGCGCAGCCAGGCACGTCCGCCAGTCACTGGCCAAAGACGGCACATGGATGATTGTTGAACCGTATGCCAACGATCAACTGAAAGACAATCTGAATCCGGTAGGCCGGGTTTATTACTCTTTTTCAACGTTGCTGTGCACGCCGTGCTCGCGTTCGCAGGAAGTCGGGCTGTGCCTGGGCGCGCAGGCAGGCGAGAAGCGCATTCGCGAGGTTGTAACCGCAGCGGGATTTACCCGTTTCCGGCGTGCCGCTGAAACACCCTTCAACATCGTCTATGAGGCGCGGTCGTAAATCTGCATAACTACTATAAACAAAACACGGCGGGGATCATCTAGATCACTCGCCGTGTTTTGTGTCTTGAAGCATTCGCTAAAGCTGCTATTTATTCGTGCCGCAACGCGATCATCGGATCGATTCGAGATGCTTTGTGTGCTGGTAAATAACCCGCCAATAGAGCAGAAGCCAGCAAAATCGCCACAGCAGTTATTAATGTCTGCGGATCATTGGATTTCATGTGAAAAAGAAATGATTGGATGAGTTGTGATCCGCTGAGAGCCGCCGGAATGCTAATGATAAGACCCACGGCGGCAAGCATTACAACCTCCTGCAACACCATCCAGACCACGGTGCCACGCTGCGCGCCCAGAGCCATGCGGATACCGATCTCGCCGGTGCGCCGCGCCACAGAGTAGGAAACTGTTCCATACAGACCGATGCAGGCAATCACTAAACCGAGCAAGGCAAAGCCTGTACACAGCTCCGCGAAAGTAATTTCCTGACTGATGGTCCGGTCTATGTCCTCAATCTGGGTCCTTATGTTTGTAACGGGTACGCGAGCATCTGCCTGATGCGCAATCTCGCGTACAGTATTTGTTTGAGAGAGCGTGCTGCCGGACGTGCGCAAGACATAGGTCATCGATCGAGCCGGCGGATAGCCCTGATTGTATGGAATGTAGACGACAGGAGGAATTTTGCGCTTGAGTCCACCGTATTGCGCGGAGCGTGCGACATTGCGCGGAGCGTGCGACCCCAACAATTTCCATATCCCGCAGGTTCTTTGCGTTTTCCAAAATAATGTGCCGGCCCAACGGATTCTGATCACCAAAATTCTTTTGCGCAAACAGTTCGCTTACAACAGCAACTTTGGGAGAACCAGGCAGGTCGTGATCATTTATGTCGCGGCCAACGAGAATAGGAATCTGCATGGTCTTGAAAAAGTCCGGTCCCACGCACAGATAGCGAGTGTCAGGATCTTCGGGAGCTCCAGGCAGGTGGATGCGAAGACCTGATCCGGCATGAATCAGAGATTCGTGTGAGAGGCTGGCATGGACTACGCCCGGCATGGCATTGAAGCGCTTCAGCAAGCTGTCATAAAAACTGAGGATCTCCGGATCTTTGTGTCCGGCCTTTTCAGCATCCATGTCAAACAGAAGTAAATTGTCGCGATTAAAGCCAAGGTTGACGGATTGCAAGTTTGCCAATGTCCGTGCGAATAATCCGGCAGCAACCAGCATCAGCAGAGACAGCCCGATTTGCGAGACAATCAGAATACATCCCAAGCCGGGACGCATGCGGGACCTTGCACCACCTGTTCTGACTTTCTTGAGCGCCGGCACTACGTCAACGCGCGTGGACTCCAATGCCGGAGCGAGGCCAAACAGCGCTCCAGTAAAAAGAGAAAGGCCCAGAGCTACAGTCAACACATGCCAGTTCAAGTTGGCGTGCAAGGTAAAGCCGGTCTGGCCGTTTGAGAGCATGGCGGTGAGAGATCGCATGCCCCACACCGAGGCCAGCACCCCGAGCGCGCCGCCTAAGGAGGCAAGCATGACAGTTTCGGTCAAAAGCTGCCGTACCAGACGAAACCGGCCGGCGCCAAGGCTAAGACGAACGGCAATTTCACTTCGTCTGGCGGTAGCTCGAGCCAACAAAAGATTGGCAATATTGGCGCAGGCTATGGCGAGAATTAGGCCGGATAAAACAAGGAGAAAATAAAGTGGCTGCGAATAACGCCGGCGCAGCGTCTCAACACCTGTGGCGCCTTCCCGCACCACCAACGCGGGCAATGTCTCTCGTTCTCTTGCTGTAGTTACGGTGTTTTCCACCCACTGATGAAATTGCGGCGCCAGAGCGGCTTGTGCCTGCTGGGGGGTCACGCCAGGACGCAGCCGCGCCATGACCTCGATCCAATAGTCATTCTTGTCCAGGAAGCGCGATGGCCCGTCGCCGAACGGAAAACCTGCTTCCAATGGCACACTGGCGTGCATGGGAAGGTAGATATCGGGAGCAGCGGCAGGATCAACTCCAAAAAATTCCGGCGGCGTGACCCCGATAATCGTAACCGGTACATTGTTGATAACAACAACGTGGCCGAGCGCCTCTGCAAACTTAGCGAAATGCCTTCGACTGAAGGCTGCGCTCACCACGGCAACGACTGGGGCTGCCGGATTATCATCGCCTGCAGAAATCAACTGTCCTGCAACCGGGCGAACGCCGAGACCGCTGAAGTAGTCTGCTGAAACATATTCGCCCTTTGTCATCTCTGCCTGCCCTTTGGTCAACACATCGAGATCGCGCGTTGGATGGTAAGCAAAGACGCTGGAAAACAGAGTGTCATTTTGGCGGAAAAGATCGAAAGCAGGATAAGGGAAAATTCCCGCGACTTCGCCCAGCTTAGGATCGTCATATGTAGTGCCACTCAAGCTGTGCAGAACATTCGGCCGTCTTTCGTTCCCCACCCTCCGGGGCGGGCTATGTGTGAGATTTCAACAGGTTGTCCATTCGAGCAAAACCAGAGAAGCTGAATGTGCTGAGCAGTCAACTTCAATCTGGAAGGCCCGAATGGACATTCACAAGAATGCACGACTTACCTTTATCCGTCGAGAGCAGTTGATTCG
>DASRDW010000150.1:0-29003 GCA_035652415.1 Candidatus Angelobacter sp. | reverse complement strand
TGGCCAACTACGATGATTTTCCCAAGGTGCTGCGTGACGCCATCATCTCCACAGAAGACAAGAACTTTGAGAAGCATTGGGGCATCAACTTCTGGCGCGTGATGGGCGCGACCTATCGTGACATTACTTCCGGCGGCAGAGCGCAGGGTGCTTCCACGCTCACCATGCAGCTTTCGCGTAATTTGTTCCTATCGCCGGAGCGCCATTTCAGCCGCAAAATACAGGAATCCATCCTGGCATTACAGATTGAGCGCCACTTCACCAAGCAGCAGATATTCACCATGTACTGCAACCAGATTTTTCTGGGCCACGGTGTTTATGGTTTTGAGGCCGGCGCGGAGTATTACTTCAACAAGCATGCCAAAGATTTGAAGCTTGAGGAAGCCGCTCTTCTGGCGGGATTGCCGAAAGCCCCGGTCTCTTACTCTCCCATTAACTATCCAGAGCACGCCATGAAGCGCCGCAATCTGGTCATCAACAATATGCTTGAGGATGGCAAGATCACGGCGGAAGAAGCAGGCCGGGCCAAGACCACGCCGTTGCGTCTGAATATCCAGCATGAGCTTTCTCCCGCGCCGTATTTTGTGGAGGAAGTGCGCCGGTATCTGGAACGGAAATATGGCGCTGATCAGGTGCATGAAGGTGGACTGCGCGTTTATACGTCGCTTGATCTTGACCTGCAAAAGACCGCGACCCAGGCAGTGCTGGACGGTCTGGCTGCCTATGAGCGCCGCCACGGATGGAAAGGCCATTTAAAAAACGTGGTAGAAGATGGCGAATCCATCAGCAAATACCAGGATTCTGACTGGCAAAAGCCGATCGCAGTCGGCGACTACCTGAACGCGTTGGTGGTGGATATTGGAGTGCAATACTGCAAGATCAAGTTGGGGCGCTACAGCGCTTACCTTGGACCATCCGACATAGCCTGGACAGGCAGCAAACTGCCCAAAAAGATATTTACGCCGGGCGATATTGTTTACGTAAAAGTTTTAGCCTTAAATACGGACGGCACAGCCAAAGTTTCTCTGGAGCAGAACTCCGGAGCGCAAGGTGCACTGCTTGCCATCGACAATGCCTCTGGCGACATCAAGGCTATGGTCGGCGGGCGCGATTTCGATGAATCAAAATTCAACCGGGCCACTCAGGCGCGGCGGCAGGTGGGATCTTCATTCAAGCCCTACGTCTATACTGCGGCAATTGATCAGGGCGCCGAGCCGGATGACATAATTCTGGATGCTCCCACCACCTTTAATAGCGCGGGAACACCTTACACCCCGCACAACTTCGATCACCGGTTTGAAGGCAACATCACGCTGCGCCACGCTCTTGCTGATTCGCGCAATATTCCGGCGGTCAAACTTGCGCAGAAGGTCGGCATGGCGACCGTAACTGATTATGCGCGCCGTTTTGGCATCACCTCGCCCATTCCGCCTTTCCTGCCTACGGCGCTTGGCGCGGCCGATCTCACGCTCTATGAGCAGACGTCTGCTTTCACCGTTTTCCCGAATGATGGCCTGCGGATTGAGCCACGCTTCATCCGCCAGGTGACTGACTATGAGGGCCATGTGCTGGAGCAGGATTTGCCGGACGCCAAAGACGTGATCAGCCAGCGCACTGCGCGCACCATGGTTTCATTGTTGCAGGAAGTGGTAAAGCATGGCACGGGCGCGCCGGCGCTCAAATTGAACCATCCGGTTGCGGGCAAAACCGGCACAACAAATGATTACACGGATGCGTGGTTTGTTGGTTTTTCTCCCAGCATAACCTGCGGGGTTTGGGTCGGCTTTGATGAAAAGAAAAATCTGGGTGAAAGCGAGACCGGCGGTCATGCAGCGTTGCCTATCTGGATTGATTTTATGCGCGCCGCGGTTGCCGATCCCGCGCGGAAAAACGAGGCGTTTCTTACTGTTGGCCCTGACGGCAAAAAATCTCCAGGCCTCAAGCGCGCCTCCATCACGCCACCACGGCAAGCGAATGATGCGGAGGCGCATTGATTGCTGCGCAAGCTGATCAAATATACGTTTCGCGGGCTGGTGCTGCTCCTGGTCTTTCTCTCATCGGCGTTGCTGGCCATGCGCTTTGCCATCCAGGGCCGCGAAGTAAAGGTGCCTCGCCTTACCGGCATGACTCCGGCAGAGGCGGAGCGCACAGCCAATTCTGAAGGCTTGGTGCTTTCCATTGAGAGTCGTTTTTACAGCCCCACGATTCCGCGGGGCCGCATCGTTTCGCAAGCTCCTGCTCCCAATGCGCCGGTGCGGCGGGGTTGGAAGGTTCGCGCGGCAGAAAGTCTTGGCCCTCAACGCGCAGCCGTGCCCAACCTGCTGGGCGAAAGCGAACATGCTGCCGGCATCAACATCAGCCGACGCGGCCTGGAAATTGGGACCATCAGCACGCTGCACCTGCCCGGAGCGCAACAGGATACCGTGGTCAGCCAAAACCCGCCACCGGATACAACTGAAGCCGCTTCTCCGCGCGTGGACCTGATATTTTCCGCCCCAGATAGCGCTCAGCTGTATGTGATGCCGAATTTTGTAGGCCACTCTTTGGCCGAGGCCACCGCAGCAGTGCAGAAGGCAGGGTTTACGCTGGGCAAAGTACGCGAGGCCAGCGATGACAGCAGCAATTTGCCCGGAGCTTCAGGAACCATTGCGCATCAATCTCCGGCTGCCGGGCAGAGAATCGCCGCCGGGACGACGATTAACTTTGATGTGCGAAAGTAAAACTAAGCTCAACGTGAACACTGCGATCTTTTTCTAACGACTTTTTCTAACATCCCGAACTTGCGCTTGTTGCAGGTGAAGGATCGCTATGGCCAGGGTTGCTCTTCAGGTGATCATGAGGGTTTTCGTGGCGATAGCGATCTCTCGCTACGCTCGAGATTTCAGAAAAAGTCATTCTGCGGTTAACTCTTCTGCAAGATCGCACCAAAGAATCCATCACACGGGTGCACTCCAGGAATAGTTCGCAGAAAATCTCCGCTGACCAGATTGTCGATGTGCTTCCAGACCAGGTCTCCTGACTGCCGCAATCGCTCCAGTTCTTCTCCAACAGGAACAAGTCTGAACTCAGAATTTCCCTTGAGACAGGCAGCTACGACCTGCTCGTTTTCTTCCGGTTCAAGAGAACAAGTGGAATACACTAACCTGCCGCCCGGCGACACGTGCCCCATCGATGCCCTCAGGATTGCCACTTGCCGCGATTGCAAATCGTGCAAGTCCTCAGGCTTAAGCTTCCATTTGATTTCCGGATTGCGCGCCAGTGTCCCAGTGCCGGAGCAGGGAACATCCGTCAGCACTCGGTCGAACTCGGTGATAAAAGGTAACGTAAGGGCGTCTGCAGTGATCACATGAATGTTTGGTTGTGGCGCCAGCCTGCGCAGCAGCCGCGCGCGATGCGGATGCAGCTCAGCGGCGTAGATCTCTGCTTCCGGCAGCCGGTTGGCCAGCGCGCCGGTCTTGCCGCCGGGAGCGGCACAGCAATCCAGAATGCGCTTGCCTTCGCCAACCAGCGCAGCCACAAGCTGCGAGCCTTCGTCCTGAATCGCTACTTGCCCACTACGGAAGAGCTCAGTGGCAGTAATATCTCCGCTGGACACAGTTCTGGCGTTGCGCATCAATGCGCCAGGTTCAAGCTGGATTCCTTCTTGTGTGAGTGTTTCTTCGGTTTCCTTTGTTGAAAGCCTGAGAGCAGTTTGTGGAATGCGTTGATCATATTCACAGATCAACTTGGCTTTATCGGCTCCAAAATTTTTGATCCATCTTTCCACCAGCCATTTTGGATGAGCAAGAGAGCCAGCCAGATCGTTCACATCTTTTGCATCGGCAGGATTCGGGGCTGCACCCTGCTTTATTTTTCTCATCACGGCATTGGCAAGGCCGGCCGCGGATGTCTTCCTGGACTGCTTCACCAGTTCAACAGTCTCATTGACCACGGCATGAGAAGGAATTTTGCTGAGGAAAAGTTTTTGATAAGCGCCCATTCGGAGCGCGGTCAAAACTTCCAAGTCCAATTTGCGAAAGGGCGTAAAACTGAAATGCGCAATAGACTGGTCAAGTACGGAGCGCCAGCGCAGCACGCCCATTACAATCTCTGTAGCGAGATTGCGGTCAAGAGGAGAGAGCGTATCCAAAAGCCCGGAGTGCAGCAACTCATCCGCATAGGCCGATTCGCTCTCAACACGCACAAGGATCTTGAATGCGGCGGTGCGTGCAGGTGAGACGGCCACGGCTCAGCCCAGCCGTTCGCCTTCAGTAGGATGGTACCCATTCATGAACTCCCGCGCGCTCATGGCCTTTTTGCCTTCTGGCTTGACTTCGAGCAGTTCAAGCATTGTTCCTGTTTCCTTGCCGCAGAGCACGTAAAGATGGCCTTCGAGAATATGAATTCGTCCCGGCTCGATTTTGCCAGTCGCTCCTGCCGATCTGATCTTGGCCAGCTTAAGCCCCTTTCCGCGAAACTTTGTGTACGCTCCCGGCCAAGGCTGAAATCCACGGAGACGATTATGGATCTCCTGCGCGTTGCGATTAAAGTCGACGAGGCCGTCTTCCTTCTTGAGGATTGGTGCAAGCGTAGCCTGAGAGTCGTCCTGGGGTTTGGCGACCAATGTTTTCTGTTCCAAGCTATGCAGGGTTTCGATCAGCAGATCAGCGCCTAGCTCTGCAAGCTTAGGCGCCAGCGTGACTGAAGTATCATCGTCGGCAATTTCCATTTTCGTTTGCAGCAGAATATCGCCGGTATCAAGCCCTTCATTCAGTTGCATGGTGGTCACGCCTGTGACTTTTTCTCCGTTGGCGATCGCCCACTGGATCGGCGCAGCGCCGCGATACTTCGGCAGCAGTGATGCATGTACGTTGATGTTGCCATAGCGAGGAAGCTCCAGCATCCAGGGCGGTATGATGCGCCCATAGCCAACGACGATGATTGCATCCGGTGACAGCACTCGCAGCTGCGCCTGAAACTCTTCGTTCTTTTTGATCTTTTCTGGTTGAATGACCGGGAGCCCCAGCTTGAGCGCAGATTGCTTGACTGGCGGCGCAGCCAACTCCATGCCACGGCCCTGAGGGCGGTCAGGCTGGGTCACCACAAGTTGTACATTGAATCCGGTTGCGGCCAGGCGCTCCAGGGTGGGCACAGCAAACTGCGGCGTGCCGCAAAAAACCAGCTTCATACCCACTCGCCGGCGCGCACCAGTTTTTTTATTTTGCGCTTGATCAGGTCGCGTTTGAGCCCGCTGACGTGACTTATGAAAAGCCGCCCATTCAAATGATCAATCTCATGCTGCATTGCCCGGGCCAGCAGCTCATCGCCGGTTTTCTCAAACCAGTTTCCATCCACGTCCTGCGCGCGCACCGTGACGATATTCGTGCGGGTCACATTCTCGCGGAACTCAGGTAGGCTCAGGCAGCCCTCTTGCCCGGTCTGTTTGCCTTCGCGATGGATGATCTCCGGATTCACCAGCACCAATTTGGCGGCGGGATCTTCTTTAAAGGTGACATCGATCACGGTGAGCCGCTTGCCAATGCCGATCTGCGGCGCTGCCAGCCCGACCCCATGTGCCGCGTACATCGACTCAAACATATCTTCGACCAGCTTTTTCAGCTCTTCATTAAATTCAGTCACCGGTTCAGCCGGCGTCTCCAGCACCGGGTTGCCGTACAACACGATTGGATAGATCATTCTCTCTGCTAGAACTCCCGCAATTGTTGTTTGTAGCCTGCAAAATTTCGCCGGGTCTCATCCATGGAATCGCCGCCAAATTTTTCCAGCGCACAACGCGCCAGCGTTAGCGCCACCATTGCTTCTGCCGCAACGCCGGCAGCCGGAACTACGCAAACGTCAGAGCGTTCATAAGCCGCCTTGACCGGCTCGCGCGTTGTGAAATCCACCGATCCCAGCGGACGCCGCAGCGTGGAAATAGGTTTTAAGTAACCGCGTACCAGGATGTCCTGTCCGTTGGAGATTCCGCCTTCAATGCCGCCTGCGTGGTTTGATGCGCGAGTAAAGCCGGTGAATGGCTGCCGTGCGCTCTCCTTGTTGTACCGGATCTCATCATGCACGGTTGATCCGAAGGAGAGAGCAGACTCTACGCCGCTGCCAATCTCCACGGCCTTTACCGCTTGCAATGACATCACGGCCATCGCCAGCATTCCATCCAGGCGCTCATCCCACTGCGCGTAGGTGCCCAGACCCGGTGACACGCCGTGCGCCACCACCTCAAAAACGCCGCCAACGGAATCGCCGGTACGCAGCGCCTGATCCACTTCGGCCTTCATGCGCTGCTCAGCTTCAGGATCGGCACAGTTGAGCAGCACTTCATTGCGTGCATGAAGTTGCTGGAGCTTGTCCCAGGCGACCTCCGCATTGCCGAGCGTGGCCTTGCCCACAGCAATCACGTGGCTGAGAACTTCAATGCCTAATTCCCGGAGAAACAGCTTGGCAATCGCTCCAACGGATACACGCGCCGCAGATTCACGCGCTGACGCCCGCTCCAGCACATAGCGTGCTTCAGAAAAATTGTATTTGAGCGCACCAGCCAGGTCGGCGTGCCCCGGCCGCGGTGAAGCCACACGCTTATGCTTTTCCTGGTTGCCGGGTTCAACAGGCAGCGATTCCTGCCAGTTCTTCCAGTCCTTGTTCTCCAACAGCACAGCAATGGGGGAGCCAATCGTTTTGCCGTGGCGCACACCGGAAACAATGTGGGCTTTATCCGTCTCGATCTTCATCCGCCCGCCGCGGCCAAAGCCCTGCTGTCGCCGCCAGAGTTCGCGGTCAATGAATGCCTGGTCAACTTCAAGGCCAGCAGGTATCCCAGAGAGATTGGCCACCAGGGCCTCTCCGTGTGATTCTCCGGCAGTAAAAAAGCGCAACATAGTCAGGGGTTCAACTTTTACGCCGCAGGGCGCAGAAAGTGAGAAAACACTTGATTGTAGCTGAAGGCCCTTAGTTTCAGAGGTCCTTGCTTGTCTTGGTCTCCGGAAATTTGGTGGCGGCGGCTGGACTCGAACCAGCGACCTACGGATTATGAGACCGTCGCTCTAGCCACCTGAGCTACACCGCCATCCCATCCAGGAGAAGACAAAAAAGAAGCTGCGCGATCAGGCGTCGGCAGCAATACTGATTGTAAAGTTGGTCTAATTCGCGTGTCAAACCGACGAGTTGAGCGCCTACGAAACTATTTTTGAGCGTTCTGTGAATCGGTTGGCTTTGCCGCAAAACGGACAGGCGTACTGCGCGCTTCAAAATTGGAATCGCTAAGCCTGATGTCAAGCGTGCGTGCTGACGGTTCATGAAGCGTTATGTGCCTTGCGACTTTATTCACAATTGCTCCATACTCCATTGTATAAACGCTGCCATCGGCCAGCGTTTGACGAAAAAGCCATCCTTGATCGTCATACTCATTGGTGATAAGTACGCGCGGCGCGTGTCCTGGACGCTGCACGGCCACGCTGGTCATGTGATGTGCGTCGTCATAACCGTAAAGGGTTGTTTGCCCATCAGCACGCTTTACTTTGGTCAGGTCGCCTGCGTCGCTATAAACATAGGAGACATGGCGCCCGCCTGTGGCCATTGCGTCGGTGATACGCACTTGATCGTCCGATTGAAATTCAATTCCTTTCTGGTCCTGTGCTGTTAAACGCTGCAGTTCCAGCCTGTCTCCCCGATCAAAGCGCAGAGCGTTTCCTTTGCTGTCCTGATATCCATTCCAGTAACACTTTCCGTCACCACATGGCAGATAAGTTGACCATGAGCCATCACGGTTAGTCAATTTGAAGTGTCCGGCTGCCCACGTCATCCGTGAACCGTACATTTCATCGCCGTCGTTCTCACTTTCAAAAGCCACGCGATTGGAAAATCCGCGGCCAGGCGTAATACGGCGCAGATGATCCAGGTTGCCATCTTCATGGATGATGTCTATAAACGACAGGTTCAGAAGGCCATCAGAAGTGAGCCAGGCATTGTAGTGATGATTAGCGCCATAGCCGAACGCCATGGGTACATTGTAGGTCGAGAGATATCCCCGGCGAAATTCAATGGGAGGAAGAGACTCTAACTGCAGATCCATGCTCCGTTGAATAAATTGCCCTCGACTTAGTTCGGCCTGAAAGGTCTCCTCGTCCATTGATCTCGGTGCAGAAATCTGGTCACAGTCTGTGATCACCGGACTCAGAGTTTTCAGTTCCCCCGTTTTATACGAGTAGGTATAAGAAATGCATGGCCAGCCTGAGCCGCGCAACCCGTTTGCAGATTCCTCAGAATGCAGGTCTGATTCATACAGATCATCCGGCCCTCCGCTGGGCGTAAGAGGCTGATACATAACGCTGGTTGGATCGTGGCTTATGGGCACATGAAAGTACATTTGCGCAATGTACTTGGTAAGCATCTGTTTTTCATTAGCCAGGAGAATGGCCTGATTCGGTGGGGTCGCCCCAGAATGCAGGGTCCATTCGCCGGCTGGAAACAATGCCAACGTGGTATCCGCTATGAAAGCTATAAGTAAAGTCCCAGCCAAGCGATCGAGGGTAAATGTCTTCATCTGTAAGAATAATCACCACAGAAGCAGGATCGCGTGTGATTTCCGGGAATGCCTCTTCCGTCTGGATCAGCATTTCTTCTGCAATGCATTTCCTTTCCCCCGCTACGCATGCCAATGGACCGGGTTTAAGCGCAGGAAGCACTGTTATCTCTATGTTGAATTTCTGTTGATAATAATCCGCCAATGATTGCGGCAAAATTGCCTGCCTTCCCATTGGCACGAAATATAACTTTCCATGCGATTCCAGGGCGCTGGGATCAGCTGCCTTCCCATGTTCCACCGGCATATCGCCGGCCGGGATATTTTGTGTTTTCCGTTCAATCTTGGGTGAAAGCTTCCTCAATAACCCGCTTTTAGCAACCACAGTGAACAGTAAGACCGCCCCAGCCACCAGGATGGTAAGACAAATTGCAATCAGCTTACCGGGATTGCGCGAGCCCAACGATCTTGGCTGTGTGCGACGCGAGACTGAAACTGTAAACGCTCCGCACTGCGGACAAAATCCCTGCGGTGAAACGGCCTGAGACTGGCACTGCGGACATAGCAAAGAAGATGGTTGCATTTGCAAATTAATTGAATGATTAAATTTGAATTCAAATTTTTTTGGCTAGATGAACTGAGAATAGCTTAGAAAATAAAAATCGAGCAGGCTTTTTCAATATTACGGATAAGCTTCAGTACATGAGCTTATGGATTATTTGGCACGAAGCACAACCAGGCTTTATCGCGAATGTACAGGTATTCTACGTGGGACAAAAAAGGCCCGGATCACCTTAATATCCGGGCCTAAAAAAGAAACCGACAAGGAGAGACTGAACAGAAAACAGCTACGGATTAAAATCAAACTTCAGGACGATCGTAGATTCCCCTGACGCAGGTTCATATTTCCATTTGGTTACGGCAGTTACAGCGGCCTGAGCTAAGACTGGATTACCGCCCAGCACTTTTACATCTTTTACTTTGCCGTCAGGTAATACGTGCAGCTCAACACGCGCGCTGCCGGTGATGTTGTTCCTTCTGGCCAAGTCAGGATATTCAGGTTCAACGCGAACTTTTACTTTTCGCGCGGCTGCTTGGGCATAACTCGGTTGGTATGGGAACAATGAAAAAGCGACCAGCAGACAGCTAAAAATGAGTGGGCGCGTCCATTGCAGGCGTGCATGGCGCCAGTTACAGTTCACCTTCTTCTCCTAATAATGCCTGCGGCCACGGCGTGCCATGCTTTCCTGTGACGCAGGCGGCACAATGAGCGAATCTTAATCAAAACCGCCTATGGCCACAAAGTCACGAAAGTAACCTGTAACCAGAAGCGGAAACTCGTAGGCGTATTGGCGGCTGGAGCGGTGCAATTGGAGCCACGGGAAATAAGGTTAGGGTCGCGTTCTCAGCGGATTTTTCTAGGTGAAGAGCAATAGAGCCTATTCCGGGCTGGCCACCGCAGATGGTGCTGCTGGAGCGGCCGCTTGCGGGCGTCCGCGGAGCATTAAATATCCAGCGGCTGAAAGCAGGGCAAGCACGCCAGCACATGAGATGAACAGCGGCCTGATCCCCAGCTTTTGTGCCAGATAGCCGGAAAGCAAAAGACCGAGCACCTGGGCGACGGCGATGAGCGACATAAAGCTGCTGCTCACGCGCCCCACCATCTCATGAGGGGTTTCCTGCTGTGACATGGTTTGCGCTGGCACCCAGACAAAAGCTATGGCAAAGCCCATGGTAAAAGTACTGAGCGCGGCCATGGGGATGTTGTGGAACGCTCCCAGCAGAGCTGCGCCAATGCCAAGTGAAAGCAGTCCTCCCAGCACCACGTGCGGCTTTGACCGGCTTTTCGCCAGGCTGTTGACGAGTTGTGTGCCGACAATCATGCCCAGGCCTACCATCGCGCTGATAATGCCGAACCAGAAGATGCCAGCGGAGAGAGAGTCGCGAATATAGATGGAGATCAGTGGGCTGAACGAGCTTAATACAAACATAGCTACGGCCATCGCGATAAAAACAAATGCCAGCCCGGCATGGGAGAAGATGAACTTGTTTCCGGCAAGAAAGTCCTGGGAAAGAGACTTCATGGTTTTCTCTCCTGAGCGCGACGGGCGCTGGATGGTTAGTTGCGCAATCATCAAGGCGGAAAACACAAAGCTGGCCGCATCCAGATAGAAGCAGGCTTTTTCCGTAAGCCATGCCACCAGCACTCCCGCGGTTGCCGGAGACAACAGTCGCACAACATAAAATGCCTGGGCCATCAGGGCATTGGCGGCCAGCAATCCTTCCAGGGGGACAATGGTCCGCACAGTAACCGATTGAGCGGGAGCAAAGAAACTGGAGACGGCGCTCAACACGAAGAAGATGGCGCAAATCTGGGTAATGTCATGGACAAAAAGCAGCAGAACAATGAGCACGGCGCGGCTTAGGTCGCTGGCAACCATGAGACGCTTTACATTCCAGTGGTCAACAAACACGCCAGCCACAGGGCTAATCACCGCCAGAGGCAGCATGTAAGCAATGGTCACCAGTGTTACCTGCACTGCGGTGCCATGCCAGCGGAAGGTAATGAGGCTGATTACGCCGAACAGAGCCAGGAAATCGCCGAAAATACTGACAAATTGCCCTATCCAGAGGATGCGAAAGGGTTTATGCCGCAGGATGGTTTTCAGCGTATAAGCAATAGGCGGCGTAGCTGGGGCGGCACTAGACATAGTCGGGATCCTGTTGGAAGCTTATCGCAAGCCTTTTGGGTTTTGCTCTTGTGCGGAGAAAAATTTGTTTCTCAGAAGTAAGGAGAATTGTGCATCTAACTTTACTTTCTGGAACCAGCGTGTAACGAATTGACCTGTTGACACCTCCTTACCTAAGAGCACACTTATTTAAACGTGCACCTTTATTGGAGTTTTTAATTGCAAGCTGAGGCATGTAGATTCAAACCTATGAAAATAAAGGGTGTGATCGGCCACCCTGTCCTAAAGTCCCAAAGGCGTTTAAAGTAATCTTAATCCTTGGTTAATGGTACTTTTAATGGCTCAACACCCCCCGGCTGTGCTGTTATTGATTGTGGCAACGGAACCTGCTCTCCGTTTGCGGCTTGATTGGCTTGAGCGAGCCGGATACAGCGTTCGCACTGCATCCAGCCTTAAAGATGTGGACCAGGCATGCCACAGCCAGAACTTTGATATTGTTCTGGTGGCGGATAGCGTTGAGCCGAGGATGAAGCAGGCAATCGGCCATACCATCCGGCATTACCTTCCTGAAGCCCCGATCCTGCAAATGGGCAGGACCCGGCCCGACATTGATGGAAACAGCTTTGTCACCGGTGATTCGCGTGAAGGGGTACTGAAATCCGTTCTGAATATTCTTGAGCGCCGGGATGAGATCCGTCCGGCGGCAATCTAAAACAATTCCGCAAGAAAAATCGGTGGTCGAAACGCCGTTGCGAGGAAATCCTTCTTTCCCCGGGTAGAGTTATCCGCTCACAACGCGCAACGCGAAATTTGGCGATGCTTTGCCGAGAGAGTTGACGGATCGCACCAGGTTCTTGATCGTGTGCGGCAAACATCACAGGTAGAAAAGATATAAGTGCCCGAATCATAGAAAGAAAGCTGGAAAGTTTCCGGAATCGTGACGCCTCAGTGATTGACCGCAGAGCCGGCTGGTATTGCGATACACTTGTCGCCCAACCATCACTATAGTTGCAGGGCCCGGTATTTCGTTGCAAAGAATAGCCGGATGAAAGAGTGCGATTTGGAGGCGCTATGCTACGGAAATTGCTCATTGGCCTTGCCTGGCTTTACTGGCATGTAAACAGGCCTTTTGTCGCGGCGTTTGCTGAAGCGATCCTCGGATTTGGCGAAGGCGATCTGAAAGTCTCCGGGCGCCAGATCGTCAAAAAAATGACTCGTTTTATGCATGAAATCCAGCCCGCGGTCTTTCTTCAGCTCTTAGGCACTCTCGCCCTGCTGCCGCTGTATGGACCGCGCATCTTCCCCAAATCGCCTTTTCGCCGGCTGCTGGTGAAGTTGTGGTATGGAGTGAAGAGCTTTTTCGGCCATGCGCACTTTCTGGCGGTTTCCAAACGCAAGCGGGCGGAATGGATTGATCAGATGTTCCATCGCCTGATTGAAACTGCGCCTGAAGAGGAAGAAGACCTAGTCAAGACGATTGTCACTCTCACTTTGTTCAAGTCTGTTCTCGGCATCGCATATCTGGACGGGCCTAAAGTCTGGGAGGCAATTGGCTACAAACCGTTCCAGCAGAGATCGTGGAATCCGCCCAGCGGCCCGGACCTGGCGCATCCTCCGGAGACGGAGACCGCCAAACTGCTTCATGCCAATTGCAAAGCGCCGCGTGAAGTGGTGCGAAAACCTGTGGGCCAGCGTACTTATTGCGTGATCGGCTCGGGTGCAGGTGGAGGCGTTGCCGCACGCACCATACAAGAGCAGGATCCGAAGGCGCGAGTCATCCTGTTGGAAGCCGGGCCGTTGATCACGAACGAACAGTTTGTGCAGACATTTCTCGACTCATCGGCGCGGCTTTACATGAACGCCGCTGCTACCCTTTCCCAGGACCAGCAATTTCTCTTTCAACAGGGATGTTGCGTAGGCGGATCAACCGTGGTCAACAACTCGGTTGCATTCAAGCCACAGGGCTTCTGGTGGCAGAACATGCAGGACCGTTGGAAGAACCTGGGCATTCAGCTCGACTATAACGACCTTCTTCACCAGTACGATGTTTTAAGTCCGCTGCTCCACGTTCATCCGCTGGAAGAGCGGGTGATTACAATTGGCGCGCATACATTGCGCGAGGGCTTTGAGAGGCTGCGGAAAAATAAAATCGACTTTGACGGTTTTCTCGGCCGGCTGCCGGAGCCGATTACCGTGCCCAGCAATACGCTGGATTGCATTGGTTGCGGTCGCTGCAACCTGGGGTGCCAGTATGACGCCAAGCGTTCTCTGATGGTCACACTCATCCCCGATTTCGTGCGTGCAGGCGGATTGCTGGTGCCTGAAGCCAAGGCCACCAAACTCCAGATTCAGACGGCGAAGCATGCTGACCCCAAAAATCCATATTGCATTGCCGGAGTTGAAGTAGAAGACAACCAAGGAAACAAAGTTTGTATTGAAGCAGACCGATTTATTCTTGCGCCCGGCGCTTATGCCTCCAGCAAACTGCTGTGGCGAAGCGGCTTTCTTGGTGCGATTCCCGGAGTTCGCACGGTTGGCAAGAAATTCAGCGTAAATGCCGGCGCGCCTCTGGTAGGCATCTTTCCCGAACTGCAGGACCCCTGCATGGGGCAGCAGATTGGGTATGCGCAGGAAATACCGGAAGAGCGCATGGTGATTGAAACAGCCTTTGTTCCTCCCGGCATCATCTCTCTGGGGCTCCCGGCTTGGGGCGCGGAATTTCAGCGCAAGCTGAAAAAAGTCAGGCACATGATGGTAGGAGTTCCCGTCTTTTCCACGCTTGCATATGGCGAGATTAAACGCGGTATTTCCGGTGACAGCGGGTTTGTCATTGATTTCACCCTGATTGATGAGGATTGGCGCCGCCTGCAAAAAGGACTGGAGCTTACCGCGTATGCGATGTTTGAAATGGGCGCAGAAGAGGTTTTTACCAACCGGTTTGATGCGCGCAGCATTACCCGCCGCGAAGACGTAAGCGAGCACTTCGCCGGCATTGGGCCCAGTGACTTCATCACCGTTCAATCCGCGCACATGCAAGGCGGTAATGTGATTGCTCCCAAACCCTATTACGGCGTGGTGGATGAAAACCTGAAAGTCCACGGGATGGAAAATCTCTGGATCTGTGATGCCAGCGTCATCCCATCCCCAATTACGATCAACATCGCGCTGACCGTGATGGCGTTATCACGGTATGCAGCTGTGCGTATTGCAGCAAACTAAACAGGAGACGACCGCCGCTTCTCAGGTGGTGCGAACTGCAGTTTGCGGCAGAGTGCCGGCGCGCCTGGAACATAAAGACCGCAAGCGCTGCATGTGGCTGCTTCCGCTATGCGATGTTTATCAGTGCAAAAAGCAAAGAGGAGCCCGTCTCGGCTCCTCTATGTCCGCAGAACTGTAACAATATTATTTAGGCGTCGTGGTCTCTGACGGAGTGCTCGCATCGGCGGTCTTCATGCCGATGGCGTCACCGGAGAGCACCAGCTCCACACGACGGTTTTGTTGGCGGCCCTCAGCCGTGTCATTGCTGGCAACAGGCTGAGTCTTGCCCAGGCCTCGTGAAACAATCCCATCGGCGGAAATACCTTGCTGTATTAGATAATCGCGAACGGCTCCAGCTCGCTTTTCTGAGAGCTGTTGGTTGTAGTCGTCACTGCCCACACTGTCTGTATGGCCTTCCACTTCCAGTCGCAATCCCGGATGGGCAATCACGATTCCACTGACCTTAGCCAGACGTTCGCGTGCGCCGGGCAGCAATTCAAAGCTGCCGGTCTTGAACAGCACATCAGACATATTGGCGATCAAGCCGCGCGCCGTATCTCGCGTGGCCAGGACTTGGTTGAGTTGTTGCAGCAACTGTGCGCGTAGGTCAGCTTTTTCTTTTTCTGCCTGCTGGCGTAGCCGGTCAGACTCTTCGGCGGCCTGGCGAGCTTTTTCTGCTTCTACCGCCAGCGCTTGTTTTTGTTGTTCGGCTGCGGCGCGAGCAGCGTCAGCTTCCTGGCGAGCTTTTTCCGCATCCTGGCGGGCCTTGTCGGCTTCCGCCTTCATACGCTCCGCATCGGCCTGCGCGGCCAAAGCTTGTTGACGCGCCTGCTCAGCCTGCTGTCTCGCTACTTCGGCTTCCTGCCGGCGTTTAGCTTCGTCCAGAGCATCCTGCCGGGCCTTGGCTTCGCGATCTTCCGCCGCTTTTTTATCCGCAGCGGCTTTTGCTTGTGCCTCTTCTTCAGCTCTTTGCTTTACTGCCATCACGCGAGCTTCTTCTGCGGTGCTTACGGTATCGCGCGCCAACGTCTCAATCGTGCTCTTGTCGCGTTTTTGCACGTAGGCTTCTTCCGCCTGGCGAAGCTGCTGCGTGGCCTTGGCCTGGATGGAAGGCGCGTATTTATCAGCTTGGGCCAAGTTGGCGATGCGCACGGCGTTACGCGCCTCAAACAGCACGCGTGGGGTCTTGCGATCGATGCCGAAAATCGCGTCCTGGATCTTGGTATTGGTGGCGGAGTAGGTGCCGCGTCCCAGAAGCTCATATTTGGCGTCAATGTTTTCCTGGCGGCCTACAGTGGTTGCGCCGACAATGTTTTCCATCACTACCATGTTGCCCGGTTGATTGACGGCAAAGTACGGCTCAGCAGTCACAATCATGCCGAAGGTTTGCATGTCTGTAATCGCTTTTACATGGCTGCTGTTGTGGTCCATCACCAGCTCGCCCAGGTTCACGGCGCGGCCTTCCGGGGAGATGGCCCACAGGACCAGTGACAGATATTCCAGGCCAAATTTGGTGGGATCGTCCAGGCCATCAAATTTCGCGTCGATTTCAACGTTGCTCTTTTTGCCCGTGACCTTGGCTTCACCGGAGGCATTCTGCATCAGTTCGGTGCCGTGAAAGTCGATCTTGACTGTATCGCCGCGCAGCCGGTAATTCACTGCTTTGGTGGTGCGATAAACCGTTTGCTGAGCGGAAGCTTGCTGGGCGGAAGCCTGTTGAGCAGCAGGTTGCTGGGCAGAAGATTGCTGGGAGGAAGATTGCGCCAGCGCTGCCGTCCCTGCCATCGTGCATAGCGATGCCAAAACGACCAGAAACTTTTTCATGGAACGCCTCACTCTGGATTTTTCTATGGGTCTGTTAGCTATAACTTTATGCGACATTGAAAATTATGAAAAGGAGCGCCTGGTACAACGCTTTCGCCTGCACTTTGGTGACTTCTAAAATTAAGGGCCGCCACGTTGGAGGATGGATCAGTGGATTTTACGGGGCTGCCGGGGCGATGATACCTTGGTTAAGTGGGAAAGGAAACATTAAGATGCGGGAAAAATATTTAGCAGTCGGAGTCTCGTTCCTTGTGCTGGCGGTGGCATCTCTGGCCATTGCGCAGCAACAGCCAGAAGACAAGAGCAAACGCCCCAGCCCTCCGGGCACAGCGCAGGTCACGCTCAAGGGAAAGAACATCAACATTGATTACAGCCGTCCTTTCCTTAAAGGCCGCAAAGTGGGGCAGGAACTTGCGCCTTATGGCAAGGTGTGGCGGACCGGCGCCAATGAAGCCACAACTTTGACTACCGATGTCGATTTGGATATTGGCGGCACAAAAGTACCGGCAGGGAAGTACACACTCTGGACTTTGCCATCTGAAGGCACTTGGAAACTGATCATCAATAAACAGACCGGCCAGTGGGGAACCAAATACGATGAAAGCCAGGACTTTGCGCGAGTCGATATGAAGAAGAGCTCGCTTCCTCAAACCGTGGAGCAGTTCACCATTTCTTTCGACAAGAAGAGTGACAGCACAGCTGACCTGAATCTGGATTGGGAGAATACGCGCGTGTATGTCCTGGTGAAAGCAGAGTAAAGGCAGCGTTCGCTCGCTGGTTTTAAAGGAAGATTGCCTTCGAAGGTCTAGCTAGATACCGCAGCCACCACCGACGGTGCCTACAGAACGGCCTCCGCCTCCAGAGCCGGCTGAGAGTGAAGTAAAGTGCAGGTCGCCGCTCTCATTGGAACTCACGGAGCAGCGTCCGCTTGCGCTCGATTCCGGGCTTGCGCTGATGGTGTAGCTGAGCGATGGTTTCTTGCCATCGTTGACCAGCTCAAAGATGTATCCGCTTTTGAGGCCGCTGGTAAGGGCTTCATCCATGATGATGCACGCATTGGTGCTGGTCGGCTTCTCACAGGAGCTGCCATGGCTGCCCAGATTGGGCAAGCTGCCGGAATAGCCAACATCCGGGTAGGTATTGGCGTAAAGTGTCTCCGCTATTTGGACATTCTTTACTGAAGCCACTGCGGATGCTTCATTGGCCTTCATTTTGCCATGCACCAGGCTCGGAATAGCAATGGCCGCGATGATCAAAATGATCATCACTACCATCATGATCTCCACCAGCGAAAAGCCAGCGTGTTTGCGGCCTGTGGCTTTGATTGCGGCTTGTGTTCTTACTATGGGCATAGCACAAAAGTACTTAAAGCGGGTACTAGGATACCTTAAAACGCGAGAGTTGCTGATTATTAAATCTTCTAATGTTAGCTGGAAATATCACTTATTACGTAAGTGCTTTCAATTCAATGCACGTTGGATTACTTTAGAAACCTTTTAGGATGATCTGCATGTGCAAAGCCTTGCAGAAATCTACTAAGGTTTGACCAAAACTGTACCCTCCAGGTCCCCTCGCCTGGCCATTCCTCACTGCATGGTTCCTAGATACGGCTCAGCTCTCCTGTTGACAATCAACAGGTTTTCCGTGTAACTTGTGTTGATAATCAACAGGAAAGCGCAAAGCGATGGCTGATGCGAAGACCGATGTAATGCAAGGCACGCTGGACCTTATGGTCCTTAAGACGCTCGATGCTCTTGGGCCGCTGCACGGTTATGGCATTGCGCGGCGCATTGAGCAGGTATCGGAAAACCTGCTTCAACTCAACCAGGGCACTCTTTATCCGGCGCTGCTGCGCCTGCAGCAGCGCCGCTGGATCAAATCCGAGTGGGGCGTTTCAGAAAATAATCGCAAAGCCCGCTTTTACCAGCTCACGAATGCCGGCCGTCGCCAGTTGGCGGCAGAAACTGAAAACTGGGAGCGGATTTCCGGAGTCATGACCAAGCTGCTTGGTGGTCAGCAGGCCTAAGCATCGTGTTAAGAATGTAGCCATCCATAACTGGCGAAGTTGCAGAAAAAAATGCGATGATCCGATGATCGCATTGCGCTATGAATAAAAAACAACAACTTTAAGAGTCTCTAATTTTTCTTTAATCAACTTCTAGAAATCCAGTGCTAGCCTTTGATCTCAGAAGAGGCAGCTATGGGCAAGCTGATTGTGTTTTACGTCCCGGCGAATTTTAAAGCGCCAACAATAAAATGGCACCCGTCATCGGCAAGAGGAAAGCTACTTGCCTGGAATGGCGCCGCCGTGAAGGAATCAGCTTAATCCTACAGCAGGAAGCCAGCCAGAAGACAGGATGAGACCGCGCCTCATCTTATGCTTCTGGCTTTTTTATATGTGTTCCGTCTCAAGCTGCGGAACGGTCATCACCGGAGCCTGAAGCAGCTTTCAACACCTCCTGCTGGTCTTGCTGCTGCGGCTGGTCTGGAGTAGCGGGTAACGGTTCATCGTTGGTAACAGCTTCATGTTCGGCAAATGGCAGGAAGACGGTGCAGCAGGTTCCATGTCGCACCTCATCAGTACGGCTGCGCACTGCAAGCTGGCCTTGATGCTTCTGCACAATTCCCTGGCTCACCCACAGACCTAATCCTGTGCCCTTGGATTCCTTGGTGGTAAAAAATGGCTCAAAGATGCGCGACATGTTTTCTTTCGCAATGCCGCAACCGTCATCCGCCACGGTAATACGAATCCCTGTAACACCTTCTCCGTTGTGCGCGTGCCGCACGCGGATGAAGATATTGCCAGAGGGTGCGCTTGCCTCAATCGCATTCAAGATCAGGTTGGAAAAGACCTGGCGCAGCTCGCTGGGAAATGCCGCCAGTTGGCCGACATCGGCAAACGTTCTGTGCACGGTGATGTGCCCCTGCTCCAGCCGGGAGTCATAGGCGGTGAGGACTTCGTCAAACAACTGTGGCACGGAACTCATGACCGGCGACGAGATTTCACGATAGAAGCCGAGCGTCTGCTTGGTAATGTGGACCACGCGCGCCAGCTCTTCTTCCGCGGTCTTCACAAAGACCAGCGCAGAATCCGGCACCCTGGCGCTGGTTCGCAGGATGTACAACGCATTCATCACCGAGGCCAGCGGGTTATTGATCTCATGCGCGATGCTGGCAGCCAACCGGCCCGTAGCTGCAAGCTTTTCCGATTGGCGTAAGGTTTGCTCCGCCGCTTTGCGCGCGCTCACATCCATGACCACGCCTAACATTCGAACTGGTGCATCTCCCATGAGGATTGTGCGGCCGCGTGCTTCCAGCCAGTGCGTGCTCTTATCGGAATAGATCACGCGATACTGCACTTCATATTCGCCGTTGCTGGCCAGAGCGTCAGTAATGGATTTGTGTACCTGCTGGCGGTCTTCAAAGAATATGGTTTCCATCCAGCTTTCATAACGGCCATCAAATCTTTCTGGCTCGATTCCATGCAAGCGGCGAATTTCGTCAGACCAGGCAAGCGCGCCGGTCTGCAGGTCCCACTCCCAGATGCCGATGCCGACGTATTCCTGCGCCAGCTTCATGCTCTCTTTGCCGCGCTCCAGCATCTCCTGCGCGCGCTTGGTTTCAGCAATCTGCTCCTGCGCTTCACGGTAGAGGCGCACATTATCAATGGCCACGGATGCCATGTGGGTGAGTTGGACGAGAATGGCTTCGTCATCGGGGGAGAAATCACCGTTTAATTTTTGCGAAAGCTGGATCAAGCCAAGATTCCGCCCGTCGCGGGTGAGTAATGGAGCGGCCAGCCAGCCATAACGCGCGGCATCCGTGGCCCGTCTAACTGGTCCCCAGGTATTAGCGCGTGCGCCTTGCCCCAGGCGCACAGGCTTATTCAGATTGCAGGCCAGAATGAACATCTCCGAACTTTCCTTGGCGAACTCAAGGGCTGTTTGCCCTTCCACCACAGAAATACAGGTGAGGCTGCGGTTCAATTCGCCTTTGGGCAGCAAAGTGGCCAGTGCCTGGCGCGCGCCAATGATGTACCGCGCCTGGTCAGTGATTGCCTGGAGAAGAGAGTCCAGCGTGAGTGCTGAATTGATCTTAACGGAAGCTTCAGCCAGAGAGCGCAGCACTGCCGTGCGTTGTTGCTCCGCCGCCAATGTTTGCAATGAGCGATGATAGAGCCGGGCGTTGTCCAGCGCGTTGGCAGCCTGGCGCGCATATAACTCAACCAGGCGCGATTGGCGATCACTGGGCGCATTCGGCTTGCGGAAAAACGTTACCACCACGCCCAATGCGTCGCCGTGAATGTTGATAATGGGCGTGCTGAAGATAGAGCGGAAGCCAACTTGATCAGCTGCATCCACAAAAGGGAAATACGTTCCAGACTTGTCAATGTCTTCAATCAGCACGCGGCGATCCGGAGAGAAAAACGATGCAGGCAACTCGCCGAACAACTTGATCTGTTCCGCGGTGAAACCTGTATGCGCGGCCACGTGCAGCGTCTTGCTCAAAGGTTCCGGCAAAAGCAGAAGCATGCCAAGATCGGTCTTCTGCAAAGTGGCGATGGAAGTCAGCACATCATTCAGCAGGCGCTGCAGTTCCAGGTTGCTGGAGAGGCGCACGCTTAGATCGTGAAAGCGTTTGAGGTCGCTGCGCTGTGATTCCAGTTCGTCGCGGAGGCGCGCAAGATCGGAACTGAGGCGGCCAGCCAGCATTTCCGCAGCCGACCATTTTTGCCGTGCCAGGCCCACAATCAAAGCCACCGCAATCAGCAACGCCGACCACAGCTCGTTGGCGGTGTTGGAGTTTCCCGGCTGATAAAGATAAGCAAAGCCGTTGAGAGCGGCGGTATTCAGCAACGCCCCAGCCAAAGCTGTGGGCAGGCCGCCAATGACTGCTGCAATGCACGCGGCAGCAATAAAAAATACGCCAGGCCCGGAATGGAAAAAAGGCAGACTAAACCTTGCGACGCTCCAGGCGGCTAGAGGCAGCAAAAATGTAACGGCCCATATAAGTACGCGCTTGCGGGCCGTAGGGGAGGATTCCATCTAGCTTTTTCTCCTGCTCTTACAAATTTGAGCGGTGGAGACGAGTGGCAATTTCGAGCATAACATGTTCTCTGATGCACTTTTACCCTCATTGGGTCTAGCTCATTGGGACAGTCGAGCAGGGTGCACTTATTCAGTGTAGTAGCGCGAATTTGGGCGACGAGCATCAGCCGAAAACGCGAGATGAAATGGCCACATTTCTCAGAAAAAATAATGATATGAAGCGCTTTGACTTCTGCACTAAAGCGGAATGATGCCGCGCTTAATCCCCAGGCTTACGGCTTCTGTCCGGCTGGCGACGTTGAGCTTGCTGAGGATCGAGCTGATGTGGAACTTCACGGTGTGTTCTGAGATGGCTAGCCGGTCAGCAATCTCCTTATTCCCAAAACCAGAGCTCACTAAGCGAAGCACCTGGCATTCGCGTCCAGTGAGTTCTTCAACAAGACCATTATCATTTCTAGTTTCAGAGAAGTTTGCTGAGGTCAGCCCGCGCGCCGATGTTGGATGAAGCAGCACCAAGCCGGCGTCAGCTGCCTGTAGGGCGAGTCGCAAGTCATCGACGCCGCTATCGCGAGCGAGGATGGCGTGAACCGGCACAGACAGCGCCGCCCGCATCCAGCCACGGTTCGGGTTATCGATCAGCGTGATCGCACCAGTACCCGCAGGCGCGTTCGCAAGAAAATCGATGAGCGCCGCAGCGGGCGCTGGGGACTCGAGATCGGCGAGCAGAAGCTCCGCGCCACCGGCAGTGGATTGTTCAAGAGATAGCTGCGAATCAGAAGTAATGTGCGCATGGTTGCGTAGTGCTTGCGCTGTCATCTGCGCAAGTGAGGACCGCCGCGCAGCCAGCGCGGCAATCACCATCACGCGCGAGATATTGATCGGCTTCTCCATTGTCAGACTACGGATACGCTTAGCAAACGCAGCCGCCTGCACGAAATTGCTTCTTATGGCATTGGCGCTGAGATGGTCCCTGCATTAGCGATTAGGGCCGCGCCGCAAGCTGGATTGTCGCCTTGACCAGCGCTCCTCCGCGAACCAGGCCAGCTTCAATCCGGTCGCCGGGTTTGCTCTTGCGCAAAGCTTCCTGAACTGAATCTGTGTCAGCCATCGGCTGGCCATCCAGCGTCAGTAGCAGGTCGCCAAGCAGAAGGCTGGCTTTTTCCGCCGGGCTTTCCGGTTCAACGTGCACCAGCAGCAGACCTTCGCTTGCGTTTAGATTCAGCCGCGAACGCAAAGATTCCGGCACCGGAACGCTCTGCATCGCCAGGCCGAGATAGGGGCGTTCCACGTGGCCTTTTTCCAGCAACTCTGCCGCAACGCGCGATACCGTGGAAGCCGGCACCGTAATGCCCGAGCGATGCAGCCCGGCGGTATTCATGCCAAGAAATTCTCCCTGGCTGTTCACCAGCGGCCCGCCGGAAAAACCGGCGTAGAAAGTGAGATCAGGCCGGATGAATTGATCAATCTCGCCGCCGCGCCAGGTGCGTAGAGGCGCGTTGATGAGTCCGGAAATAATTCCGGAACTGGCCACTACGTTGCCGCGCCGGGTGCGCGCTAGCGCCAGCACCAGTTCGCCTACGCGCAGGTCTGAAGTTGTTCCCCATCGCGCCGCAGGGGCGTCAACAGGCGCTTGCAGGCGCAGGACCGCCAAGTCAGTGCCAGGATCGCGTCCCGCGACTCGCGCTGCCAGCGTTTGGCCGGGAGCGGTGACCACAGTGATCTCATCATCGCGCCGCACCGCGTGGTTTGCCGCTACAACCGCATCTTTGGCGATCACAATGGCACTGGAAAAATGCCGCGCTCCATGCACGCCCACCACTGATTTGCCCGCTTCGGCAGAGGCATCTGCCAATTCTCTTGCCAGTGTTCCCCAGATATTTTCCATGTTCGTTTTCCTTCTCTGTTTCTTTAACAAGAACACTTTGCGGGATCAGCATGGATCTGCGCATCCGCCATTCGGCTAGGTCTGGCATCTTTGGTTTGGTCGGTCGTAAAAATATTCCTGATCTGTAAGCACAGTGGCAGCAGACTTGAGCCAAATTATTCAGGCCGCCGCCTGCAAAGGTTTTAAAATTGAATTTTGAGAGATTTATTTTGAGAGCAAGCTGCGGATAGTCCGCGGCGCCGCAAAGTCCTTAGAGTGGGTTTGCGGAGGAAAATAAAATGCAATTACAGGCAGCAGGCAATACAAATCAGAAATGGTCACTGGTGCTGGCGCGCGATGTGCGTGCGGACGGACGGTTTGTTTACGCGGTGAGATCGACGGGTGTGTTTTGCCGCCCTTCATGCCCCAGTCGCCGGCCACGGCGTGAAAATGTGGAGTTCTTTGATTCGCCCGCCAAGGCGCAGCAAGCTGGATACCGCGCTTGCCAGCGTTGCTCGCCGCTGGAGCGAAATCCGCAGGCGCAAAAGATTGAGGCCGCATGCCGGTACATTGATGAAAACCTTGACATCACGCTGAGCCTGACTGCCATCTCCCGGCACGTCGCTATCAGCCCATTTCATTTTCAGCGATTGTTCAAACGCGTTCTGGGCATCAGTCCGCGGCAGTACCAGCAGGCGCGGCGAGCAGGAAAATTTCGCCAGGCTCTGCTGAGCGAAGGCCGCGTGACTGACGCTATCTATGAAGCTGGTTACAGCTCCAGCAGTCGTGCTTATGAAAGCATCCCGGCGCAACTGGGCATGACGCCTTCAGCTTTTCGTCGCAAAGGCGAGGGAGTTGAGATCCGCTATACCATCCTGGTCACCGAACTGGGCAAGCTGTTGCTTGCGACAACCGAGCGCGGCGTATGCGCTGTCCGCTTTGGTGAGAGCGATGCCGGATTGGTGCGAGAGCTCAAGCATGAATTTGGCGCGGCTGAAATTCAGCGCGACGATGAAGGGCTGAAGCAGTTGGTGGCTCAAGTACAGCAACTTCTTGCGGGCTCTGCTGCCGCGCTGAATATCCCTATCGATATTCAGGGCACAGCATTCCAGCAGTTAGTGTGGGAGACGCTGAGAAAGATTCCCACAGGCGAAACGCGCACCTATGCAGAAGTCGCCGCTTCCATCGGCAGGCCAAAGGCAGTACGTGCCGTGGCGAATGCGTGTGCTTCAAATCCAGTGGCAGTGGTGGTGCCGTGCCATCGCGTGGTGCATAAAAGTGGACGCCTGGCTGGCTATCGCTGGGGCTTGAAGAGGAAGGAATCTTTGCTGGAGAGAGAAGCTCGATAGTTCTTTCTGAAACCCCGAAGCGAAGCGAGGGGGCCATATTCCCAGCAGGAGCTTTTTGGGCAGCGAAATGAGTTTCTTCAGAGAACTGAGTGTTCTCTCCAAGCAGGCTCGTTGGAATATGGATCTCTCGCTTCGCTTGAGATTTCAGACAAAAGCTATCTCATCAAAAACGAGAATCCCTGAAACTTGTACTCCACCTTATTGCCAGCTTTGACCGGCTTGATCTTGCCGCTGCGTATTTGCTCTATGGCCGTAAGCACGCGTGGAAGATCAGCAGGATCGGCCACCGGAACGTTGTGTGCGGGCAGCAGCAACTTTGCGCCGAGCGCGTTCATCTTCTTGATTGAGGCCACGTAAGCGTCCAGATCGGTTTCAGGACGATACAGAAAAATCGGGCCGGGATAATACATGTCTCCAGTAAAGAGCAATTTGTTCTGCGCATCCCACAGTGAGATTGAATCCGGCGTGTGGCCTGGAGTGGGAATCACTTCAAGCACGCGTCCGCCAAGATCAATTTTTTCGCCGCCATGGAGCCAATGCGTAATGTGAAATGGCCGCGTGGCATAAGCTTTGGCGTCAAAGCCAGCCGGCAATTTGCCGCAGATGGCGTCGGGAGTGATTTCTGCTTTCGCATCAGCGGTTGAGCCTTTGGCATTTTCGCGAGTAAAAGCCGTATCCATGCCGTAGATGTCGCTGAAGCGCCAGTTATCGCCAACGTGATCATTGTGCGTGTGCGAATTCACCACGCTTACTGGTAAATTTGTCAGGCCTTCCACCAGCTTCTTGATGTTGCTGATGCCCATGCCGGTATCAAAGAGCAGCGCACGCTTTTTGCCCAGGATGAGATAGGGAATCACTTCTTCCTGTTGATGCGGCTCATAGATGGCAAAGACGCCGGGGCGTATGCGATAAACTTCAAACCACTTGTCCGATACCGTGACGCGCTCCAGCTTGCGATACTCCGGTCGCGGAAGGCTGCGGCACCACTCAGGCTGCTGCGCAGATTGGTTCGCGAATGAAGCCACAAGAGCAAAAAGAATGCCGGCAATGATGTGCATACGCCTTTCCTGAAACGCAGCAGATCAGGCAAGCATACTCGTTTTTTTGAGGTGATGGCGCACGCAAGCGCAAAAACAAAAGGCGCCTTTTTCAAGACGCCTTTTGTATGAAATACGAAGTAGACAGGCTAGTGCTTTGGCGGCGCCTGCTGCTGTTCCTGTTGTTCAACCTGGCGCGTGTGCTGGTCCTGTGCCTGCACCATCTGATCAAACTTGGTTTTCTGATCATCGCTGGTGAGCGTTGCCCGGACCTTGGTGATGGTGCTTTCACGCAGGGTATGGATCTTCTGGATTTTGTCTGCACGCTGCAATGAGTTGTCGCCGATGATGCTCATTGCCTGGGTGTGCTGGTCTTCCAGCGCAGACTTGATCTTGGTCTGCTGGTCTGGCGTGAGGTTCAGTTGTTGCGCCAGCATCTGTACCTGGTCATCAATGGACGCTCCGTGGGTGGAGCTTGGCTGTTGCTGGCTCGGTTGCCCCTGCATTGTCCCAGGAGTTTGCCCTGGCTGAGTTTGTGAAGGCTGAGTTTGTGGTTGGCTCGGCTGCATGCTGCCCTGGGGCTGCTGCGGTTGGCTGCTGGATGGGTACTGAGCAAATGCCCCGACTGCCAGCATGGTAATGCATAAGAATGCTAGGGCCCTTACTGTGTTCATGGGTTCGTGGTCTCCTTCTGGGGTATGGCGGCCAGTCATGATGTGATGCACGTTTATGGCTGAAGGAGGGTAGGCCTGAGCACGAATTGCCTTAAAGAAGCTGAATTCAAAAAGGGAACAGGAGCAACTCTGGGTCAGATTGTCCTGGCTGCGGGCTGTAATGACGAGATAAAGCGAAGAAGGGCGCATGGCCAGCTTACGGCAAGCGCCCTTCCGCAAAGTGCTTACTTGGGATTGCTGCTGTCACCACCCTGATGACGATCGCGCATGTGCTCCTGCATTTCTTTTTGCATATCGTCAAATTTTTTCTTCTGATCATCGGTCAAGATGTCGCGAATCTTGCCGGTTGCAGTTTCATGCAGGCTGCGCATTTTGGTCATCCTGTCCTCGCGAGACATGGATTCATCCTGCATGAGCTTTGCCGCCTGGTCATGTGCATCCTGCACAATGGCTTTGACTTTGGTCTGCTGATCGTCTGTGAGAGAAAGTTGCTCGGTGAGGTGCTTGACCTGATCGTCAACGCTCGGCATACCCCGGCGATGATGGCCTTGTCCTTGTCCCTGATCGTCACCGCCGCCCTGGGCTGGCGGGGTTTGCTGCGCAAATGCGCTCATTGCCAGCATACACACGGCCAGCAGAAACAGCTTGTGGATAGTCTTCATGAGAATTCGTCTCCTTCAATTTGTAAGCAAGTTGGTTAATGCTGTGGCCCGCACGGCAGGAAGATCAAAGGCCCAATTGCTTAACTATGAAAACACAAATATTGGAGCGGTGGTGTAAGAACCCAGTTGCCCTGGCGTAAAGATTTTGTAAAGCGGAGAAGTACGGTTATGCGCAACTCATCACATCTATTTGCCAAACGCGGAAAAGCGATCTTCCAGCGCCAGAACCTAGGCGCCAAAGCCCTGTTGCTGCATCACCTTAATGGTGCTGCTCAGGCGCTCGTAATCCTGGTCACTCAGCGCGATGAAACGGAACGGATAGGTTGCGGTTCCATCGGGTGAAGGCAGAAATTCCACTAGCCCGCTTACCTGGCCGGAGATGGTATTCAATTTCGCTTCCGCGATAGTTGCGCTCCCGATGCTGGAAGTGAACTCGGCCAGGCCGCCAGTCAAAGAAATCTTCTGCAACACGGCTGAGACCTGCCGGCCACCCAGGTTAAAGCGAATTGATTCGCTGTTAGGAACTCTCACTCGCGGAGAACGCGTCTTGCTTTGTGTTTGGGGAAAGTGCGGCATAGCTAGAGATGTTGCCACGGTGCAGGCAAGAGCTGAAGATTACTGAAGCCTGTGTCCAGTGCAGCACAACGCCGATGAGCTTTCGATGAATGAAGCGGCCAATAACAGTGCAACTTTTTTGGGAATGAGCAAGAAGAGTTGGGAAAGAGTCACGAGTTAAATCCATGTGCCCTATCGGTCTTCCGAGTCCAGTTGGGTCACTCGGATACCTTCCAACTGCAATGGCCCCGGATCAAAGACGCTTTGGATTCGGGACTTCTGATCAGGCACGAAATGGAAGTATCCCGTGAATGTGCCAAGCACGCGTTGACGGCTGATTGCACCGTAAACTTGTTCCTCGTGCTCGGGCTTACAGTAAAGCCAGATGGATGGAGTAACGCGACTTGGCATATTGCGATCGGGAGGCGCCGAAGCATCGAACAGGAAATTGTCACCTTCCCAACCCATTACCAGCCAGGCTCGAACGATCACAAGTTGTCCGTCGAACTTTAGCGGATATCTGGAAAGATCGGCGACACTGGCAAAGACAGGGCTCGGTTGTATCGCCGCAGGTTGTGGGGTGAGATTTGCAGTTGGCGTGCTTCCTTGACAGCCCCAAAATAACCCAGCAGCAAGCAGGAGGATCGTACATCTGGCTTATCGCACGATATCAGCCTTAGAGGGGTTGGGGCGGTTGTTACAACCGCCGCCCCTCGTTAAAAAGTAAACCAAAAAGCACAGCGTAAAAAGTGAGCGCTCAATGTATCACTGTGCTGGTTTAAGGAAAGTTACGTGGGTACATGCGCGCAGGGAAAAGCGCAAGTGAGTAGAATTGAGCAGCAGTGAACCTGCCTATAGACAAACTTTTTTCGCTCATCGATTTCCTCAGCGTCTTTGTGGGCGCGCTGGGTGGAGCGCTGGCCGCGGTGCGCGATACGCGCTACAAGTATGATCTGGTCGGCGTTACCGGTTTGGCGTTGGCTTCAGCGCTGGGCGGCGGCATTACTCGCGACCTGATCCTGCAAAAAGGGCCGCCGCTGGCCTTTGCCGATGCGCGTTATCTGATGGTTGCCCTGGCCGGCGCCGCCATCGGCATGATGTTTGCCCAGAGGATCGGCAAAAACACGGAGCGGGCGATCATTTTTGTTGACGCTGCTGCGCTCGGCCTCTTCGCAGTCTCCGGCAGCACGCGCGCGCTCAACAACGGCCTGGGATGGCTTCCTGCATTGCTGCTGGGTGCGACCACTGCGGTTGGCGGCGGCTGCATTCGCGACGTGCTCAGCGGGCGCACACCAAAGATTTTTGAGCGCGGCGAGTTGTATGCGATTGCAGCGACCTTCGGCGCTGCGGTCTTCTTAGCGTGTGACGCTTTGAAACTACCACGCGAAATTTCTACAGCGCTTGGTTCAGTGTGCGGCTTCGGCTTGCGCCTGCTGGCGTTGCGCTATCACTGGGAGACAAGATCGATCCGGATGGAATGAGAGCCATATGATGCGAAAGAAGAATTGGCAAAATCCGCTCCAGGCACTA
>DASRDW010000149.1:0-16279 GCA_035652415.1 Candidatus Angelobacter sp. | reverse complement strand
TAAACGATGAGCGCCCTTCCAGCACCACCGGAATGCGCGTCCCCGGAGCAAGCGCATCCAGCGCAGGCTGTAGCTCATGCAGATCAGTCGCGTTGAGTGAAACGCGGGCCTGAGCTTTGTCTGAGCCCAACTCACCGGTAGCGCTTACGCGGATGGCCCGTGTTGCCAAGGTAAGCTCGGCTACATCGAGCGTGCGAATATCACCGTGATAGACAGCTTGTAACTGCGCGGTGACTGGAACTTCTTTGGCGGTCGGGTTTGCGGGAGGATTTACCTCCAGCTTAAGGTCCGTAACCGCTCTTTTCGGTGATCCGATCCACGTAGAGTTAATGTCGCCGGAAATATTTCCCGCAAGCTCAACCTTATCCAGCCGCAGCCTGGGATTTGAAACCGCCTCCGCTACTTTCCGAATTTCTACGCCAGAAAGATGGAGCTTGACAGTTCCATTTTGCTGCGGGCCTTTGCGACCTTGCGCTGGAGCAGCGTTCCAATTCGTGACCTGCAGATTTCCCTGCACGTTGCCGCCAAAAGCGCGTGCAACCAGGTGCGGCAAGACAATCTTGTCCGGCGTGACTGTATAGGGAGAAGTGGCATCAATACCGGTGAGCCGCACTGTGGCATCACGCCACTCCAGACCGCGCGCGTTAAGCGTACCTTGCGATGAGTAATGCTGGCTCTGATAAGTAAGTGTGCCTTTCAGATCGGTGCGTCCGGCGCGGAGCTCCTGCACGTTGGCTTGCCTGGCAACCTCAGGCAAATCAAGCGACGCCTGATATTGCAGCATAACTTCCGGATTGTTGTAATTGCGTAAGGTGCCGTTGGCTTCAACCTGGGAAGTCTTGGTAGAAATCTTGAGCGACTTGATCTCAGTCTCTTTTTCCCGAAGGAAAAAATTTGTGTGCACCTCAGCGTCAACCACGCCGCTGCTGCCGTGCTCGCGATAAACAATATGAAGCGGGGCAAGATCGAGATGGCCGTCATAGGCCTTCTGGCTTGGGACATAACTCATCCCCGCAGAAAGATCTTTGCCTCCAAGCACAAACGGAATCTTTTCCTGGTTGATAATCAAGGTGCCGTTATTGATCGCCGTTTCTTTGATCGCAAGATCAAACAGATTTTTTGCTTCCTCATCATTACCTGAACGGCCAGCCTGTGGCGATGGCTGGTTGGTGCTGCCATCGGGATAAATAATCAGGTGGAACACCGCGCCATCGATATCGAATTTTTCCAGTGAAATCTTGCGCGAGAAAAACGAAATCACTTTGAGGTCGACAAAGATGCGGTCAGCATGGGCATATGGCACTTCATTCGCTGCTTCGCGGCCGTGGATCGTCAGGTTGTGAATTTCAAATTGCAGCTCGGAGAGTTTCCAGCTAAACGATCCAATCTCCACTCTGCCGCCAGTCGCACGCTCCAGATCAGCAATCATGCGAGCGCGCACGGTTTCACGGAATGAATCGCTGTTGAGGTAAATCGCCAGACCGCCCAGCAGCCCCAGCAAGACAAGCGCCGCAATCGCTAACATCCGGCGGAATCGGCGCTTCTTTCCTGTGCCTGCCGGAGTTGCAACCTCGGTCTGTGTATTTGGGGTCATGGCGCGGTACCGGCAGCGGGGGCAGATGGAGCAGGCAACATTGTTTCAATGTGGGCCTGCGCGCGCAAGGTCTTCAGCCAGTCGCTCAGCAGATTGTCAATCCGCTGCTCCACCAGAATCTGTTCAATCTTGTCAGAGACGTCTGCCAGCGCGGGTGCTGTAGCATTGCGTTTGCGTACCTCAGGCAGAAATTTTTCCTGATAATAAGTTTCAATATCATCTTTTTCCACGCGGACCAGCGCGTGAAAACGCAGATCGACAAAACGTAGAATGCGTGCCTGAGAAGAAAGTTGCTCCTCAAGGTCTTGTGCTGTAAGTCCGTACGTAGTAAGAGTGCTTTTCCAGCGATCATCGTCCCGACCAACACTCCCGGGAAAATTCTGCCGCACTTCCCTCACCTTGGCTGCAATCTCTTCCAGCGAAGGATCGAGCATGGCAGGATTGACGATCTGCTGATCGAGCAGCGAACGGTCAATCAACTGCTCCAGCACGGCGGCTGTGTCTGCCTGCGTTAGTGACGCGATAGGCTTGCCCTGAAGCAGAAATTCAACCCGTGCCGCCTGGTCCAGTTCGCTTTGCAGAATCACGCGCTTGTTCACCACAGCCACCATGCGGTCCACCACTTGTGGCTGGGCAAGCCCGGCGATCGGCAGCAACAGCACGAGCGCGAACTGTAAACATCTCTTCATCAAAAAGTCTGCCCAATATTAAAAAAGAAGTTCAGGTGCCTGAGCACCTGTGACGTTGCAGGCGTTGTTGGCGTTGCGGCAGTGGGAAATGCCGGCGGATTGAGGTTGTAACCAACGTCAAAACTCACCGGGCCAATGGGTGTGCGATAGCGCACTCCACTGCCAATAGCGTGCGATACATAGTTAAAGTTACAGGTGGTAGCGCCGGGAGTGAGGCACGCACTGCGATCAGGCTGCGAATATTTAAAGAAGCTGTTCACCATGTCTCCCGCGGTGGAAAAAACGTTCCCCATATCATGAAACACTACCGCGCTCAGGTTGTTGCCGACAAAAGGAAACGGGAGCGGCGGGGTGCGTAGCTCAAGGTTGTTTAGGAAAAGCGCTTCGCCGCCCAGAGGAAAGCCGGTGGTTAGATCGCGTGGTCCAGCCTGATTAATGCCAAAGCCGCGATGCGACGTGGGGCCTCCGGCAAAAAAGAGTTCCGGCAGGGGGACAAATTGTGTGCTGGCAAACGGCTCTTCCACGCCAATGCGGGTGTTGCGCGCAAAAACCCAGCGGCGCTTGTGGAATTGGTAATAGCTGGAATTCTGCACCACTACCCGATTGAAACTTGTCTGTGAGCCAAAGACTTTGGAAGCCACGCCGAAGTCAAAAGTGGAGAATGTTCCCTTCAGCGATTCAATCGGATTGTCGCGTGTATCGCGAATGTAAGTAAAGTCCGGCAGGCCCACGCGCACCGGCTGGGAGAACAAAGGTATCAGGTTAGCAGCGATCACAAGATTGTCAGTGCTTACGCGGCGGTAGATCAGCCGGTAAAGCAAAGTGGTAGCGCGATTCAGGTTCTGCGTGAGGGAAGCCGAACCTTCCAGTCGCTTGGCCGTGAAGGTGCGCACGTCGTTGGTCTGTTGGTAAAACGTGGTGAAGTCGAGCGTAAGCTTTTCAGAATCAAAGAGTCGCGGCGCCTGATATCCAATCAGAGCTAACTTTTCCAGATTGCCGTAACGGCTCTTGAAGGTGATGGTGTGGTCGCGCCCGCGGAAATTGAGCCGCGTCACATCAAAGGATACTCTTCCGCTTACCCCAGTAGAACCCTGCGGGTTCGTCACTCCGCTGGGCTGCCCGGTCTGCACTTCTAAACCAAAGCCGTAATTAAAGGTGTAACGTCGCGCTTCAGCAAGCTGGAAATTGAGATTTTTGTGGGTGGCATCACCGTCAGGGTTCTGGACCGCTACATTGACCTCATTAAAAATTCCCATGTCATACAGGCGGCGCTGGGAATTGAGCATCTGGCTTTGGCTCAGGCGGTCACCGCCGCCAATCTTGACTTCACGCTGTACCACAAACGGACGGGTATAGTTAAGCCCGGCAATGAAAACCTGGTCCACAAAAACTTGCGGTCCTTCAGTAATTTTGTAAGTCAGGTCAATCTTGTTAGGATCGCCGGCTTCAGGCTGCGTGGTGTACTCAAACTTCGCCTGGGGGAAGCCAAGGTCAAAATAGCCATTCATTACGTCGGTTTGATCAGCAATGACCATGGAGTCTGAGTAAGGCTGGCCTTCAGAAGCTGAGATCATGCTACGAATCTGTGTTTCCGGGAGCGCCTCATTTCCTTCAATTGTGAGCTTGCCCACCGTCGTCTGCGGGCCTTCATTCACTGTAAGGATGACACGAATATGGCCTTTCTTCCCGTAGTTATCATCCACTTCAGGCGTCACCTTTACCTGGAGAAAACCGTTATTGTGGTACAAATTCTCAATTGATTGCACATCGCGCGTAAGGGTGGATTGGCTGAACAGCCCATAGAGCAGAAGGCCGCCAGCCGGCTGCATAACCATACGCTCGCGCAGATCGTCGCGCTGGAAATAATGATTCCCTTGAATGGTCAGATCCACCAGTTTGTGCCGCTGGCTCCGCGTGATGTGAAAGATCACGTCGCGCCTTTCTGTCGTGGAATCTTGAGTCTGCTCATAGCTGACCTTCGCGTCAAAATAGCCTTTGCTTTGCAGATAGTCGCGGATGTTCCGCGATCCCTCATTGAGCAGATCATCGTCCACGGCGCTCTCTTCGTAAATTGGCACCAACTTTTTGATCACCCCGCGTCGCATCTTTGCTCCCTCAACTTTAACGTCCACAAGTGGGCCGCCGGTGATGTCGAAGGTGTAATCCACCCGATTGGTCTCCGGATGGTAGATGCGTTGCGTCAGCGTGACCTGGGCTTCAAGGCGGTCCTGCTTCTGGTAACGCTTACGCAGTCGCTCCAGCGCATTGGTAACTTTGGAAATATTGACCGTGCTGCCGGAATGAAGTTTGGTGATTTTGCGCACTTCGTCCGCGCTAAATCCCGGCGATCCCGTCACGTTCACCTGTCCCACGCGTGCGGGCTTGCCACGATCAACCACAAAAAGCACCTTAACCTGTTGGGTGCGCGCATCCCATTCGTAAAAAGGCTTGATGGTGGATTGATAATAGCCGCTTTCCTGCAGTGATCGTTGCATGCCTTCAATGCCGGACTTGATCTTTTCGTCGGTAAATTGCTCTCCCAAATTTAGTTTGCTGGCGTTGACCAGTTGGCTGTCACTCGGCTTGCCCGGAGCTCCTTCCGCCAGTAGCGAGCCGAAGAAATAATTCCCTCGCGCGTCAAATACCAGCGTCACCTCGCCCTTTGGCGTACGCTGTGCCTCTACCTGAATTTCAGCAAAGCGGCCGGTATCGTACAGTTTTTGCACCGATTGCTGGATTTTGGATTTATCCAGCGGCTCATTTATTTTCTGCGGCAAAAGTGAAAGAAGGTTTTCAGGATTATCTATGGCGGGGCTGTTGATCTGAATGGCGGCGACCTTAATTCCCTGCAGGCTATTAAGGTTTAAAGCCGGAACAGCGGGCAGCGCAGGCGAGAGTTGAGCAGGCTGAGGAGAGACTCCTGGTTTATCCGGCGTAGGCGCAGGCAGGTTTACCTGATCCTGCGCTTGGGGGCTTTGGCCGGGCGCGCCCTGACCTGCGGATGGCTGTTGCTGCGCCGCGCACACACCCAGGCACAACACAATGGCCAGGCACACTGGTCGAAAGCGTGGCAATATTCGCCCCTTTTTTTGAAGTCGCTTTGTGTACTTCGATGGCAGCAGCTTGGACCTTAGTTGCACGTGCGCGGGCCAGCAAGCTCTCGCTGGAAACCGCTTTAAATTGCCCCTTCTTTAATACACCTATAATAAATGTGTCATGAAGTTTGAAGATCGATACTCGCGCCAGGTGCTGTTTCCCGGAATTGCGGCCCAAGGCCAGGCACGGCTGGCGCAGGGGCGGGTGGCCATTGTCGGCTGCGGCGCAACCGGCGCATGCGTTTCCGGACTGCTGGCGCGGGCAGGCGTGGGCCGGTTGGTGATTATTGACCGTGACTATGTTGAGCCCAGCAACCTGCAACGGCAAACGCTTTTTGATGAAGCTGACGCCATCGAGTCCTTGCCCAAAGCAGTTGCAGCGGCAAACAAGATTGCAGCTTTTAACTCTGACGTGCAGGTAAAAGCTGAGGTCGCCGACCTGACACCGGAAAATGCTGCTGCGCTCCTGAGCGAAGCCGATTTGATTCTGGACGCCACTGACAATTTTGAGACCCGCTACCTGATCAATGATTTTGCTGTGAAGCATGGCAAACCGTGGATTTACGCCGCTGCTGTAGCTGCCTATGCCGTGACCATGAATATTATTCCCTGCGAAACCGCGTGCCTGGCGTGCATGTTTCCTGCCCCGCCCAGCGGGACAGTGGAGACCTGCGATACGGCGGGCATCCTGAACAGCGCGGTGAACGTGATTGGATCAATCCAGGCGACCGAGGCAATAAAGCTTCTAGTCGGGGCCAGGGACAAACTGCGCAGGACATTGCTTTCCTTGGATGTTTGGAGTAATGAGCAGGCGGAGATCGCCGCAGACAAGCCACGCAAAGATTGCCAGACCTGCGGTAAACATGAATTTCCCCATTTGGCAGGCGAGCGCCGTCCGCAAATCACGCTCTGCGGAAGAAATTCCGTGCAGATCCATGAAAGATCGCGGCCCGTAAACTTTGCTGAGATGTCCACCCGGCTGGAAGCCCACGGCACAGTCAAGCACAACGCTTTTGTGCTTAAATTCTGGCGTGATCCCTATGAAATGACTCTTTTTCCCGATGGCCGGGCCATCATCAAAGGGACGAATAACACGGCTGTTGCTCGCAGCCTGTATGCCCGGTTTGTGGGCAGTTAGTTGCCACGAGGGCGACTGAGTTGATTTCGCACAATCCCGGTTTGGGCTGACGGCCAAATACTGATTGCTGTTCCTCTGGCATCCCCTGTTTGCGCTCCCGTAATCCTATGGATGTATGAGTGTTAGAGGTGAACTATGTTTCGCAGGTTTTTAGCAGCAGCGGTCTTCGTCTGGGCGATGATCGCCCTTAGCCAGCCTTCAAACGCGCAAACAGCGCCGGGAACTGTGGCCACTCCGACTTTAAGCGGAAACACAGTCTTGCTGGGCAATGGACCAACAACCCCAAGCACAACGTTTGCTGCGCCTGCGCCCACAGCAGGAATCAGCGATGCAGGAAGAGCGGGGATCAGTAATTCTGCCCCTTTATCCAACAACGTCGCCCCCCCGCCAAACGATACCGTGGTGTATTACAGCCAACCGGGAATACAGCCTGTGGTTACCACGACAAGCGCTAATGAGTTGGCGACGTCAGGCGCTCCGGCAGTGACTGCTCCAGCAGAAAATACAACAAATGCGGCAGAAGGAACCGCTGCATCAGGCGAACCCAATGGAAATGATTTTGGACCGTCGTCTTATGCAGAGGCCGGGCCGGGGCCCAATCCAAACCGCGCAAGCCTGGGCCAGATCGCAGCGCAGTACAAAGCAGCAAAGTCCGCAACGAATGCGAAAACGCTTACCAACCAGGACGTCGAGCAGATGCTCAGCAACAAGACTGGAGTCACCACAGCCAAAAACATGCCGCCTTTAGGCCCAGCAGGATCCATGCCGGGCGAAGCCACGCAGAGCTCTGCTTCATCAAGCACTACAGCGCCGAGCCAGCCGCAGAGCGAAACCGCGCAGACCTCTTCACCAGCCGCGCAAGGCAGCTCACCGGCACAAAGCAGCGCATCCAGCCAGCAAACTGGAACTCCGCCTCCAGCCGCGACCCAGGGAAGCTCCGCTGGATCGGAAGCCACGGCGAACAGCTCAACCACGCCACAAATCAATCCGAACCAGCAATCCAATGATGCGCAAGGCAAGAGCAAGCTACCGGCTACGGCAACTTTCCTGCCGTTGTTGGGTTTGTTGGGTTTGGCGAGCGGGGGCTTTGGGCTGTTAATGCGGAAATTTCGCAAGTAGTTTTTTTTAATGAATCAGCAACTCGGGCCGTATCCGCGGCCCTTTTCTTTATTGCGTAAAATGTCTTGCTGCGCAGGCACGATAGAATGATCTCGCTCCTGTAAAATTCATATCGCGGAAGTTCAGGAAAGGGATGAATGGCTGAGGAGAACCTCACACCAAAATCTCAGTTGCGCCGCGCCATGGGCTTCTGGGATGTGCTGCTGTTCAACATTGCCGCCGTGCTTGGGCCGCGTTGGATCGCCGCAGCAGCCCACAATGGCACTTCATCCATCAGCTTGTGGGTTTTGGCCGCTGTTCTCTTCTTCCTTCCTACCGCACTGATCATTATTGAGCTTTCCACGCGCTATCCTGCCGAAGGTGGGCTTTATGTGTGGAGCAAAGAGGCGTTTGGCGATTTCCACGGATTTGTAGCGGGATGGGCCTACTGGATTTACACATTCTTCTACTTTCCCGGATTGCTGACGGCAAGCGTGGCGATGTCTGTGTACATCGGGGGGCCAAAGTGGGGACATCTCGCAAGCAGCCCTGCCTATTTGTTATGGGCATCAATCGGGCTGCTGGCGGTCGCGGTGGTCCTCAATCTGGTAGGTCTGGATATCGGGAAATGGCTGCAAAATGCAGGCGGCGTTTCTACCTATGTTCCTCTGCTGATGCTGGTGGGGCTCGGCGGTTATCTCTGGATGCACCACGGCAGCATTACACATTTCTCGTGGAAATCTTCTTTCCCGGTGTGGAACTGGGACACGGTAAATTTCTGGTCGAATATTGCTTTCGCTTTCACGGGAATGGAATTGGTTTGTGCCATGAGCGAAGAGGTGCGTGAGCCGCGCAAAACGTTTCCGCGCGCCATTTACGCCTCAGCAGCGTTGATTGCGGTGATTTACATTGTTGCGACAGTAGCGTTGCTGAGTTTGCAGTCTGCTGACGCGACCGACGTACGCAACGGGGTTTTTCAGGGCATCAGCAGCAGCTCAGCCGTGCTGCGAATCGCGTGGTTCGGTATTATTGCTGCTCTTCTGGTTACGGTGGGAAATGCGGGCGGCGTCGGCGCTACCGTTGCCGGCGTAGCGCGCGTGCCATTTGTCGCAGGAATCGACAATTACCTGCCTTCGTTCTTTGGCAAGATTCATCCCCGCTGGAAAACGCCTTACATATCCATACTGATTCAGGCGGGGATTTCGGCAGCGATTCTGGTGTTCTCACAAATCAATGCAACGGTGATTGGCGCCTATCAATTCCTGGTGGACATGTCAGTCATTCTCTACTTTATTCCTTTTCTTTACATGTATGCGGCTGCGATTAAACTATCGTACCGGCCAGACCGCAAGGGAAGCGGCGCAGTATTGGTGCCGGGTGGAAAAGCGGGAATCTGGATCGCCGGATCACTGGCTTTTCTGATTACGCTTGGCTCAATGGCGCTGGCAATGATCCCGCCGGGCGGAGAAAACAAAATTGTCTTCGAGGCCAAACTCATTGTAAGCACTGTTGTTTTTATCGGGCTTGGCCTGCTGCTTTACTGGCGGGGAGCACGAACCAAGGCAAAGGTGTAAGAATAGATCGATTCTGGCAAGATATACCAGGTTGAGAGCCCGATGGAAAAAGCCCAAATAGCGAAATTTGAAGCCATCCTTACCAAGAAGCGTGAGGAATTGCGCCGCAGCCAGGCAAACGAAGAACGACATGAAGCCCACGACTTTGGCCGGGACGAAGGAGACCGCGCCAATTTCTCGCAGTCAAAAGAAATGGCTTTTCTGCAGCGAGCGCAGGAACGCGGCCTGCTGGCCCTGGTTGAAGCTGCTCTCGCCCGGATTAGGGATGGCTCGTTTGGCAGTTGCCTGAACTGTGAGCAGGAAATCAGCCTCAATCGCCTGAACGCTGTCCCCTGGAGCCGCTACTGCATAACCTGCCAGGAGTTGATTGTGGAAAAGCGCTGATTTAGCTGAAAAAACTCTTATCTTGCATCCCATAATCTTATCCCTGCGCCGCCACAATCCAAAATTAACGTCTTCAAGCGGAAAACTTGCAACTTTTTCCAACTGGCTATCGTAAATGTAGCCAGAGAGTCATATGTGTGTCTTGCCTGGGTAGTGCGCGGGTGGAAAGGATCGGCAAAACATGGGATATTTTTCAACACAATTGAGACAGGTTTTCCGGCGGCTGGGACGCGCGCCAATGTTCACGGCCGTAACCCTCATCACGCTGGCCGCAGGCGTGGGGGCCAATACCGTGGTCTTCAGCGTGCTGGAAGGAATCCTGTTAAAGCCACTACCGTACACGCATTCTGATCGACTTGTAGTCATCTCCCATTCAGCGGCGGGAATCAGTTCGGCCGCAGATTTTCCTGGCGCTCCTTCCAACTACTTCATCTATCGCGAGCAGAACAAAACATTCGACGATATTGCGATGATGACCAATGATTCTGTTAGCGTGACCGGCACCGGAGAACCAGAGCAAGTGCGGGTGCAGCGTATGACCGATGGAATGATCGGCGTCCTGGGCGCTGCTCCAGTGGTGGGACGGGGCTTTTCCCGGCAGGACGATCTGCCGAGCGCTCCACCAACTGCAGTCTTGATGTATGGCTACTGGCAACGCAGATTCGGCGGTGATCGTGGAATCGTGGGACAGGAAATCAAGGTGGATGGCAAGCCAACACAAGTCATTGGTGTGATGCCAAGGGACTTTCACATCCTTGACCAGGAAGATCCGGGAATGCTGCTGCTGTTCCAGTTTGATCGCGGCAAAATATTTCTGGGCAATTTCAGTTTCATGATGATCGCCCGTATGAAAAAAGAAGTCACGATTGAGCAAGCCCGCGCAGACGTGACCCGGTTGATTCCTGTAGTGCTATCGAGTTTCCCCGCTCCGCCCGGCTTCAGCCTGCAAATGTTTCAATCAGCAGGCATCGGCGTCAACCTTACGCCGCTTAAAAGCAGAGTGGTGGGTGATGTGGGCAAGGTGCTGTGGGTGCTGATGGGATCGATCGCGCTGGTGCTGTTGATCGCCTGCGCCAATGTTGCCAATCTCATGCTGGTGCGCGTGGACGGCCGGCGGCAAGAGCTTGCCATTCGTTCAGCACTGGGCGCAGGCTGGAGCCGTATTGTCTCTGACCTGTTGGTTGAAAGCCTGGTTCTGGGAATTCTGGGCAGCCTGTTGGGACTTGGACTTGCCTATGGCGCGTTGCGCGTATTAGTTGCGATGGCCCCACGGGGCCTACCACGGGTGAATGAGATTGGCATTGATGGCTGGGTGCTTCTGTTTACGCTGGTGGTGGCAATCCTGGCCAGCCTGCTGTTCGGTTCCATCCCCATCTTTAAATATGCCGGAGCGCGCCTGGCCACCGGTCTGCGCGAGAGTGCACGCGGAGCAAGCCAGAGCCGCGACCAGCATCGCGCACGCAGCATATTGGTTGTGGTGCAGGTTGCATTGGCACTGTTGCTGCTGATCTGCTCCGGACTCATGACGCGCACGTTTGTCGCGCTCACAAAAGTGCAGCTCGGGTTCACTGGGCCGGAAGAAGTCCAGCTCTTTACTATCGATATCCCTAAGACTGAAGTTGCGGACGACCAAAACGTGCCGCGCAAATTCGAAGAGATCATACGCAAGATAGAGGTGGTGCCGAGCGTGACATCGATCGGCATCTCGAGCAGTATCCCGCTGGATGGGAACGGCTCCTTCGATCCTGTGTTCGCTGAAGATCACACCTACCGTCCTGGGGAACTGCCCACGATTCGGCGCTTCAAGTGGATTTCACCTGGCTTCCTCAAGACAATGGGCACGCCGCTGGTAGCAGGACGCGATTTCACATGGACTGACATCTACAATCCGAATCCTGTCGCGCTGGTGTCAGAAAGTCTGGCGCGCGAGTTGTGGCACGATCCTTCCGCCGCGCTGGGCAAACGGGTCCGCGTCGGATCGACAGATGACTGGCGCGATGTGATCGGCGTGGTAACCGATGTTTACGATGACGGCTTAAACAAGCCGCCTTCCAGCGTGGCTTACTGGCCGCTCATGATGCGCAACTTTGAGGGCCGGAGCATCGATACGCGACGCGAATTGTCTTTAGCATTGCGTACTCCACTCGCAGGCACTGAAAGTCTGATGAAAGAGGTTCGTCAGGCTGTGTGGTCAGTGGACCCCAACCTGCCTCTGGCCGCGGTGCGGACAGAAGATTATTACTATCGCAGTTCAATGGCCCGCACCTCGTTCACGCTGCTCATGCTGGGCGTTGCCGGCGTGATGGCGTTGCTGCTGGGGACCGTGGGTATTTATGGCGTGATCGCTTACTCCGTCTCGCAACGGACACGCGAGATCGGCATTCGCATGGCTCTGGGAGCGCAGCGCCAGGAACTGACTGGAATGTTTGTCCGCCATGGCCTGCTGCTCACCGTGATTGGCGTGGCTTTTGGGCTGCTGGGCGCATTTCTTTCCATGCATTTCCTCTCGACGTTGCTTTTTGGGGTGAAACCGATTGATCTCATGACCTACTCTGGGGTATCGATCGGGTTGCTGGTTACGGCCTTCCTGGCCAGCTATCTGCCTTCACGAAGAGCGGCAACGGTGGATCCTGTGGAGGCGTTGCGAGGAGAGTAAGACGCAAATTGCCAAATCGCCCGGATTGACAATCTCGCTATTTGCAATTGCCATTTGCCTAAAGTCCGGCTTCTCGTGCTGAGATTTTTGCAATCGATGACCAATCCGATTCTGCAAGCCCTTCCGCCATGGCAGCCAGGAAACGATCGCGCACCAGGCTGGCTACAGGCATGGGAACAGCCGCTTCTTCCGCAGCCGCAAGCAGTAAACGATTGTCCTTAAGACCCAAAGGCAGTTTGAATCCTGCCGGATCGAATTTTTCAGCGGCAATGATGCCGCCATATGTTTTATAGATGGGCGCATTGAAGAGCGTGCTGGTAAGGATTTCCAGAAACTGGTTAACATCAAGCTTCGACTTCCGAACCAGCGCAAAGCTTTCCGCCAGGCTCTCTATCACCGCAGTGATCAGGAAATTTCCCGTGAGCTTGACCGTATTGGCTCCGGGAGCGTCTTCACCGACAATAAAAGTTTTCTGACCAACGGCATCAAAGATCGGTCGGCACTTCTCTACCTGCGCAGTGGGGCCGGCCGCTACAACGAACAACTTTGCCGCGGCAGCAGCTTCAGGACGTCCAAAGACCGGTGCAGAAACGTAATGCTGCTTGCGCTCCTCATGCGCAGCGGCCAGCCGGCGTGAAAGCACGACGCTGATGGTGCTCATGGAGATATGAATTGCATTGGCGGGAAGCGAATCGAGAATCGTCCCCTTCTGCAAGACCACCGATTCCAGCGCGTGATCGTCAGCCAGCATTGTGATTACGGCTTCTGCGTCCGCAGTGGCTTCGCCGGGAGTCGTCGCGACACGCACACCTTTTAGTTGTTCGGCACGACTGCGCGTGCGGTTAAAGACGGTGAGTGTGTGTCCCGCCTTAACCAGATTTTCCGCCATGGGCAAACCCATGTTGCCTAATCCGACAAATGCAATTTTCATACGTTCACCTTTTCAAATGAGATGCACAATTCTCCATCTTGACGCATGCGAGTGGCTCAAGCGGAGCGTTGCTGAAGAAAGTAGTATTTCAGTTTCTTAGTAATGATTTTTCCTGGTCTTCCTCTTGGTAAAGTAGTCAACCGCATGCTGGCGCGAGACGATGCTTTTCAACATTGTGGCCGGGTGCTGGCCGAAGCGGCGTGCTGACGCTGTGACCAGGCTCATTTGCAGATCGTTGAGAGGTAAGTGAAGCGGAAGGTGCGTTGCGGCGGCCTTAGCAGGCGGGGTGATCACAGGAATCGGCGCCGGAGTGGACCGCGTAAGCACCTGAGCAAGGTTCGGGGCGGCAGCAATACGGGCGCTGGGCAGCATTTTATTGGCAGGAATGTTCAGCCAGTCGCGCAGCGTAGCCAGAACGGAAGTGTGGTCGTAAGGTGTACCAGCTTCGCTGTCAGAGCGGAAAACAGTCCCAGCCTGGACATAGGGAGAGACTACGATCATGGGAACACGCACGCCAAATCGGTTGAACGTAAAGCCACTTTCGCCGGGATCGCTGGCAGCGTCAGGTATGGCCGCATTCCAGGGAGGCATTACGTGGTCATAGCATCCGCCATGCTCGTCATACGTAATGATGAGAAGAATATTGTTGTATCCGGGAGAGCTGCTGACGGCCTGCCAGATCTTGTATAGGAACTGCTCGCCGGCAGAGACGTCATGTGGAGGGTGCTCATCATTGGGCTCAAAAAGAAAGCTTGGCTCAATAAAGGAATATGGCGGAAGCGAGTTATTCGCACAATCGTCCTGAAAATCATCAAAGCCAGCAAAGTGATCGTCAAGAAATGGGTCCCACAGATTAGGAAACATAGTGCGGGTGAGCGACGGGGTAATGATGGTATCGCTATAAACTCTCCAGTCAACACTGACTGAATCCAGCACATTGAAGATGTTGGTCACATCCCAGTCAAACGGATCAGGAACTTCTCCATTGTTTACATTGCCATTGGAAGTGCCGGCATGAAAAAACGACCGGTTAGGCCAGGTCTGCGTGGGAACTGACGAGTACCAGGCATCGCTGATAGCAAAGTTCTGCGCCAGACTGGAAATTACCGGGACCTCGGCAGTGTTGTAGCACTGCATGATCTGGTTCGCGGTGGATGCAGTAGCGTATTCATAGTTGACCACAAAGCCCAGGTTCGGCCATTTAGGATTCATGCTGGGCGGTTCCGGCCCAAAGAGCTGATAATTGACATTAGCAAAAGTCTCTTCCGGGTCAGGATCGGGGACGGTGAAGCTGCTGGCTCCATTCACAACTGGCACCTTGATCGCAGGGTCGCCAGCAAAATAAGAGACATTTGAAGGGTTCCACAATGACGAGTTGAGCCCGTTGTAGGCTGCCGGGCTCTGCTTGGGAAGATACAGGCTCGGCTGTGGGCTAGAGTTGGAGTATAACCAGCCACACATGTTGTCGAGAGAGCGGTTCTCCAACATAACCACAACAATGTTCTTTACCTGAGAGAGAATACTTGCCATATGTCCTCGTAGAAAACCGAGAACATACTACGCTTCAGGGCAGGAGAAAGCTTGCGTAATTGACACTCAGCACAATGAGGTCAATCTTTCTTGCCTAATAACCCCACCCTCTCCGCTCCGGCGCGATGTGTCATATCGACCACCTCAGCCACAAACGCAAACTCCACTTCTGGATCGCTCTTCACAAACCCCGTCCTATCCTCGCGAGCACGGTAAATATCCTTCAACCGCGATTCAAGATCTTCCCATTTCACCTGCTGCTGGTTGAGCGCAAGAGTAGGGCGTTGGCCGTCACTAGCGTCATGTAATTCGATGACAATCGGCGTTGAGGGATTCATGACCGATTTGTCTGGGCTGAGCTGCGGGATCTGCTCCAACTCGCCCAGGTTATGCTCCGGCAGTATCACCATAAAAATGATCAGCAATACCAGCAAAACATCTATCAACGGTGTGACGTTTATTTCCGCCTGGCTTTTACGCGCTCCCGTCATGGACATGGCTTTGCTCCGTGGCCGCCATCGGCGACCTCTTAGGTTTGCGCGCGCTCGTGTAATTGACACTCAGCCCAAGCCAGATGTTCCCTCTTTCTGGATCAGAGCATAGCCATAGCGCAAAAAAAATGACCTTTCTGCCGGGCCGGGCAGAAAGGTCAAGTCACCTCAATTGGAGCTACTAAGCAGCAGGATTCACAGCAGGCTCAATGGCAGTTTCGATGAACTGCTCATTTTCGGTCGAACCCTCCAGCGCCACGGTAGAAGCATTGCCGTTAGCAATAGTTTGTGCGACCTCGTCGAAATATCCTGTACCTACAAAGCGCTGATGGCGTATTGCCGTGTAGCCGCGCTCAGCGCACCGGAATTCTTTTTCCTGCAGCCTGGAATAGGCCGTCATGCCATCGCGGGCGTAACCCTGGGCCAGCTCAAACATGCTGTAGTTCAGGGCATGGAAGCCGGCCAGCGTCACAAACTGGAACTTGTATCCCATGGCAGCCAGTTCGGTCTGGAAGCGGGCAATCTCCGCCTCACTCAGCTTCTTCTTCCAGTGGAATGAAGGTGAGCAGTTGTACGCCAGCAGCTTGCCGGGGAACTGTTCGTGAATCGCTTCGGCAAAGCGCCGCGCTTCATCCAGATTTGGCTCTGATGTTTCGCACCAAATCATGTCCGCATAGGGCGCATAGATCAGGCCACGGGCAATAGCTGCGTCAATTCCGCCTTCAAATTCCAGGAAGCCTTCCACCGTGCGTTTGCCGGTAAGGAATTTTGCGTCGCGGATATCGCAATCTGAAGTCAGCAGCTTGGCGCCATTGGCGTCTGTGCGCGCGATCAGGACCGTGGGGATGCCCATGATGTCCGCCGCCAGGCGAGCCGCAATCAGCTTTTGCACAAACTCCTGCGGAGGCACCAGCACCTTGCCGCCCATGTGGCCGCATTTTTTGGCAGACGCTAGCTGGTCTTCAAAGTGGACAGCCGCCGCACCAGCTTCGATCATCGACTTCATCAGCTCAAAAGCATTCAGTGACCCGCCAAAACCGGCTTCAGCATCGGCCACGATTGGCGCGAACCAGTAAATGCCGTTCTTACCTTCGGAGTG
>DASRDW010000148.1:0-18840 GCA_035652415.1 Candidatus Angelobacter sp. | reverse complement strand
CAGCTTCGATCAGTGAATTGGAACAGCCTGGAACGCGGTGCCGCACTTCTTGGGCTTGTAGGTGCTGATGTCGCCCGTGACCAGCGAGCCGTTATTGCAGTTCAAGGCAAGATTGCCGGCCGTGGCGGTAATTGTGTCCGGGGCAAGAAAGTCGAGCGTGGATAGGGCGTTCACAATGAGGCCATCGCCGGTATTGCCTGAGATGGTGTTGCCGCCGCTGCTGGCGAAGGCTGAGTGCTGGTCTATTGAAACGCCCACCCCCTGATTGCCGGTGATTTGGACAGCGCCATCCAGGTCAAGCTCAGAGTGAAAGTTAGTTTGGATTCCGCCGCCGATATTGCCATTGATCTGCATTTGGGCGAATTCACAGTGGCTGGTTGAACTGCAAATGACGCCTGGCCCAGTGTTGCCGTTGATGGATCCACCTTGCATCACCACAGCGCTGTTAGTGAATGCATCAAGCCCAAAGTTATTGCCGGCGTTATTGGTAATCTGCAGATCAACAAAGCTTGCTGAAGAGTTGGACATCTGGATTCCGGCAAGTCCGTTGTTGCTTACCACCGGAGGAAGATCATTGCCATCGATGAAGAACAGTTGCGTGGCGTTGGAGCTTATGCCAAGGCGTCCATTGTTGCTCACGGTTACGCCATCAAGCTCTAGCGAGCCGCCAGATGTGACAATGCCAGTGCGGGCATTGGAGCTAATGGAACCGTTAAACACCTGGACTTGGGAGTTTTTGGTGCTTATGCCAAATGTCGCGTTGTTTTGCACTGTGACCTGAGACAAAAAGATGCCTTGAGAGTTGATAATGACAAAGCCTGTCAGCCCTCCACTCACCGTAATGGGACCGGAAAAACTGATGTTTTGCGAATTGGAAATAGTAAAAACCTGGATGTTGGGCGATCCAGTAATGGTCACCGGAATGTTGGCAAAGAAGTTCAGGTTACTGCGATTTTGTATGTCTATCTGGTCCGCGCAGTTGCTCACGATTGTGAAGGTAGTGTTGTCTGGTGAGTTAAAGACTGCCTGGCTAATGGATGTGAACGCCCCGGGAGTAGCTCCCGTGCAGTCGATGGTGGCATTGTTGGTAGTCTGAGCAAATGCCGTGCCGCTCAGGACAAAAATGGCCAGGCAGATAAAAACACGCAGCCTGGAAAAATCCCTTTGCAATCTCATTCTTCTCTCCAAAGTGTAGGTTCAGGATGCGACAAGCCGGGCACCCGGTCTGCGTCTCATCCTTGTTATGGTTATGGCGCTTAGAGCTTATATCTGGAACACCATTTTGATAAGCAATTTCAGCTACAAACCTTTCAGGAGGATGGGGAGATCGGCGCTTAGTTGAGGACTATCGCAGCGCCGCAATGGAGGGCAAGATCAGGCACTGTCGAAAAGTGCAAAAAATTTCACAGCAGCGAATGCGAGCAGTCATCAAAAACGCTGCTTACCATCGGCAATAGGGCAGTTTCTGGAATATTGCGGCAAGCCATGCGAGCAGGTAATTCCCCAGGTTGTTGAGGGAGGAGGATCAAGTTTTATCGAACTGCCGAAACCTATCTACCGCAACGCCTCTGCACTCTTGGTCACAGTGACGGATTGGGCAGAGTATCGCGAACCTTCAAATGTCGCTACGATCCTCACTTCTGTTCCCACGCCTAAACGTCTGGTTGCTTCAGTGCGGGAAGGCTCAAAGTGAATCTCATAATTCTTGTCGTCTGACGAATTCTGCAGGGCGAGCAGGCCGCGACTGAGATCGAGATAGGTAATCTTGCCGGCAAAGGTGAAAGCAGCGCCGGGCATGGCCAGAATACTTATTTCGCGCGCCAGGCCGCGATTAGGGCTCTCTGCAGCAAAGCGCACGTGAACCAGCGCTCCGGGCTTTATGTCCTTAAATACTGCCGGAGTTTGGCCATTGCTGATGCGCGTGTCCTGGTCAACGGCAAAGCGCACAGGCACAGAGTTGATGGAGTCACGCAGGGTGAGTTCGTTATGTTTGGTATCAATATCTGTGATCTGGCCGTCAGCATCGGCGGGCAGTGCGGCCACTCCCACACGGATATTGCGGGCAAAAATATCGTGCCGGTTATTGTCCAGCTGCGTATCCACGTAAACTCGCTCGCCTTTTTTGAGCGCAAGCTGCGTTGTCTCCGCGCCGTTGTGGAAGATGTGGGTGCGCTCATCAAAATTTACGGTCCAATGCCCGCCGCCAAAAACCTTTACGGTCATGCGGTTGCGTAGGCGATCGACGCCGCTGATGGTCCCACCTACCAAAGTGGTAGTGGTGCGCGGAACCGGCGCCGGATCAAGAATAGGATCGTGTCCGTCGGTAGTCAGAGCGCCAGAGGTAGCGGAGCTATCAAGAATCTCAGTCTTCGGTTCAGCCGGTGGCGTGGGCGGCATCTGCACAAGCGGTTCTTCGGTTACCTGCGATCCAGACTGTTGTGTGCCTGGATTTTCCTGACTGCTGGCAGGCGTTTGCTGGCCCGTGGGGGAGGGCTGTGCCACCGGGGGCTGGGTAGTGGATGACGGAACTGTGCCTGTAGGAGCCGTGCTCGGAGTTTCAGTAGCAGGTGTTTGTGGCGTCTGCTGAGGTGTTGAGTTAGTGCTGGGGAGCGGCGTCTGCGGCACTCCGGAGCCGGGTTTGGGAGAAGCAGGATTATTCTGCGCCCAGCCCAGAGAGGCACACATCAGCAACAAAGCGATCAAAGCAGTTGGGGAACGATGCATAGAGTTTTTCGAAACTCCCGGTTTTCAGACATCTGGTTCAGACAATTTCTGGTTTTAGCACTAAAGATCTGAACAAATGTTGGATGCAGCCAGCAGCAACTCAGATGGCAAGCAAGATATGGAATTAAGGTCGCCCAACCTGAGAAGGAGATTTGCCATCCAAAAAGACAAGCAGAGCTTCTGCCCTGCGGTTCTTGGTGTGAACGGCAGATCCCTCATCTGTAAGCGAGGCCCCTGGAGACCACATGCGTTGCCGATTGCTCACGTTATTAGCGTTGCCTATTCTGCTGGTTGCACTGCAAGCGGGTGCGCAGGAAGTTCGCATTCCGCTGCCCAAGAAAAGCAAATACACGCCCGTACAGCAGTTAAACCGCGATGGCGTAGCCGCGCTCAAAAAGCATGACATCGACAAGGCAAAGCGGCTTTTTTACAAGGCATACCTCATTGATCCGAATGATCCTTTTACGCTGAATAATTTAGGCTACGTGGCGGAACTGGAAGGAAGCCTTGATCGCGCACAACGCTATTACGATCAGGCACAGGCCAACACCTCAGAAGCCATCATTGACCGCTCCACTGCTGAACAGGTGGAAGGGAAGCCGGTGGCGAAGATCGCCGGACACACCGCTGAAGGGCCGCTGAAAGTGAACCAGCTAAACAGCGAAGCGCTGGAACTGCTGAATCAAGATCGCGCGCCGGAAGCTGATGTGGTGCTGCAGCAGGCGCTGAAACTCGATTCTAAAAATCCTTTCACGCTGAACAATATGGGCTTTGCCAAGGAAAAAGAAGGAGAGATTGAGCAGGCCATAAGGTTTTATGACAGCTCAGCGGCAACCGGATCGCGTGAGCCGATTGTAATTGCCTTCAACAAAAGCTGGCGCGGCAAACCCATCAGTGAGGTAGCGCAACGAAATGCCGATGAGAGCCGTAAAGAGCTGAGCAAAGCGCAAAACCTGCAGGACAAAGTGGCCCGGCTGAACCTGCGCGGTGTTTCCGCCATGAACCGCAATGATCGCCGGACGGCGCGCCAGGATTTTGAGCAAGCCTACAAACTTGATCCCAACAATTCTTTCACCATTAATAATATGGGTTACCTGGCGGAGTTGGAAGGCGATAAAGAGACCGCACAATCGTATTACCAGCAAGCCGAGCGGGCAAAACACTCAAGTGCAAAGATCGTGGTCTCAACACGGCCGGAAGTGGAAGGCCGTCCTGTGGGGCAGGTAGCAGAGCAGAGCACATCGTTGGTGGAGTCCACCTTTGCTGCGCAGGCTGAAGCCAAGCGGCGCACCGAAGGCCCACCCGCATTGCGTACCCGCGATAACCGGATAGTGATTGAGCCAAAAACTCCGGTGCATCCAAGCACTGAATATACGCCGCCGGAGTACAGGCAGCAGCCTCAGGGCGAAGACGAGATCCCGGTGGAAACGCCCCAATCAGACCAACCGCAACAACAGAGCCAGCCTCAATTAAAGACGCGGCCACCACAACAGCAGCAGCCTACGCAACAGCAACCGGCTCAGCAACCGCCAGATCAGCAATCGCCGAATGCTCAACCAAATTCACAGCCGCCAGTTCAGCAACAGCAGAACGCTCAGCCAAATTCACAGCCGCAACAGAACAGCCAGCCGCCTGAATAACGATTTAGCGGTGACCTACAATACCGGCCCAATTCCTTTTCCGATTGCCGGGGCGCGCCGAAGTGCAGCTTCCACGAATCGCTTGGCTGCTTTGGCCGATTGAAGCAGATCACGGCCCAAAGCGCGTTCACAGGCCAGCGCGGTAGAGAAGGCGCAGCCGGTGCCGTGGGTCGAACGGCTTTTAATTTTCCGGCCCTTTAGCAAGATAGGTTTTTGACCTGCGCGGCAAATTAGATCATGGGGAGGATCAAGATGTCCTCCGGTAATGATTACGTTTTGTGCGCCTAATTTCTGCAAACGCAACGCAGCCGCTTCCATCTCCCTGTGATTGGTTATAGCGATTCCGGTCAGCGCCGCTGCCTCATCAATATTCGGTGTAATCACATGCGCTTGCGACAGAAGCTGCATCTCCATAACCTGCAAACCTTCTTGCGAGATGAGATCAGCGCCGGACGATGACTTGATGATGGGATCAAGAACCACGTTGGAAATTGAGTGGCGCTCCAGAAATGCTGCCACGGCTTGAGCTGCTTCTGATGATCCGATCATGCCGATTTTAACCGCAGCAATCGCAATGTCATCCGCAAGATTTTCCAGCGTCTCAGTAATCATTTTGCCTTGCACGGGTTCCACGCGCACCACACCGCGCGTGGATTGTACGGTCAACGCTGTAATGCAAGTGACGCCATAGCAGCCATGAGCGGCAATAGTCTTGATGTCAGCCGTGATTCCAGCGCCGGAAGATGGATCGTAGCCTGCAATGGAGAGAACTACTGGAGGCCGGTTTTTTTTGCGATGGACCATGTGATGTGCAATCAGTCTATCTGCAGATTGATTGTAAACGCCCAAAAGCTAGCCAGCTTAAAAAGCCCACACCGGCCAGCAGGCACGCACTGCGCTACTCCATGTCGAATTTTTGTTCACAGCATCGTCGCATGCACTTGTCTCCGCCCTCGATTGCTGCAACACTAAGTCTGGCTGTTCTCATGATCATCTTTGGCATACATGCCGTGGAAGAAGCGCTCTCAGCGCGCGGACGCGGCTTTGATTACGTTGCGGTAGTTCCAGGACGCGGTGATGCGCGCATCCAGAAGATTGCCCAGCTCTGCCGCGCCAACGGCGTTCCTCTGCGCACCATGCCGCGCGACCAAATCACACGCCTGGCCAAAGCCGCAAACCATCAGGGTGTGGTTGCTGTTACAGCGGAAACGCAGTATGGCGATCTTGATGACGTGCTCGCCCATAAGCGCGGGCAGCACGCATTTGTTCTGTTGCTGGATGGCATTGAAGATCCGCACAACCTGGGCGCAATCATTCGCACTGCAGAAGGGGCAGGCGCAGACGGCATCATTATTCCTGAGCGCCGCGCTGCGGGCGTTACGGGGACAGTCATTAAGGCCTCAGCCGGTGCAGCAGAGTATCTGCCAATTGCGCGTGTTACCAATGCCAGCCGTGCTTTGGAAGATTTAAAGTCAGGCAATATCTGGACTGTGGGCCTGGATGAGCGCGGAGACAAGCTCTATGACCAGATCGATTACAAAATGGATTGCGCTCTCGTGCTTGGCGCAGAAGGGCACGGCCTGCACGAGCAAATCCGGAAAAAGTGCGACTTTCTGGTAAAAATCCCCATGCTGGGTAAAGTGCCTTCTCTCAATGTCTCCGTCGCCGCCGCAATAGTGATGTATGAAGTAGCCCGCCAGCGGCGCAAATAGTCCATTACGGAATCACTGCTAATTTTCTTATTTCTTTTCCGGCCTTTTGCGCGCCTTGATTACGATTGCCAGATCGCCATTCCGCGTGTTGGTAAAGCGCAGCTTGATGCGCCCTTCTTCATCCAGCGTGATCACCGCCGGCGTATTCACGGATGTAAGCATCCAACCCGCGGGTAGAGTTACATAGTTCAGCGGTCGGCCAAGCGTCCGTGTCCATACCAGCTCGCCATCCTGGACAACGTAGCCAACCGGATCTGTATAAGTTTCCTGCACGCGAATCCGCGTGGATTGTCCTTCGCCCACCGGATGCTCCAGATCACCCTGTACCGCAACCGATTCAGGATCGACCTGCTCGGGGTAATATCCCAGGGCATTTACTTCCTTGCCGCTGACGGTATAAGTCTTGAGCTGCTTGCCGGTATCAAGGTCGATCATTTTTGCGTCCGGCGAAACCACGCTGCCTTTGCGAACGAAGCTGTGCACCGATTTCTGTCCGACCCGGGTCACTGTAAAATCGTGTGAAATTTTGAATTGATGGGTGGATGGTTCCAGCAGCCAGTAGCTGATCTCGCGATCTTGCTCCGCACGATGAAAAGATTCCTGTGCTGTAGCTACCAATGCAACCAGCATAATAAAGAGAACGCAACGTCTCATGGCAACCTCCGCGCCACGATTTTTACCGGTAGTTGATCATCGCGGTCGTTCAGGAAACTCACGCGTATGCGGCCATCAGCATCGGTGGAAACAATGGCCGGGGAAGCGCACTCAATCAGCTCCCATCCTTTGGGCAGCAGCACCACATTGCGTTTGATGCCCAGCGGACGTATGAATACAAGCTTCCCGTCGGTGAGCGTGTAAGAAGCTGGATCGGTATAAGTCTTATAGATACGGATCCGCGTCTCGCCGCCCTTGGGCACCGGGCCAGGCAAATAGACTTTGATGAACTCATCCTTGTCGGGAGTTTCAGCGGGTACCAGGCCTGCAGCTTTTGCTTCTTTGCCCGTGACGGTTTCAAACTTTAGCTCTTTGCCGCTGCTGCGCTCAATGACCCGCTCTTTTGTGGAGACGGACCCAGGCCGGATCGGGTTCAGAAAATACGGCGAGCCTTCGCGCGAGGTGGTCACGTCGTAGGTAATGGCGAATTGGTGTGTTTGCGGCGGCAGGAGATCGTAGATGGTGAATTCATCCGCGGCACTGGCCGCAGCGCTGATCAGCAGCACGATCGCAAACGTTCTGGATATCATGGGCAAAGGAGTGTAGCACAAGCCAAATCGCGGAATTCCGCCCTGGCGATTTAAGACAGGCCTATCCTGCGAACCAAATCTTGAAATTTCGGATCAGGACGCAACTCATCCAGCATTGGCTCAACGTTGAGCCAGGTCAAGCCATCTGCTCGCTCGGCAAAAGCTTTTTCCAGCCATTCCATTGCCGTGTCTTTGTCACCCAAGCCGGCGAATAACATACCGAAATAGGTTGGCGGAATGTAGCGCTTCTTTGCTGCTGTCTTAAATTGCTCGGCCATCTTGGCTGTGAGGCCTTTTTTGCCGCTCACTGCATAAGCCAATCCCAGGGCCGCGTCCATAAGAGGCAATTCGCCGGTACCGGTGCGCGACGCTTTCAGGTGCGCAATTGCCTTGGCATAGTTGTTCAGTCGCATGTGCGCACGGCCTGCAATGAAATGCAGCATGAAGTATTTCGGGTCAAGCTGCTCAGCCTTTTCGCACTCTTCCACCGCGCGTTGGTATTCGCGGCCAAAATAGTAGGCTGCGGCCCGCGTGGTATGTACCGCCACCAGCCGGTGCGGATCAGTTTCCTGCACAATGCTCATGCTCTGCTCAATCTCGTCAAAGGCATCATTGTTGCGGCCCAGGGCCAGCAAAAGCCATGAGTACCACAGGTGTGTGTCGGCATGATCAGGGTTCAACTCAATGGCCTGCTCGTAACCAGCTTCAGCTTCCTTCCACTTCCAATGGTAGTGATGGTTCACCAGCGCCAGCGCCGTGTGCGCCTCAGCAAATGAGCTATCCAGTTCTAGCGACTTGCGCGCCGCTCTTTCCGCCTTGGGCATGGCCTCACGCGGCGGCAAAAAATCAAATGGCGCGATAGCCAGCAGTGCGTAAGCGCTGGCCATCCCCGCATAAGCCGGCGCATAGTTCTGGTCGGCCTGGATTGCCCGCTCAAAATCTTCAATGCTCTTGCTGATGGCGGAAGGCGTCATCTGGTGCAAGTTGTAGCGGGCTTTCAGGTAGGCATCATAGGCTGCGGGCTGAACCTGCTCTTGACCTTTCTGCAGATCGGCAGGTTGGGCGCGCGCAGACAAGCTCAATGCCAGGTTAATCTCTCGCGCAATGGCTTGGGCGATATCGGCCTGTACGCTCAGTACATCACTCAGGTCGCGCTCGTAGGTTTCCGCCCAGCGTTGGGTCTGGTCTTTAAGTTGGATAAGCTGCGCGGTGATGCGTACCCGATTGCCGCCGCGCCGGACCTTGCCTTCGAGAACATATCCCACGCCAAGATCTTTCTTCATCTGCTCCAGGGATTTGCTGCTGGGGTTGTAATGCTCCGCGGTGGTGCGCGCGATTACCGCCAGATCAGGCGCTTGCAGCCGGGTGATCTGGGTGGTCATTTCTTCCGTCAGGCCGTCACTGAAATAAGCGTCTTCTTTGGTGTCACTCAGGTTTCCAAAGGGCAGCACTGCCAGTTTGACCTTGTGGGCTTCTCCGTTTTGCTGGCCCGTTCCGGACTGCTGCCGCGCCTTGAACCAATCCGTCAGCTCGTTTCGGTAAGCATAGATCGAACCCAGCTTGTCATGCAGATGGCGATGGACTGGAAGCCCCTCTTTTTTCTCCCAGCGCTGGACGGTGCGTACATCGCGCCGCAGATAGCTCGCAATCTCTTTCCAGGAATCAAGTCGATCAGCCGGATTGCCGGTGGCCATGGTTTCGCTTCTGCTGCTCCTTTCGCGGTACTCATCATACCGCACAGCAAAAGCAAATCCGGCTGCGATTTCTTGCTTAAGGTTTCCGCGTTGGCCGCAGGATCACCTCGCTCACAAACGCCTGCGGCCTTCCCGTTACCAGCATCGCCACTGCATGGGCCACATCTTCAGGCAGCAGCATTTTCTCCGGGCTCTTACCTTCATGTGGAGAAAATTCCGTGTATGTGGAACCGGGGCAGATGATTGCTACGCGGATGTTGTGTCCACGCAGCTCTTCTGCCACGGAATAGGAAAGGCCGTTCAATCCCCATTTTGAGGCGCCGTAAGCCGCGCCGTTGGGCAGCGGGTTTTTACCCGCAATGGACGAGATATTAATAATGTCGCCGCCACCGTTAGCTATCATCGATGGCGTGAAAGCGCGAATGGTGTGGAAGACGCCGCGCAGGTTCGTATTGAAAATGATGTCCCATTTTTCCAGCGGCATGGTGTGCAGCGGGCCGCTAAACCCGCCGACGCCCGCGTTATTAATTAGAATGTCAATGTGGCCAAAAGTTTTTTGTACGCGGCTGGCCAGCGCCTCCACGGAACTCCAGTCGGCAACGTCGCAAGCAATGGCTTCGGACTCTCCGCCTGTGGAGCGGATCTGCCCTGCAGTGTGTTGCAGGCGGGCGAGCGTTCGCCCGCAAACAACTGTGGTTGCACCCAGGCTGCCCAATTTCAACGCGATTGCCGCGCCAATTCCTCTGCCCGCCCCGGTTACCAGAGCAATTTTCCCGCTTAAAGTCGTATTGTTCATTCCTTTTTCCTTGGGTCTTTTTCCTTGGGATTCATGGCAAACCCAGCAAAGATCTTCGAATCTTTAATATCTGATGGAACGATTTTTCCCGCTGTGGTGTCAAATGTTCACAGGAGTTCTGGCCGGTTCTGCGGCCAGCGATTGGCCCAGATAAGGTAACTATTACCAGCAACTTTGCATCTGACCAGTAAACTGCCATGTTAAACGCAGCTTGCCTAAATGTGGGGTCTCTCTTTTATAATCCGGTGCCTCTAAGTTTTCACGGAAAAGACAGGTCCGAACGGCGTTGCGTTTACGGGTGTCGGGCCGGCAAAAATCAGGTAGAGATGGATTGAAGGAGCAAAACGCAATGAGAAAAGTGCTTGTCACATTTGTGCTTGCGCTAACTACATCAGCCCTGGCGCAGGGAACGACGCCATCAGGGCAGCAACAGCCTGCAACTCCGCAACAGCCTGCGGCCCAACAGCCTGCAGCCCAGCAGCCTCCGGCTCAGCAGTCCGCGGCCGGCAACCAGCAGGCCAATGTCCCCACCAACCAGAAAGTAATTAAAGATCCAGCCGAATACAACGCATATATCACGGCGCTCAATACCACTGATCCGGCGGCCAAAGGGGCGGCCATGGAAGCCTTTGTGGCCCAGTACCCCAATAGCATCGTCAAGATTGACGCGCTGGAACAGGCGGAATCAGCCTACCAGAAGGCCGGGAACCAGCAGAAAGTAGAGCAGATTGCCAAGGATATCCTGCAAATTGAGCCTAACAACGTTCCATCCCTGGCCATCATTGTTTTCATAGAGCGCAACGGCATTAAGGATGCAGCCACAGGCGCTAAAGCCCGTGCTGATGCCGAGCGAGGCTTGCAGGAGCTGCCGAACTTCAAAAAGCCTGAAGGGACATCTGACGCCGATTTTGAAAAAATGCGCACTCAGATGGCGAGTATCTTTAATGGGACAGCTGGCTTCGGCGCTTTGCAGCAGCAGGATTATCCCGCTGCGCAAAAATATTATGAAGCGGCGCTGAAGGTTGATCCCAACGATCTGGCCAATAATTATCAGATGGCAATTGCGCTTCTGCAGGCGAATCCATCCAACCCGTTGGGTTTCTGGTACGGCGCAAAAGCACTCAGCCTGGCGCAGAAGTCGAACCCGCAGGCCTTCCAGGCATGGTCACCATATTTCCTCTCTCGCTACAAGAAATACCATGGCAATACCGATGACTGGAACCAACGCATGGCCACAGCTGCAACCCAGACCGCTCCACCGGCTGACTTTGTTGCCAGTATTCCGCTGGCTCCAACGCCTTGCGATCTTGCTGCCCAGGCAGTCCAACAGAATGGCCCCGATGCCCTTTCTTTCAGCGATTGGGAACTGGTGCTCTCTTGCCGAGATAAGACACCAGCCAATAAGACCGCAGCTGACCAGGTTTGGCAGGATATCCAGACAAAAGAAAAGAACGGCGAAGCCAAGCTGAAAATCCCTGTGAAGATAGTTGCCGTGCCTGATCCGAGTTCCCTGGAAGTGGCTGTGAGCGAAGATAACCAGGCCGCAAACAAAACTGATATGAAAGTGGCCATGGAAAAACCCATGACCAAACCGCCTGCTGTGGGAACTGATTTGGAAATTATCGGTGTGATTTCAGATTACACGCCTGATCCTTTTATGTTTACCATGACCAAAGGCGAGCTGCCTGCACCCAAAACTGCTCCTAGAACGGGCAAGAAGACAACGAAAAAGGGAACTAAAAAGAAATCGCACTAAGAAGCTTTTTGCAGCAGAAGGGCAGCTCTACGGGGCTGCCTTTTTTATTCCCCCAACATTACGCGCTGCACGGATTGGGCGCGGCCCGTAGCGCCATCGCAGCCAATCAGAACGCCACAGAGGCGCGGGTCGCCTTTGGCCGACTCAAATCTTCCCGGAAGCCCAGTCAGGAATCGATGCAATACCTGCTCTTTTTGCACACCAATTACGCTGTCATACGGGCCAGACATGCCAACGTCCGTCTGGTATGCAGTTCCATTCGGCAGGATGCGCGTGTCAGCGGTTGGGACGTGCGTGTGCGTGCCCAGAACAGCCGTTACCCGGCCATCAAGATACCAGCCCAGAGCAATCTTTTCTGATGTGGCTTCAGCGTGAAAGTCCACGATTACCACTTTGCTCTTCACCTTGGCCAGCAAGGCGTCCGCTTTGCGAAAAGGATCGTCAGTATCTTGCATGAAGACGCGTCCTTGCAGATTCATTACGGCAAAGCTTTGGCCTTGCGGCGTAGCGCCTTCATATAGGCCAACGCCGGGAACGCCCTCAGCATAGTTTGCCGGGCGCAGGACCTTCCGCGCTCGGCTGCGCGGGTCGCCATTGGCAGAGTTGAAATAATCCATGATCTCGCGTTTGTCCCAGACATGGTTGCCGGTGGTGAGCACGTGGCAACCCAGGTCAAACAATTCATCGGCGATGGCTGGCGTAAGACCAAACCCGCCCGCTGCATTTTCAGCATTGGCGATCACCAAATCTACTTTGTTGGTTTCTACCAAATGAGTGATGTGATCGCGCACGATCTTCCGTCCTGCGCTGCCAAAAATATCGCCAATAAAGAGAATCTGCATGAACCTTTGATACTAACATCCTGTCGCTGAAATACTATTGAGCATCGTCTTGCCTTAGATGTGTAAACTGAATTGCCGAAACTGAACAGCGAGTGCGCTTTATTCTGACAATTCCACCGATGTCAGAAAGTCGTAATTTCCGGCAGGCTCCACGTGCAAATTTTCGACTCGCTTTGAGTGCACCACAACGTTATCGAAATACCACAAGTCGATATAGGGAAGGTCATTTGCCAGTATCCGTTGCACCTGTGCGTAGATCTGTTTGCGCTCTTCCTGGTTCACGGTGCTTCGTCCCTCATCGATCAAGTGATCCACTTGCGCATTTACGTAGTATCCGCGGTTCGCGTGCTTGGGTGGAAAGCTCGAGGAGTGAAAGGCATAATAAAAAATATCAGGATCTTCATTGCCGCCGATCCAGCGCAGCGAGTAAAGCTGGAAGGCACCTTTCTGGACGTCGGAATAGAACGTGGCAAACTCAAAGCTGCGGATATCCAGCGCAATGCCTACCTGCCGCAGTTGTTGTTGCAGTACGGCTGCCAGCAGCCGCGTGGTTTCTTCCGTGGATGTCTTCATCTGCAGATGAAAGCGTATGCCGTCCTGCCCACGTTGATATCCTGCCGCATCGAGCATGGCATTGGCTTGCTTCGGGTCATAGTCGTAATGTGTGACATCGCCGCTATAAGCCCAGTGTTGCGGTGGAAGCACGCTGTCCGCCAGCCGCCCTTCATCGCCAAACAGGTAGTGCAGCATTGGCCCGCGATCAATGGCATGCGCAAGTGCCTGGCGCACGCGCACATCTTTGAGAATCGGATCACGCAGGTTGAAGGTCAGGTATGCCAAGACGGTACCGGGCCGTTGCTCAACCACCAGCTTCGGATCGCGTCGTAGTGTGTTAATCATGTCGGCGCTCAACGAGCCGCTGGGCGAAATATCAGCGCTGCCTTTGCGCAGCTCCAGCGCTCGCGTGGTGGCATCGGGAACAACCGCAAAGCGCACCCGCTCCACCCGCGCTCGTTCTCCCCAGTAGCTACTGTTGCGCTCAATCACCACTTGGCTGTCCTGCTCTTGAGAGATAAAACGAAACGGCCCGGAACCCACGGGAAAGCGATTGAATCTCTTGTTGCTTCCATAAGGCACAATGCCGAAGGCCCCATCGGACAGGTTGTATAACAAGGTTGAATCCGGTTCAGAGAGATGCAGGACCACCGTGGATTCATCCGGCGTATCAACCTGCGAGATTAGCCGGTAGGTTGTTGTTTTCAGCGTAATCAGCGATCCGTCGCGGATGGTATCGAGTGTCCACTTCACGTCGCGAGCCGTAAGTGGCCGGCCATCGTGGAAATGAATACCCGAACGCAAATGAAAGATGTAAGTGCGCGGGTCGGGAATCTCCCATCGCTCCGCCACCCAAGGCTGTATGTTGAAGTGTTCATCCCGATGGACCAAGGAATCGAACAGCAGCTGGTCAATCCTCTCGGACTGTGCATCGGTTCCTACTCGCGGATCAAGATTTGTTGGGCTGCTTTCAATGATCATGACCAACGTGTTGGGATCAGGACGGCTGGCGCAGCCGGCCAGAGCGATGAGAATAATCGACACCAAAAATCCTAACCACAGAGAACACAGAGGAGCCCTGAGAGTTTTTTTCTGAAATCCCGAACCCGCGAGTTTTGCGGGTGAGGAAGCCCTATGGTCTGCAAAATGGCGGCAGGAGTATCTCGTGCTTTTCGGGATAATAGGGATCTCTCGCTTTGCTCGAGATTTTAAAAAGAAAGCGCCTTTTACCCAGCGCCTTGTGTGTCTATACATACGAAATTTTTCCCAGCACCACAGCTTTCTCTGCACCGGTAGCCGAGGGCACATTTCCCGGCTGGCGATGCCATGTCTGATAAGCCAACAGCGCGAAGGCAACTGCTTCTTTGGCCTGGCTGGGGACACCGTAATCGTCGGAGTGGCGGAGCTTCAGCCCCAACTTGGCGGCTTCTTCCACCAGCATGTTCATCAGCGTCTCATTTTTTGATCCGCCGCCGGAGACAACCATTTGCCGATAGCTTCCACCGGGCAGTACAAATTGCTCCACAGCCTCTGCAATTGAGCGCGCAGTGAGCGCCGTGGCAGTGGCAATAATGTCAGGTTTGCTGGCACGACCACATCGGCGCAAAAATACGCGAGCATATTCGCGTCCAAATTCTTCGCGTCCGGCTGTCTTCGGTGGTTTTCGCCGGAAATATGGTGTCTGCAATTCCTTTTCCAACACCGTCTCAAGCACAGTGCCGCTTCGCGCAACCTTGCCATCCCGGTCGTACGATTGACTGAAAAGCATCTGCATGAGCTGATCAATCAGCATGTTGCCCGGCCCAGTATCAAAAGCCATGACATCTGTAGGCTTTGCGTCCGCATGGATTGCCGTAAGATTGGCAATGCCGCCGATGTTCTGCACGATTCGCCCAATATGCTTGGCGCGAAATACGGCATAATCCAGAAACGGCACCAGCGGCGCGCCTTTGCCGCCCGCCGCCATATCAGCCGGTCGAAAATCAGAAACTACCGGCACACCCAGCCTAGTCGCCACCACTGAACTTTCACCCGTCTGCCAGGTGCATGTGATTTTCTTGCCCAGATACGGCGTAGCCTCACCCTGATGGTAGATTGTCTGGCCATGGCAGCCCACCAGATCAAGCACGCGCACGCGGATTTTCTTTTGCGCCTGCAGTACGGCTTCCGCGTAGAACTCACCCAGCCGGAAATTGAGTCGGGAAAGCTCGGCTACGCTGGTTTTTCCGGCATTCATAGCGGCCAGTACCGCCTGACGCAACGGCTTCGGATATTCCAAATGATGATGGCCCAGAAGTTCAAAGTGCAGATAGGAACCGAGGCCGCGTAGCCGCACAAAAGCTACATCCACACCGTCTGCGGATGTTCCGCTCATGACTCCGGCGACGATCAAACGTTGATCTCCCTCGAGGTATGCAGACGGTCATCTATTACGCCGCCATCAATGATGCGCGTGAAGTCTCCAACAATCTTTTTGAGTTTTTCCACCACTTTGGCTTTAGGCTCGGTGGCAAAGCCGCGCAGCTCTTTTGCACGCTTTTTGAAGCTGAGCACCCGGCTTGCTGCCTTCTCCACATGAGCGGCAAATTTGCGGTCGCGCTCTGCCGTGCGCAGCACCGCTTCATAGCCGCGCCAGACCAATTCCTGGTTGTGGCACACCAGAAACATATCTGCGCCGGCGCGCAGTGTTTCTACGGCAACGTCTTCAATTGTTCCAGTGGAGAGCACGCCTCCCATTTCCAGATCGTCAGAAATGATGATCCCGCGATAGCCAATCTTTTTGCGCAGCACGTCCTGCATCCACTCGCGTGAGAGTGAAGCCGGCAGCTTGTCCTTGGTGACCTCAGGGTAAGAGGCGTGAGCGACCATCACAAACGGAATCTGTGCGCGCAACTCGCGATAAGGCACCAGATCTTCCGCCCACATCGCTTTCCAGCTCTTGTTCACTACAGGCATGTCATGGTGGCTATCAAGATTGCCTTCACCCAGGCCCGGAAAATGTTTGCCGCAGCCCAGCACCTTGGCTGCTTTCAGGCCCTTCAAGAACTCGCGCGTATAGGCAACCGTCTTTTTAGGATCGTCTGACGCTGTGCGGCTGGTCAGTACTGAGCGAGATGCCTCAAAATCCAGGTCGAACACCGGGGCGAAATCAGTATTAAAGCCGAGCGCGCGCGCTTCCAATCCCAGAATGTTGCCGTGCATGCGGAAGAGCTTGCGGTTTCCAGTGGCAAATACCTGTTCCACTGACGGCGCTGGAGCAATCACCTTCTTCAGGCGGTCCACTGTACCGCCTTCAAGATCGACGCACAAAAACATGGGGACGCGCGTGGTTGCCTGTGAGTCGCGCAGTAAGCGCCAGGTTTGCGCAGGCTCTTCAATGTTGCGCGCAAACAGGATCACTCCGCCCGGCTGTAGCGTGTTCAGCGTAGTGCGTAATTTGCCGTCAATTTCAAGCCCATCAAAACCCAGGATCAGCAGTTGTCCAACTTGCCGGCGAAGAGTCTCTGTTTTTGGCATGACCTCCGATTATACGAAGAGCAGGGCACTGCTTGCTTCAGTCACGCGCCTTATTTTGCTTTGAGTATTGCAACTTAGTGGCACTGGGCTGAGGTGTTATCGGGGAAGTCAGCCAGCGCTTTGCCTTGCTGGTCGCGATTTTGAAACCGGCAGTTGTTATTGAAATTCGGGTCCTGGGTAAAATTCATCGTCAGCGTTTTATCGATTGTATTGCTCTGAAAGGTATTGTTCAGATTGGCTACTCCAGCTACTGCCGGATAACTCCAAATGGCAATCTGGTTGAAGCCGCCGTCGCTGGTGATAGTGTTATTGGCAAAAACCAAATTCTGTACCTGGCCACGCAATACAACAGCGGTCGATTCATTGTTGCCCAATTCAATGCTATTACCCGTAACGCTCCAGTTTGAGAAGTCCACGTTGGGGCCACCGCCTCCTATCACAATCCCGTAAGAAGACGGGCGAATGAATTGATTGGACTGGAGTATTACGCCGTTGCTGGTGAAGCTATCATCGTTGAATCCGTATTGGACGTTGCGTGCAATATTGTCGTGAAAATTCACTTGGCCCATGGCCCATCCACCATAGCCAAGCTGGTATCCATCCACCACATTGTTTCGCACCTCAGCTACGGCGTTGTTCACTACAATGCCATCCATCGCTCCGCCGGCACGTGAACCGCTGACCACGGCCAGGCCGGGCTTGCTGACGGTGACATGTTCAACAAGATTGCCCGTATTCTGCTGTGGATCCAAAGGCTCCACGTTTCCCCAAATCTGGACTGCAAAGGTCTCGAATGCTTCATTAGTAACGCCTACGTCGCCCGAGCCGCCGCCGACGTTGACGTTGTGAATCCAGTGGCCTCCCTGGTCTGATCGCAAAATGATTCCTTCAAGGTTCAGCGGAATACCGCCGGGAGCAGTGAGTTTGTCGTGATTGGCGTCAATCGTTAGATCAGAGATCTCAATGCCGGAGGATCCCGCAGAATGCGTACCGATCACGATGTTACGGCCGCCATTCAAGGGTACGCCGTTCTGGTCAACAAATTGGTCAGGCAAATAGGAAGCAAGCTGCAGCGTGGTATGGTTCACGCCGCGCCCCTGAATTTTCCAGTTCTTTTCCGCGGTAAAGCCGAGTTCGCTTCCTTGGGTGTGTCCCAGACCGATCTTCCAATCATATTGACCGTTGGTTTGAAAGGTGCCGCTGGCCAGGCAAACAATTAAGTTTTGGGGAGGAATGTTGGCTTGCGTGCCCCAGGTTGGCTGCTGGCCTTCACTGATTGTGCGCAAGATGGCGTCAAACTTATCAGCAGAGCTGCCGTCCAGAGGATCATCGAAGCTTGTGCCCGATTGCTTGCTACCAGAAGCCGGCATTCCGATAAAAATGCGAGTAAAGCCGGCGGGCGTAGCTACTACGGTACAGTCCTGTGAGGTAACTTCTGGATCCAGACGAATGCACGAAACCAGAGTCAATCCTACAATGGCCAACAATAAGAAGTAGGCGGCTTTCATTGCACTTTCCTTGCCTTGGGTTTTATTGATTCGCGCCGATCGCCTCAAGCAGAGGCAGTAGTGCCCCGGTTCTCCAGTGGCCTCTGGTCAGAATCGGATCTCAAAAATCGATTGTTCAGATCAAGGGTCTGCTTTTCGTTATGCCTGAAACACGACTGCGACAAGTATAGCAGCGATGTGAATAACATTCTGGTAAACAGTGAGGAGAAGACGAATCTCATTTTCGCGCCGAAACTGAAAGAGAGTCTAAACCTTACTGAATTTGTTTTTTCAGCTCATTTAACAAATTCAATGCCTCAATCGGCGTCAGATAGTTTAAATCCGCTTCTTTCAGGCGATCCACAATCTTCTGTGAGAGCGGGGTAAACATGGTCAACTGCATCTGCGGCTCCGGCTCGCTGGCTCCGGGAGAGAGATGCGCTGTCGCCTGGTGTTCAGCGTTTTCATGCTCATGCAATACTTCGCGAGCGCGGATCACTACCTCCGTAGGCAGTCCCGCCAGTTTAGCTACTTCAATTCCATAGCTGCGATCTGCCCGCCCAGGCTCTACTTTGCGCAGAAAGACAATCCCCCCGGCATTTTCTTTCACTGAGACGTGAAAGTTCTTCACACCATCCAGCCGGTCGAGTTCGGTGAGCTCGTGATAATGCGTGGCGAAAAGAGTCTTGGCGCGGCTGGTGGAATGAATGTATTCAACTACCGCCCAGGCAATGGCCAGACCGTCATAAGTTGCAGTACCGCGGCCAATCTCATCCAGCAACACAAGTGATCGCGGTGTCGCAGTGTTCAGGATCGCCGCTGTTTCCGTCATCTCCACCATAAAGGTTGAGCGCCCGCGCGCCAGATTATCGCT
>DASRDW010000147.1:0-13446 GCA_035652415.1 Candidatus Angelobacter sp. | reverse complement strand
CCGCGCGACGTGGTCCAGTAGGTTTCGAAAACTCGGGCTCCTTCGCGCAGGTAGCACACCAGGTGCATTCTTCCAATGCGCCGGCCTTCCAGCAGCGTCTCCAGCGAACCCAACGCTGAGTACCACGGCATCTCCCATCCCATAAAATCGCGATAACGGAGACTTTCCTCCAAAGGACCCTGGGCAAACACTGCGAAGGTGACGTCTCGTGCATGAAAGTAAGAAAGCTCATGCATGTGTGAGGTAGTCCACGTACATCCCTGGCACTGCTCACGCGCTGGATGCCCAGCATGCCACATGAAGTAATATGCGATCAGCTGCCGCCGTCCCTCAAACGTTTCAAGCAGCGTCACGGTTCCGTTCGGGCCGGTTAGCTTCGTTGCCGGATCGACCTCCACCATCGGCAGCCTCCGCCGCGCTGCCGCTATCGCATCGCCCTCATGTGTATGCGCCTTCTCTCGAACGCGAAGGGCATCCAATTGCGATTGGAAGGTGGTCCGGTCGGCAATGCGTGGCTTTGCCATCCCTTGCAAGGCCTTGGCTGCTGCTGGTCCAACGTGCTTCCGTTCGTCCGTCATCGTTGCCTCCGTGGACTTATATTTTGGAAGATGCGAAACAAAATGAGCAAGTTGGCGAGGGGTCTATCTTTGTATCTTCGCCTTCTACAGCATTGTTGAGGCTGTGGCCTGTTGAGAAGACAATGTTCTTTTTCGCATTCGCCATTGTCTGAGCGAGCCACAACAGACAAGCTGCCCAACAGTGCCCACAGTCCGCCGGATGCGGAAGCAACAATAAAACAGCCGTCAATACTCCGGGCACGCCGACAAGACACATTCGCTGTTGTAGTCACCGCCAGCAGCGCCAGCGGTGGAGTAACAGCCGCAAGCACCGTAAATCTCACGGTGCACTAATTTGTTTTTGGCTGCGAATTTACGCGAATGAACACGAAATCAAACGATTCGTGTCATTAGCGTTCATTCGCGGCTAAGGTTTTATCTGCGTACATCTGCGTAATCTGCGGCGAAAAAATCCTATGCCGTCCTCGCCACCTCATACAGATATTCCACGTACGACATCACCGCGCCATCCATTCCTTGCACTTTCGGATTGCTCGATTCAATCACGTAGTATTCGTTCGGTGCGTGTGCGCCGTTGCCGTGACCCAGGCCAAAGTGTCCAGCGGGAAGGTGCAGCGGATCGCCTGTAAACACATAGCCAGGCCATGAGCCGGCCAGCCGAGGCATCACAATAGGATCGATCCCTGCGCGCTTATAGACCGCATGCTCCGCGCGAACCAGCGCCGAATCAGCCGGCGTCGATGTCGGATCGTAGCCGCCGGTCATGTTGACCTCAATATCGCCAAAGCCGTTCTTTGCCAAGTGCGCTTTGAGCGCGGCCAGAGCTTCAGCGGCTGTCATGTCAGGCACCAGGCGCATATCAATCTTGGCCACCGCGCGGTGAGGCAGAATGGTCTTTCCGCCCGGGCCGGTGTATCCACCAACCAGGCCTTCAATATTCACGGTCGGCCGAGACACCAGCAGCTCCAGCGATTGCTCAAAGCTCACGTCATGCACCCAGTGCTCCACGCCCATCTGTTTCATCAGCGCTTTCTCGTCCAGTCGCCGCGCCGCTTCAGCCACCATTGCTTTCTCTTGGGCCGAGATCGGCCGTGCCTTGTCGGCAAAGCCGGCAATCGCCGGATCGTTGCCATCTGCGGAGACCAGCGTGTGCAGCGCCTGCACCAGATGCCACGCCGGTGAATCCAGCCGCGCTTTGTTGCTGGAGTGAATATCAGCCCTTGGGCCGCGACCCCATTTTTCGCCGCTTGAAACCAGCTCAAGCTCAACTACACCCTTGGCGCCCAGAAAAGTTGTTACCTGTCCATCCGGGTCTTGCGATGCAAAAGGCATAAAGATGCCCATCGTCTTCTTCAGCGCCGCCAGTACCTCTGGCCGGCGCACCACCTGCGGAAAATGCGGCGAGCCAATTTCTTCCTCGCCTTCCGCCACAAAAACAAAGTTCACCGGAAGCTTGCGCCCTGCGCCGCGTATCGCATGTAACGCCGCCAGAAATGCCGATTCCGGCCCTTTCTGGTTCACCGCGCCGCGTCCCACCACCACCTTGCCAAAGCCTGGCTTGTCCACCAGCCGCGCCTCCCACGGCGGAGACGACCACTCACTGGGATCAGCCTGCTTTACGTCATACATAAAGTAAAGTCCAAGAGTTTTGGGCGCGCCCGCATCCAGCGTGGCAAAAATTCCTGGCTGGCCGTCCGTGGGGACCTTGGTTACCTGCTGGAAGCCTGCTTCACGCAGCATCTGCATCGTCAGCTCGCAACCTTCATTCACGCCGCGGTTCTCTGCCGCAATCGATGGCTGCTTGATCCACGTCTGCATGCGCTGCACGCTCTCGTCATGCCGCTTGGCGATCTCGGCCTTGATGGCTGCAAAGTCATCTTCCAGTCCGGCAAATCCTGCCATTCCTGCGCCAGCCGATCCTGCGCCTGTCAATCCCGCGTTAGCCGATCCTGAACTGGCCGATCCTGCGCCGGCTGCAAAACCATTCTCAGCCGCGTGCGCCCAGCGAGGTATGGCCATAGCGGCAGCCGTTGCAGCTGTGCCCAGCAGGAAGTTGCGGCGATCCACTCGGCTTGATGCTTCTGGCTGCTCGGATTGTGTGCTGTTAACCTTTGGACCATTCGGCTTTGGCTTTGAATCATTCGGCATTGGCGTTTCTCCCCACGAGAATTTGTGCGCTGGATTATAAGGCAAGGGCTTTTCGGTTTCCGATCACCTGCAATGCTTTGATCTTCTCATCGCTTTTCAATTGTCAATTTTGGCAATTTCGGCGATTCCGGCGATCAGCCAAATGTACTCTTAAGTTAACAGTCAACGCTCCCCCACCCCTCCCTATTCATCCCGGACCACCCCAGTTTGGCGTAGGTTTGTCCCACATCACCAAATCATACGAATCTCACTTAAATACCTCTGTCCTTCATCATGATTTTTACTATTTGAGCAACAGTGGATGCAGCATCCTAGCGCACGTCTTCTCGCGAGTCCAGCGAGAAGTAGTACATCTTGACAACGCCTCGCCGTAGCGCTGCTCGATTTTCGCGCATTGTTAGAAAGGAGAAAAACAAAGCTAATGGGAATGAAGGATAAAGGAGTCTTACGAAATCCAGTCCCGCCAAGGATGGCAGAGAATAGCCCGGCGCGGTCCTGAGGCGAGCTTGCGAGCTGAAGGCAAGTGCCGGGTAGCAAAAAGAAAAAATCGCATCCGCTCTGCCGAAGGCCCGGGGTCCCCGATAAGCCGGTCTTGGCTTGGTGGGTGGAAGTCCGCGCGCAATGCAGCGGAGCGCAATAAAAAAATTCTGTGCCGCAACTACGGGGCGCTCCCTCTTCTAGCGTTGAGCTGATCTCTTCACCGCGGGCAACCCTCCATCAGCAGCTCCTCTCTTAGTGAGTTAGCCGTTCCCCCTCTTTATTTAACAGCGTAAAAACCCAGGTTTCGAGGGAGGCCTACTTGCGCAAAGCCATTCTTATCTTGCTTTCTGGATTGTTGATTCTCCTTGTTGGCTGCGGCTCCGTTTCCAGCAACACACCAGGCACGCCAACGCCAACACCAACTCCGGCCCCATCGCCCACTGCAACTCCAACGCCCAGTCCGGTTCCTTCCCCCAGCCCGACTCCTGCTCCGTCTGACGCGTTTCTGTCAACGTGGTTCTTCACGGTCGGCAGAAACCCGCAGCCCGAAGGCACTATCACCGTCGATACCACAGCCAATAATGGCGCCGGAAATATTAATGCTGTCATGCCGGCGAACAATTCCACTTTCATTCTTCAGCTCTGCCCCTATCCGCAGGACTTTTCTAACTGCATGAACGTCACTTCAATTACCACTGGCGCGAGTGCTGCCGTCAATACGAACTTTACCTTCCCGGTGAAGGGAACATTTTCTGGGATATTTCAGATCGTTGACTCAAATGGGAATCAGGATGAAGTAACAACCACCGCTTCCACCGGAACTAATTTCAAATCGGCGCTGCTGCCAGCTGCCACCGTCACTGGCGGCATCCAGCAGACAACGGGAAACTCGCCGGGCATCGGCTCGGTTTTCGTAAGCGGCACCACGGCTCACATCACCCTGACCGGCGCCTTGCCCAGTCACACTTTCAACACTGCCGTGTGCAGCATTACCCTGCAGACGCCATGCGCCGCTTTGGCGAACATCACTACCGATGCGCAAGGCAACGCCAGTGCGGATGTAGGCCCAGTCCAGCCGGTGGGATGGAGCGTCTTCCGGGTGAGCGATGCTTCGGGAGTGCAGTTCGTAACCGCATTCCGCGTACAATAAATCCTGAAAGGCACCAAGCAGAAAGGACCACCGCAGCGTGGTCCTTTTTCGCAATGTGGTCCTTTTTTATGCTGACGGTCGAACGTGGACGCAGCGACGACTCAATGGTGCACACTCTGGCTTGTCCTTCTATGGCCAAATACTCGGATTTCTGCTTGAGTCGTGTGCTCTTCAAAAGTAAGTTATTGGCACGGAGGCGCGACCATGAAGATACGAGCGCGATTGGCCGTTGTCCTGGTGGCTCTGTTTTGCTTTGCTATTTTGTCGGCAATTGCCCTTATGCCAACGATGCGGGAGAAAAATGAGAAACAAAGCGCCGCGGCGTCTTCAACAGCCAATGCCGGACACGGTGACCAGCAGCCGGATGCAGTAGCATGCGTACTCAGCGATGAAGACTATGCCGTATTTACGGGGATACTCAAGGAGTTGGGCGGGCCGCATCCGCAGGCAGATCTGAAAAAAATTGAAATCCTGGTGGTCGATATTACTACCAAGGCGGTGAAGGACGAACGCGAAACAAACGGCTGGAATTATCCTTCCAAGTCAAATCCAGCGCCTGCGGCAGAAACGCGCGTAGACTTCATGGAAAAGAGCAAAGACATGTGTCCGCTGAAGGAAAACTGGGGTGATCCAAAGCTGTATAAACCCGTCTCCAGCAAAGAGGTAAGCGCTTACTTTGATGCAGCTGGCAAGAAGCATGACGGTTGGCACGATTTTCACGCCGGGCATCCTGAAGCAGTGGGATTTTTGTTGTTTTCCCGTCCAGGTTACAACAGTCAAAAAAATGAGGCGCTATTGTATGTAGGCAGTTTCTGTGGATGGCTGTGCGGTAGTGGACACATGTACTTCCTGACTAAAGAAAATGGGAAATGGAGCGTCAAAAATAAATTGATGTTGTGGATCGCATGAGCTTTTGAGTCCAGCACTTATAATGAATCCAGCCATGAAAGCCTACATCACCGTCATGCTCAAGACCACCGTCCTTGATCCTCAGGGCAAGACCATTCACGGCGCGCTCAAAAAAATGGGTTACCAGGGCGTGGGCAGCGTCCGCCAGGGCAAGTTTTTTGAGATCGCCCTCAATGGTGGTCTCGACAAAGCAGCCGCCCAGGCCGAGGTTGAGCGCATCGCCAAAGAGGTGCTTACCAACCCGGTGATTGAAGAATTTACGTATCGGATTGAGGAGTAGTTTTTCTGGAATTCTGAACGCAGCTTTTTCTGAAATCCCGAACAGAGCGAGGGATCCTATCAGCGTTGACAATCTTCAGGTAACCATTGGAAACATTTTGTAAGCGGGTAGCGATCCCTACGGCAATACAGGTAATGTCTGCAAATTGGGACTTATGCCATTGCGATTACCGTAGAAGAGCACGGCGACCGGGGTCCCCGGCGCGCCCGATTTGGCTCAGTGAGGGTGGTTCAGCCGTGCGTTAAACGTCCCTAGTATTTATGAGGGGCTTTATAGCCCCTGCAAATCCCTTAGCTGGACTTTTCCCCTTTCAGCGCAAATCTTTTCATGTTGTTGATCCAAACGCTGAATACACTCAGGTAACTGGAGCAGCATGGCTTCCGAAGTAGAATAGTCAGCATCGCCAACAGTGTGCCCTGAGTCCAATGGTTATTTCCCCAAGTGGCGATTGGTTTGCTTAAAAGTGTTGCAGGGTGACGAGAGAATCCATAGCGGTTTCGGAGCGCAGCGACAAATTTAAGGGCGAGGCCCACTTGCGTGCCGAGTCCGCTGCTGCAGGAGCAGAACAGCATTAAGCAGAGCAAGTATCCATAGCGGTTTGGAGTGGAGCGACAGAAATATATGTGTGGAATCGTAGGTTATGTAGGTAAAAAGCGCGTGGTGCCCGTCATTATTGAAGGGCTGAGAAAGCTCGAATACCGGGGATATGACTCCGCCGGAATCGCCGTGGCCGGCAATGGCAACTCCGGCGAGCTTCAGGTGCGCCGCGCTGAGGGAAAGCTGCGCAACCTGGAAGAGGTGATCCGCCTGAAGCCTCTGGAAGGCACTTACGGCATTGGACACACGCGCTGGGCTACGCATGGTCGCCCCACTGAAGAGAATGCCCATCCGCATCGCGATTGCACAGGCAAGATCGTTGTGGTGCACAATGGAATCGTTGAGAACTATCTCTCACTCAAAAAGAAGCTGATTGAAGAAGGGCACAAATTCTCTACTGAGACCGATACTGAGGTCATCGCCCACCTGATCGAAAAGAACATTTATTCCAAGGCCAATGGGCACCGTCCCAGCCTAGAAGATGCGGTTCGAAAGACCGTAAAGCAGCTTACCGGCGTATTTGCGCTGGCGGTGATCTCCGTCGATGAGCCGAACAAGATCGTTGCCGCGCGCAATGGCCCGCCGGCGGTGATCGGCCTGGGCGATGACGAATATTTTGTAGCCTCAGACGTTCCTGCGGTGCTGAACCATACCCGCGATCTCTTTTTCCTGCATGATGGTGACCTGGCCGTAATTACGCCTGCTGGCGTTCAGCTTACTGACTTTGACGGCAAGCCGGTGAAGCGCGAGGTGCAGCGCGTAACCTGGGACCCGATCATGGCGGAAAAAGGCGGCTTCAAGCACTTTATGCTCAAAGAAATTTATGAGCAGCCGCGCGCCGTCCGTGACACTACGCTGGGCCGCGTCTCGCTCGATTCCGGCAAGGTCTTTCTGGAAGAGATGGACATCACGGAAGCCGAGCTGCGAAATGCGCAGAAAATTAACATTGCCGCCTGCGGCACCAGTTGGCACGCTGCGTTGGCAGGCAAGTTCATGATCGAGCGTCTGGCGCGTATTCCGGTGGAAGTGGACTACGCCAGCGAGTGGCGCTATCGCGATCCGATTACCTCCAGCAAGGAAATCACGCTGCTGATTACGCAATCTGGCGAAACGGCCGATACGATTGCCGCGCAGCGCGAAGCCAAAGCCAAAGGCTCCAAGACGCTGGCCATCTGCAATGTGGTGGGAGCCATGATTGCCCGCGAGGCCTCCGGCACTGTTTATACGCATGCAGGGCCGGAAATTGGCGTGGCATCTACCAAGGCTTTCACCGCGCAACTGACCGCGCTCTTTCTGCTGGCTCTCTACCTGGGCGAACTGCGCGGTGCTACCCCGACTGAAGAAGCTAAAAAATATATTGATGAGTTGCTGAAGATCCCGCACAAGCTGGAGACGTTGCTCTCTCACGACACCGCCTGTGAAGACCTGGCCAAACAGTATTACAAGGTGCAGGATTTTCTCTTCCTGGGGCGCGGCATTCATTATCCCATCGCCCTGGAAGGCGCCCTCAAGCTGAAGGAGATCTCTTACATTCACGCTGAGGGCTATCCGGCGGGCGAGATGAAGCACGGCCCTAACGCGTTAATCGATGAAAACCTGCCTGTGGTGATGGTGGCCACGCAGGACAAGAACGATCCCAACTCAGTTCTGCGCTATGAAAAGACCATGTCAAACGTGAAAGAGGTCACGGCGCGCGGCGGCAAGGTGATTGCCGTAGCCACCGAAGGGGATGACGAGATCAAAGAATCAGTGGACCACGTGCTGCACGTTCCTCATGCGCCGGAACTGCTGCTGCCGATTCTTGAGGTTGTGCCGCTGCAACTGCTGGCTTACCACATTGCCGTGCGCCGAGGATGCGATGTGGACCAGCCGCGCAACTTGGCCAAATCCGTTACGGTGGAGTAAGCGCGATTCCCCACTCTCTCTTAGTGCATCAATACCTGCGCGTCGCCTTGTTTGTGTTTGTGGTGTTCAGTATCTATCTGGCTGCGGCAGGCTTTGCATGGGCCAAAACCCGCGGCAGCAAACCACAGCGCCCGCTCCTCCGCGCGCTGGAAATTGCGCTTTACTTTGCTGTCGTTGTGGGCAGTGTGTGCATTCTCTATGCCTATACGGTGGAACCTTACTGGCCGCAGGTGACCCACGTAGCATTGAGCAGCCCAAAGCTGCACGCTCCGCTGCGCATCGTCCATCTTTCTGATCTTCATGCTGACGGCAAGGTGCGCCTGGAGAAGCGCCTGCCGGAGCTGGTTCGCGAGCAGCATCCTGACCTGATCGTCTTCACCGGCGATACCGTTATGACTCACGAAGGAGTGCCGCTGGCAAAAGACGTTCTGGCGCAGTTTGCCGCTATCGCACCGACCTATGTTGTCCCCGGTAATTGGGACGTGGAAATGGCAAGAGAGTGGCATCAGAACATCGCTCATCCGCCGTTCTTTGCAGGCACCGGCGTACACAATCTTACGGGACAGGCTGGAACCGTAGAAATCCATGGAGAGCCAGTATGGATAGCCGGCGCGGCCAGCAACCAGGAACATCTTTTGCCGGCGCTGCTGCAGACTGCTCCCGCCGATCATTTTTCCATCCTTCTGTTTCACTTTCCTGATGAGGTGCAGTCCGTAAACCAGAGCAGGATCGATCTGTATCTTGCCGGGCATACCCATGGCATCGCTCTGCCGTTTTATGGCGCACTGATCACCTATTCGCGCTTCGATAAGAAGTATGAATCAGGGCTGCATCGCATTGGAAATGCCTGGTTATACGTAAACCGTGGCATCGGACTGGATGGCCATCCGCCGAGGGCGCGTTTCTGCGCCCGGCCTGAAATCACGGTGATCGATATTTCACCCGCCGCAGCCCACCCATGATCATTTTGAGATCAAATCAAAGATTGGTAAAGATTGTCCTTAGCGGCGATGAGCAGTCCGCTATTGTTCTAAAATGATCATGTTGTGAAAAACAACAATGGAGCGGCGCGGGAGCCTCTTTTATCGCGGGGAGGCTGGTGGATCTTTGCCGTGGTAGCGCTGGTGGTTTCAGTGATGGGAATTTTCTTTGACATCATGATCGTCAAAGAAGGCTTGCCGCGGACCGCCATGCTCATCATCAGCAACACGATCACAGGATTGTTTGCGGCTGGGCTCTTTCATCAGATGGCCCGGGAAGAACGGGCCAACCGGGAGCTGGTACGCGCCCGGATGAAGACGATTGCCGAGCTGAACCACCACATCAGAAACGCGCTGCAAGTCATCAAGTTCTGGGGGGCCCAGCAGCGTCCCTCTCTGGACGCCATGCAGCTCCAGCTTATCAACGATTCTGTGGACCGGATTGAGTGGGCCTTGCGTGAAGTGCTGCCCAAATATCAGATTGATGCTCTGTCAATTCCCATGGAGAACCCGCAGCCCAAATCGGCAGGGCCAGCAATCTGAATTTAAATTAGCTTTTGAAATAATGCAGGGCGGAACGGAAACAGGAGTTTATGCTCATAAGCCTATCTCATCTGTAACTGTGATTTAATTGGCTTGAATTCGCGCAATCGCAGAAACTGCGATGTCTGTTTTACGGCACTCACCTCAAATATCTGCCTTTTAAAGCTTGAGATTTGCTGCAACTTGTTGTGGCTGAAGGCCATCTAATAATTTGACAATAACTCACTCACATATGATAATAATCTAGCTTGCATATGTTATTTTATTGATTTAAAAGCACTTATAAAGCTAGGGGAGGCAGTTAGTATGGGCAAAATTATCGGAATTGACCTCGGCACCACGAATTCCGTAGTGGCTGTGATGGAAGGCGGCGAGCCAAAAGTCATTGCTAATGAAGAAGGCGGACGCACCACGCCTTCCGTCGTCGGATTCACCAAATCAGGAGAGCGATTGGTTGGTCAGGTAGCCAAGCGGCAGGCCATCACCAATCCGGAGAACACGGTTTATTCCATCAAGCGGTTTATGGGACGCCGCTTTGATGAAGTGAATGAAGAAATGAAAATGGTCCCTTACAAGGTGGTTCGCCAGGGCGACCACGTAGCTGTCGTCGCGCAGGGGCATGAATATACCCCGCCGCAGGTCTCGGCGATGATCCTGCAGAAGCTCAAGAAGGCGGCAGAAGATTATCTCGGACAGTCCATCACGGAAGCTGTGATCACGGTTCCTGCCTATTTTAATGACGCGCAGCGCCAGGCGACCAAAGATGCCGGCAAGATCGCCGGTTTGGATGTGAAGCGCATCGTCAACGAGCCGACCGCGGCCGCGCTGGCTTACGGTCTGGACAAGAAGAAGGACGAAACCATCGCCGTTTACGATTTTGGCGGCGGCACCTTCGATATTTCGATTCTCGAAGTCGGCGAAGGCGTGATTGAGGTGAAGTCAACCAACGGTGATACGCACCTGGGCGGCGATAACATCGATCAGCGCATAGTGGATTGGCTTGTGGAAGAGTTCAAGAAGGACGAAGGTCTTGATCTGCGCGCCAAGGGCAATGAGATGGCGTTGCAGCGCCTGCGTGATGCGGCGGAAAAAGCCAAGATCGAGCTTTCCACCACCATGGAGAGCGAGATCAATCTGCCCTTTATCACGGCAGATGCCACCGGTCCAAAGCACCTGGTAAAGAAACTGACGCGCACCAAACTGGAGCAGATGGTGGATGACATCATTCAGCGCTCCATGACGCCGTGCAAACAGGCCATGAAAGACGCAGGCGTTGACGCCAGCAAGATCGATGAAGTTGTGCTGGTCGGCGGACAGACGCGTATGCCTCGCATCCAGGCGCTGGTGAAAGAGCTGTTCGGCAAAGAACCGCACAAGGGCGTGAACCCGGATGAAGTGGTAGCGATTGGCGCTGCGGTGCAAGCGGGCGTGCTGGCAGGCGATGTAAAAGACTTGCTCCTGCTCGACGTAACACCGCTGACCCTCGCGATCGAGACGCTGGGCGGCGTGGCGACGCAGATGATCCCGCGCAACACCACGATCCCGACCAAGAAGACGGAGACGTTTTCCACGGCTGCAGACAGCCAGCCTTCAGTTGAGGTCCACGTGCTGCAAGGCGAGCGTCCGCTGGCCAGGGACAACCGCACACTGGGCAAGTTCCACCTCGGCGGCATCCCGCCGGCCCCGCGTGGAGTGCCCCAGATTGAGGTGACCTTTGATATCGACGCTAACGGAATCCTGAACGTGACCGCCAAAGACAAGGCCACGAACAAGGAGCAGAAGATCACGATTACCTCTTCTTCCGGCCTGAGCAAGGAAGAAGTGGAGCGTATGGCCAAGGAAGCCGAGTCGCACGCTTCAGAAGACAAAGCCAAGCGCGAGGAGATTGAGGCGCGCAACCAGCTTGACGGTATGGTCTATCAGGTGGAAAAGACCCTGAAGGAGCATGGCGACAAAATCTCCGGCGACGAGAAAGGGCAGGTTGAATCGGCCCTGGCTGATGCCAAGAAAGCGCTGGAAGGCACTGACGCGGCAGCCATGAACTCGGCTCGCGAGAAGCTGACGCAGGCTTCACACAAGCTGGCTGAAGTCATGTATAAAGCCCAGACTCCGCCGCCAGGCGGTCCGAGCGCAAGCGCAGGCCCGCAACCTGGTGCTGATGGCGCTGGCCAGGAGCAGAAGAAAGATGAAGGCGTCATCGACGCCGAGTACGTGGATGTGGAGGACCGGAAATAAGTCCTGACATCCGAGAAGTGTTGAGTTGAAGGCGGCGGTAAGCCGCCTTCAGCCACATGAAGCATAAAGGAGCCCAAATTGAAAAAATATTTGGTAGTAAAAATGGCAGAAGGCTGGAGCCAGGTGGTCAACTGGATCGTGATGCCTGGGCTCTACACGCTGGAAGCAGCGCAGGCATTCGTCGCCGACGCTACGGCCAGCGATCCTGGCGCCAATTTCATGATTCAGGAAGTTGGCGCAGCGTGAGGGTTTATCCCGAGCGTAGCGGGAGCTACGGACTTATTAGCCGCTGATTTCGCAGATAACGCAGATCGGAAATCAGCCGCGAATGAACGCGAAATACCCAAACTGAATTTTGTTCAGCTGAGAAAGAAGTATCTGGCGCGATTTAGTCAGGGCCATATTGCATTCAAGAAATCGGGCTTTAGCCCATGGAGAACAAATGCGATACATGAGACGTCGGGGCCTGCGGATGTTTGCGGTTGCGGCCCTTTTACCGATGATGGCAATGGCCCAGGCGGCCAAGCCTGCGGCTTCCAAAGACCCGGCTGTCCAGCAAGTCACGCAACGCGTGCGCGATTTCCTGGCGAATGTTCCTAAAAACGATCCGAAAGTTTTCCAGGATTTCTTTGCCGACGATGTGATCTATACCCGTTCTGCGGGCGTGACGGTCAACAAGGCGGATATCCTCAAGAACATCGATGTGCGCGCGGCCAGCGATCCGCAGGCAACGTATGATGCCGATGATTTTACCGTGCATCCTTACGGCGAGATGGCCGTGGTGAACTTTCGCTTGATCCTGCACAACACGGAAAACGGCAAGACCACGACCAGCTACTTCCGCAACACAGGAACGTTCCTGAAGCGCGAGGGCAAATGGCAAGCAGTGGCGTGGCAGGCGACGAGGGTGCCTGAAAAGCAGTAATTAGCATTTAGTAATTAGCAAAACCAAATTCATGGCGACAACGCAACAAAAAGACTATTACGGAACCCTGGGCGTAAAGAAATCCGCCTCGGCGGATGATATCCGCAAGGCGTTCCGCAAGCTCGCCAGAAAGTACCATCCTGACGTAAATCCGGGGGACAAGAAGGCGGAAGAGAAGTTCAAAGAAATCTCTGAAGCCAATGATGTGCTCAGCGATCCCAAGAAGCGCAAGATATACGACCAGCTCGGCTTCTACTCAGACAATATCGATCCTGCAGCCGCAGAGGCTTATGCGCGTGGCGGAGGCTTTGGTGCAGGCGGCTTCGGCGCAGGGCCTTCCGGAGGCGGCGGCAGAGGCGCACAAGGTTTTGACTTCAGCGGCTTTGATTTCTCCGATGTTGGCGGCGGCCGGCAGGGCGGCGGAGGCGGCTTTCGCGATATTTTTTCCAGCATCTTCGGCGGCGGGCGCGGCGGTCCAGGCGCAGCCGTGCAGGATGAACCTGAGCGCGGCTCTGATCTTGAATACCAGGTGAACGTCAGCTTCTGGGACGCGATTCGCGGCGCGGTGATGCGCCTGAACATTACGCGCCTGGATACCTGCTCAAACTGCCACGGCAGCGGCGCTGTGGGCACTCCAACCACTTGCCCCCAATGCCACGGCAGCGGGCACATTACGCAGTCTGGCGGCGGCATGAAGTTCAATGTGACCTGCCCGC
>DASRDW010000146.1:0-3313 GCA_035652415.1 Candidatus Angelobacter sp. | reverse complement strand
CCTTCTGCCTGGTTTCATACAAAACGCCGCATGGTCGCGACAATGATCAATTCACTCCATAAGAGCCATTGAGGCTGATAACTGGTTTTGTTTAGGTTTTTATTGTTAACCGCCAGCCTAATGGTTACGGAAGTGCATGTTTCCATTGAATTTCAAGGCTATTTGAAAGTACCATCAACCCACACTCTCCGGCATTTATATGATCCGGCGACCACCAGAGCCACGTGTACAGATCAGCCTCGACGTAAAAGTTTGGGGCATGGACCTGTATGGCAAACCGTTTGTGCAGCACGCACGAACAGTCAATGCCTCTACCAGAGGTGCGCGACTTATTGGGATCGACTGTGTTCGAGAAGGAGAGGTGATCTCTTTGCAGCACGGCGCGCAACAATCGCGCTGCAGGGTGATCTGGGTGGGGCGCGACGCGGCCAAAGCCAGGCAGATTGGAATCCAAAGCCTGGATTTGCGCAACAGCCTCTTTGGGACAAGCCTTCGCGTCGCAGGAAAAACGCCTGTTCCCCCTTCAAACTTTACCGGAAGAATAAAAGCGGCCCGGCAGCCGCACATAGCAAGGAGCATTATGCAGGAAGCGCCAGGAACCAGGAGAAGCCAGCAACGTTTTCATTGCACTGGCGGAGTGGAGTTGCGCCGCAATGAGGGTGCTCCTCCTGTCTTTGCCAATTTGAGCGACATCAGCCTGACCGGCTGCTATGTTGAGACCGTCGCCAGTCTGCCCACGGGCACTGAGGTTCTTTATATGATCCGCGTACGCGATACGGTTTTGCGCGGCCGCGCCAAGGTCAAGACCTCACACCATGCTGTTGGCGTGGGTCTTGAGTTCCTGCACATGGGCCCGGAAGATCAGCAGAAGCTTGAGTTTCTGGTCGGCACGCTTGAAGGATCGCAGCAGTTGCGCCCTGATGACCAGCGCCGGACCGTGCCCGAAGATCCTCTCCGCCGGCCGCAGCCGTTTTCCAGCCGCGCCGCCGCTAAGGGAGATACCAGCCAAATGTCCATTCAGATCACGCGCACTATTTCTGAGCTTAACCAGGTGGAACAAGGGCTGGTGGTTGACCGCGTTGACCCGCGCATCATTGCGCAATTTCATGACGCAGTGGAGCACATCCGCCAGACGGCCTGGTCTGCCGTGCAGTGGGTGGAATTGAATTCCGCCGGCGGCGATCCTTTTGAAGTCCTGCCGCAATTAGAGGCCGAGCGCGTGCACATGCTGCGCAAGCTGGCCCACAACGTCACTGCTGATCTCGACTCCGGTAGCCTCAATCGTTTTACTGAAGGCATCTCTGATGTTTATGAAGTCGTGCAGGCACTCTACCGTGGATTGAGAAAGATTGTGATTGATTCGGCGGAGGAAAAGTAGCTTTTTTTCTGCAATCCTGAACCCGCCGCTTTTGCTGGCGAGTATCCATATATTCTCGTCACGGTTTGGAAATAAAATTTTTAGCCGCGAATGCACGCGAATAAGCACGAACGTCTAATTGATTCGTGCTCATTTCGTAAATTCGCGACTTATTGATTTGCCTCGAGCTTTTCATAACTATATGGATCTCTCGCTTACGCTCGAGATTTCAGAAAAACCGTTGCCAACTAAACTCTTTCCACCGCCATCGCCACTGAATTTCCGCCGCCCAGGCACAGTGCTGCGATTCCACGTTTGCCGTTGCGCCGGATCAGCTCATAGATCAGCGTTACAAGCACGCGCGTTCCGCTGGCGCCAATCGGATGTCCCAACGCCACAGCGCCGCCGTTCACATTCACTCGCGCCGGATCGATTCCCAACTCCTTGATCACCGCCACCGACTGCACAGAAAAAGCCTCGTTAATCTCATACAGGTCAACATCTTCAGGCTTCCATCCGGTCTTGGCCCAGATTTTTCTTATGCCGTCCACCGGCGCCATCATCACCCACTCTGGGGCAATGCCGCTGGTGGCCTGTGCAACGATGCGGACCATAGGCTGCGCGCCAAGTTGCTTTGCCTTTGAAGCTGAAGTCACCACCACCGCCGCCGCTCCATCATTCATGGTGGAAGCGTTGCCCGCTGTCACCGTTCCATCTTTCTTGAACACAGGTTTCAGCTTGGCCAGGGTCACAGCGGATGTGTCCTCGCGCGGCCCTTCGTCTTTATCAAAAAGCGTTGGCGCTTCACCTTTCCTCTTGGCGGGCAACTCCACTGGGACAACCTGGCTCTTGAAGCGGCACTCTTTCCATGCCTGCACTGCCTTCTGGTGCGACCCCACTGCGTACTCGTCCTGCTGTTCGCGCGTCACGCCATATTTCTCCGCTACGTTCTCGCCCGTCAGCCCCATGTGGTAGTTGTTGTAAACGTCCCAGAGGCCGTCATTCACCACGGAATCGATAATCTGGGAATTTCCCAGCCTGTAGCCTTTGCGCGCCTGCGGCAAGAGATATGGAGCATTAGTCATCGATTCCATGCCGCCTGCCACCACGATCTCTGCATTGCCGGTCTGGATGGCCTGAGCAGCCAGCGCCACCGCCTTCAATCCGGAGCCGCAAACTTTGTTGATGGTCATGGCGCCAACGGTATTCGCCAAACCGCCGTTCAGTGCTGCCTGGCGAGCCGGATTCTGTCCCAATCCAGCGGCAACCACCAAGCCCATAATGCACTCATCCACCTGCGCCGGATCCACATTGGCCCGCTTTACCGCTTCACGCACCGCGATAGCGCCCAATTGCGGCGCAGAAAACGGCTCCAGCGATCCCTGAAACTTCCCGATTGGCGTGCGCACTCCGCTGATGATCACCACGTCATCCATAAACATCTCCTTAGGAAATCCAAACCCTTCATTATAAGATGAAGCAAAGCGCCGTTGCGCTTCCAAAAACCATGTCGATTGATCAGCAACCAACACCTGACGCACCCTTGCCTGTTTCCGTTGAAGCCGCCCCTCACCCCATGACTCCGCCTCAGCCAGGCCCGATTGCGCCCATTTGGCACACGATCTTAGTAGTTGCCGTTCTGGTGACGTTTTCATTTTTGGGGGCCTCGCCGCAGAAAGAAGTCGCCACTGGTCCGTACGCCCGGTTCATCGTTTATGGCGGCACTTTTCTGTTTGAGCTGATCGTCGTGCTGGTCATCTGGTTCGGAATTCGCAGCCGCGGCGTTTCCATGCGCGAACTGATTGGCGGTCGCTGGACTACAGTTGAGTCCTTTCTGCTCGACATTGCCCTTGCTGTCGGCTTCGTAATTGCTTCCAATATCATCCTCATCCCGATTCGCATGGCGCTGGGCACGCTTGACCTGCATCACGCAAACAAGCAACTGGAAGAAACCAA
>DASRDW010000145.1:0-3671 GCA_035652415.1 Candidatus Angelobacter sp. | reverse complement strand
TAGGTTGGAGCGCCTTCGGCTTGGCTAATAACTGGGGGGGGGCAATGAACGCTGATCGGAAACAGGTTTAGCCGCGAATACACGCGAAAGAACGCGAATTGTATTTTTTGATTCGTATGCATTTGTGTTGATTCGCGGCCTAAAGAGCTTTTTGCGATAGCGATCCCTCACCCGCAAACTACGCAGGGTTCGAGATTTCAGAAAGCTGAAATGTTTCCTACAAGAACCTGACTTTCACGTCCGCGCGCTTGGCCAGGTGAATGCTCTCCACAAAACGCACCTTGCCGCTGCGGCGGGTCATTACAATGGACGAGGTTCGAGTGCCTTCACCAAAGAAGCGTACACCCTTCATCAGCGCGCCTTCAGTGACTCCTGTGGCAGCAAAGACAATGTGCTTGCCCGGAGCAAGGTCTTTGGCGGTATAGATTTTATTTTTGTCCTTGATGCCCATCTTCTCAATGCGAGCTTCAAGTTCCGGCGTGTTGATTACGAGACGGGCGAGGATTTCACCGTTCAGGCAGCGCATGGCAGCCGCGGTAATCACGCCTTCTGGAGCGCCTCCGCTTCCCATGACAGCGTGAACGCCAGTGCCGATCACAGCAGCAGCAATGCCCGCGGAAAGATCGCCATCGCCAATCAGCCGGATACGTGCTCCGGTTGCGCGAATATCTGCAACCAGCTTTTCATGGCGCGGGCGGTCAAGTACCACCACAACCAGATCAGCCACATCGCGGCTGAGAGCGCGGGCTATGGCCTTTAAATTTTCTTTTACCGGAGCATCCAGATCCACAACGCTTTTGCAGGAAGGCCCGACGACCAGCTTTTCCATGTAACAATCCGGCGCGTTCAACAGGCCCCCCTTTTCTGAAGCCGCCAACACCGTGATCGCTCCGGGAGCGCCGGTAGCGCAGAGGTTAGTGCCTTCCAGCGGATCAACGGCGATATCAACCTGCGGAAATTTTGCGCCGTCCTGCCAGCCCGCGCCCACCTGCTCGCCGATATAAAGCATGGGCGCTTCATCGCGTTCGCCTTCGCCAATCACGATTGTGCCGCGCATGGGGACCGTATCCATGGTGGCGCGCATGGCTTCTGTGGCCGCCTGATCTGCCCTGTGGCGATCGCCAGTGCCCATGGTGTGCGCAGAAGCGATGGCTGCATCTTCTACTACTCGCGCAAACTCCAGCGCCAGCTCAAACTCCATTGCATTGTCTGTACTGCGAACTGCCACTTGCTTTTCTGCAACTTGGGTCGCCATACGACCTCCTAGAAAGCGCTGATGCCGGTAACATGTTCACCCAAAATCAGCGCATGGATGTCATGTGTTCCTTCGTATGTTTTTACTGACTCCAGGTTCATCATGTGGCGCATTACCGGATAATCGTCGGCGATTCCGTTTGCGCCAAGAATATCGCGCGCCATGCGCGCGCACTCCAGGGCCATCCATACGTTATTGCGCTTGGCCATGGAGATGTGCTGGTGCCCAACCTTATTTGCGTCCTTCAGCCGGCCTACCTGCAAGGCCAAGAGCTGCGCTTTGGTGATCTCGCTGATCATCCAGGCCAGCTTTTCCTGCACAAGCTGGTGAGATGCAATCGGCTGGTCACGGAACTGCTTGCGTACCTGGGAATATTGCAGAGCGGTGTCATAGCAAGACATCGCTGCGCCAATTGCGCCCCAGCCAATGCCGTAGCGTGCCTGGTTAAGGCATGAGAGCGGCGACTTCAAGCCGTCTGATCCGGGCAGAAGATTTTCCGCGGGAATGCGCACGTCTTGCAGGGAGAGACCGGAGGTCACCGAGGCGCGCAGAGACCATTTGCCATGAACATCATTGGCTTTGAAGCCGGGGCGGTTCGTTTCCACCAGGAAGCCGCGAACACGGTTGTTGTGCTCTGCAGATTTGGCCCAGATCACGGCTACATCGGCGATTGAGCCGGAGGTAATCCACATCTTTTCGCCGTTAAGAATGTATTCATTGCCGGACTTTGTGGCGTGGGTGCGCATGCCGCCGGGGTTTGAGCCGAAGTCGGGTTCGGTCAGCCCGAAGCAACCGATCTTTTCTCCCCTGGCCAGGGCGGGAAGCCACTTTTCTTTTTGCGCGTCACTGCCAAACGCATAGATGGGATACATCACAAGCGCCGACTGCACACTCACAAACGAGCGCACGCCGCTGTCACCGCGTTCCATCTCCTGCATTACCAGGCCATATTCCACGTTGCCCATGCCGGCGCAGCCATAACCTTTCAGGTTTGCGCCAAAAAAGCCGAGATCGGCCATAGGCTTGATCAACTCGCGCGGAAAACGGCCCTCGCGGTTGCACTGCTCAATAATGGGCACCAGGTTTTCTTCGATAAAGCGGCGCGCGGTGTCGCGCACCAGGCGCTCATCGTCTGAGAGCAGGGAATCGAACTCGATGAAGTCCACGCCTTTGAACTTAAAGACGGGCATAATCTCCTCTTCGGGAATGGTACGGGATTATCTGCCAGCAAGGTTCAACATACGGCGCAACCCAATCAGGCAGCCGTTCCAAGCTAGCAGAGGCCACGAACATGGGTCAAACGCTTGTCTACCGAAAGAACGTCTCCGCAGATACAGATAAGCCAGCTTAATTTGATGGCGATTTTAAAAGCTGAGTTTAGCTGATCGATGCGAGAACTTAGCTGGCCCGGATGATTCTTGTCCTAACAAGCTGAAGGGCCACGCAGCGCGTGGCCCTATATTCAGCCGACGGATGAACTTAACTTTTACTGCAAGGTGATCTTGCTTACCGTCATGGTGTCGCCCTTCACTGTACCGGTTACGTTCACCCGGATGTCCTTGGGCTTCTTCGTATCGGCGATAAACTTCTTTGCCTGCTCGTTGCTGGCCTTATCGAACTTAATGACCTTCTTGTCGGCAGTAAGCACGCCGTAGCCACTCTTCTCGCAATCTTCCATCTGCAGGCAGTCTTTTGAGTGCTTGGCCCCAAAGCCCGGTTTCTGGCCATCTGTCTGCGCGCATGACAGATCAACCAGGTAGCCTTTTACGGTGGTGTCTGCCGCAAAAGCGCCTACCGTCAGGGCTGCGAACAATACCAAAATCAATTTCCTCATGAATCTCCTCTGAGCGTGCTTGATTTAACAAATGTACTGATTGATAACTGAGTGAAGGGTTACATGTCTAATGGTTTTTTTTACTGAGACATACCTTTGAGGGTTCATTTTGACTGAATTAAGGCTTTCTCCCTTAAGAATATAAATTGTTTGTACCTTTCTCAGGGATTAGCCTTTCTTCCTCTTCGATGGTCGGCTAATCCCTCCATTAGCCCAAGATCTCCTCGTCGGCGAAAAGACAAGTTCCGCCACTCCGTGTAAAATTACATTGCGGTTGGGGACCAGGTCATTTGGCGTTCCGTCCTTGATTTTTCCACTCACCGCATTGCCACTTGGCAAACCCAGACATCAGGAGAACATTGAACCATGGCTAAGATCGCCAAGACGGCAGATCGCAAAAAAATGATGGACACTTCCAAGAGCACTGATTGCCCCAAGTGCGGCAAGCCGACGCGCATTGTAAAGCGGGTAAAGGACCGCGAGCGCAACGTGCCCGGCGGCATCTTCATTTCCTGCTCCGGCTGCGAATTCTACGAGAAGCTCTAACCCTCGCGTCTTTGGGCCGCTCGCTAATCCGTAGCG
>DASRDW010000144.1:0-4098 GCA_035652415.1 Candidatus Angelobacter sp. | reverse complement strand
GATCTGGTGAATGCCATGGTGGCCGAAAGATTGAGCCACGCCGATTGCAAGCGCGGGTTCATTCTGGATGGGTTTCCCCGCACTACGGCGCAGGCGGAGTGGCTGGATCGGGAACTGGCGGCGCGTCCTGGAGGTTCCCGGACGTTGGTTGTGATAAGCGTCGATGTAAGTTATAATCAATTACTGCAACGGCTTACGGGCCGCCGTAGTTGTCCTGTCGACGGCAAAATATACAACATCTATTACCAGTCGCCCAAACAACAAGGCGTTTGCGATCTTTGCGGTGCGCAGCTGATCCAGCGCAAAGACGACACAGAAGAAGTTATCTCTGAGCGCCTGAAGAGCTATGAACGCCAGACCCTGCCCCTGATTGACTATTATCGCCGGCAGGGACGTTTGTGCCGGGTGAATGGCGAGCTTCCAGTGGAACAGGTGATGCAGGAGATTTTTCGTACCATCGATGGCGGAGCAGCAGCGGCAGTGAACGAATGATTAACTGCAAATCAAATTCCGAGCTGGAGAAGATGCGCCGCAGTGGACAGATTGTCCACCAGGTGCTGGATACAGTGAAAGCGCTGGTTGCTCCCGGCATTTCCACCATGGACCTGGAACGCGCCGCGGAAGAGAAGATCAAGGAGCTTGGCGCCAAGCCGGCATTTAAGGGCTATTACGATTATCCCTGCGTGCTGTGCACGTCAGTGAACAATGAGATCATCCATGGCATTCCTTCAGAGAAACGGGTGCTCAAGGAAGGCGACATTGTTTCCATCGATTGTGGCGTGGTGCTGGATGGATATTACGGAGACTCAGCCATTACTGTTCCGGTAGGCGGTGAGCTTGCGCCGGAGCTCAAAAAGCTGCTGGATGTGACGGAGATGTCACTGAAGAGAGCGATTGAGGAAGTAAGGCTGGGCAAAACCGTTGGCGATGTTGGCGCAGCGGTGCAGGAATACGTTGAAGCGAACGGCTTCAGCGTGGTTCGGGATTTTGTTGGGCATGGGATCGGCACGCGGCTACATGAAGATCCGCAGGTCCCGAACTTTGGCACTCGCGGACACGGTACGCGACTGCGTGAAGGCATGGTGCTGGCGATTGAGCCCATGGTGAATATCGGCAAGCCCGGAGCACGCGTCCTGGAAGATAAATGGACAGCGGTGACAGAAGACGGCAGCTACAGCGCGCACTTTGAGCATTGCGTAGCTGTTACCAGGAATGGGCCGCTGGTGCTGACGGAGTAGGTGCTGGTTAACTCGATTTGGCAGGCATCACTAAACGTGCGCGGTAACAAACGGTTTTCAAGAAGAAATTTGCTAGAAGCTAGCGGTTAAAAGCTAGTAGCTAGCCCAGGAGCTGAGTGAGCAAAGAAGACGCGATTGAGGTGATGGCAACGGTGATTGAACCGCTGCCCAATGCCATGTTCCGGGTGGAACTGGAAAACAAACATCAGGTACTGGCGCACGTTTCCGGCAGGATGCGTAAGAATTTCATCCGCATTCTTCCCGGCGATAAGGTCGCGGTGGAACTCTCACCATACGATTTAACGCGAGGGCGGATCGTGTACAGATACAAGTAGAGATTTGGTAATTGGGTAATTTGGTAAATGGGTAGTTGAAAGACGAGTAGGGTCATCCGGTTTTTTGAATTACCAAATTACTCAATTACCAAATAAAACAAGGAACTTCGCCCAGGTAAGGCAGCAGCGGGTTCAAAGAATAGAGAGCGGCAAACAATGAAGGTTCGGGCATCGGTAAAGAAAATTTGTGACAAGTGCAAGATCGTGCACCGCAAGGGCGTGGTGCGCGTGATCTGCGAAAACTCGAAACATAAACAGAGACAGGGATAAATTTTCAAAGATCGGGATGAAGGCCAAAGCCAGACTGTAAACCGATCAGAGAAGTAACAAGGAGACAAAATGGCACGTATTGCAGGCGTCGATCTTCCGCGCAACAAGCATGTGGACATCGCGCTGACTTATATCTACGGCATCGGAAATTCGCGGTCTAAGCGGCTGCTGGATTCGGCCAAGGTCGAGCCGATGAAGAAGGTCCAGGACCTGAATGAAGACGAGGTCAACCGCATACGCCAGGCGATTGAAGCTGAAGGCGATGTGGAAGGCGATCTGCGCAAAGACATCAGCATGCACATCAAGCGGCTGATTGAAATCGGCTCGTATCGCGGGCACCGCCATCGCCGCAACCTGCCGGTCCGCGGACAGCGCACGCACACCAACGCGCGCACCCGCAAAGGCCCGCGCAAGGGCACAGTGGCGAACAAGAAGAAAGCAGCGGCGAAGACATAAGCAATTAGCTATTAGCAATTGGCCAGCTTGAGCATGTACGCGATTGACTGTGACAGTCGTCTGAGAGTTAGACAGGGAAAAAACATTTATGGCAAAAGCAGGAGCAGCAGCGCCCGGCAGCGGAGCTACCGGGACCAAAGGCAAGAAAAAGGTTTTTAAAAAGAAAGAGCGCAAGAACGTTCCGCATGGCGTGGCGTTCATCCAGGCGTCTTTTAACAACACCATTGTGACCATCACTGACAGTGAAGGCCGCACGCTGGCGTGGAAGAGCTCCGGTTCGCTGGGCTTCCGCGGATCGCGCAAAGGCACTCCCTTTGCCGCGCAACAGGCTGCGATGAACGCCGCGAACCAAGCGCGCGATCACGGCATGCGCACGGTTGAGGTCCGCGTCAATGGGCCGGGATCAGGCCGTGAATCGGCTATCCGCGCGCTGGCTGCCGCCGGTTTGGATGTGAAGACGATTAAAGACGTTACACCCATTCCGCACAACGGATGCAGGCCGCCAAAACGCCGCAGAGTGTAGGAAACAAGTTTTTTGCAGGAATTGGTAAATGGGTAATTTGGTAATTGAGTAAATTGGGAGTCAAGAATAAGGCTGATCACTTTACCCTACTCAATTACTCAATTACTAAATTGTTAAACGGGATTGGGATGAAGGGCGAGCCAAGCCTGTAAACCAATCGACACCAGCTAAGGAGATATACATTGGCAAGATATAAAGGTGCAGTCTGCCGCCTTTGCCGTCGCGAAGGCATGAAATTGTTTTTGAAAGGGGCCAAGTGCTTTACCGATAAGTGCCCCGTGGAAAAGCGCAACTTCGCGCCCGGCCAGCATGGCAAAGATCGCAAGGCCAAGGTGGTGGGTTACGGTCTTCAACTGCGTGAAAAGCAGAAGACCAAGCGCATGTACTTTACCCTGGAAAACCAGTTCCGCAATTACTTTGAAAAAGCCGCGCGTAAGCCGGGTGTTACCGGTGAATTGCTCCTGCAGCAGCTTGAGCGCCGGCTGGACAATGTGGTGTATCGCCTGGGCTTTGCCACTTCACGGCGGCAGGCTCGGCAGATTGTGCGCCACGGCCATATTGACGTGAACGGACGCCGCGTGAACATTCCTTCTTACCAGGTGAACGCGGGAGACGAAATCCAGGTACGCGATAAAGCGAAGAAGTTTACCGTGATTGAAGGGGCGCGCGACTATTCAAGCCATCAGCCCGTTGTCGGCTGGCTGGAAGTTGATCGCGACAACCTGAAGGGACGCGTATTGTCGCTGCCGAAGCGTGAAGACATCAACGCGCCGGTGAACGAGCAGCTGATCGTGGAACTGTACAGCAAGTAGCCAAGGGGAAGCAGTTTTGGAGCGCAAGTGTTCGAAGTGTTCAGGCGAGATGGAACTTGGGTTCGTTTTGGACAAAGCACAGTCAACATGGCTTCCGTCAGAATGGATTGAAGGTCCGCCAGAAGCAGGTTTGTTCGGCCTGGCCGTTAAGACCAATGACCGGGCCAGATTTTGGACAGAGACTTGGCGCTGTAAAAGCTGCGGCTATCTTGATTTTTATGCATTAAGGCCGAGAGAGACATGATGAATCAAAATTCAGGGATCGGGCATCTAAAAAGATCTCTACTGGTTCATCCACATAAAATTTAGTACATCGGGAACCGGCGACCCTCGTTGCCGGATTCCACAATCACCCGCACCAAACCAGCCTTGCGGCCCCGCCGCTTGCGCCAAACGGAGCGGAGTTGAAAGGAAAAAAGAAACATGGTTCTCTGGAGAGGTTTTCAAAAACCCAAGCGTCTCGC
>DASRDW010000143.1:0-17222 GCA_035652415.1 Candidatus Angelobacter sp. | reverse complement strand
GTTCCATTCGTGCCGGTTAAGCCAGTTTGGCCGGTGGGAAGTTTGGGGCCAAATGTGATTGATGCTTGCGTAGTGCCTCGTTCCGAATCGCGGCGATAGAAGCGATACTTTACCAACGCCATGATGTCGCCAAGGCCGGTTCCTCCAACCGTGCCCGCTCCGGTACTGGTGAAGTGATTAGTGACAACCGGAACCAGCACAGCAAGATCGAAGTTGGGATGAAATCCCCAGGTGAAATTGATATCTCCTTCATGAGAAAAGGTCGGTAAAGAGGTTGGCGTGATGCCGGCTTGCGGCTCGGCCCGCGTGTTGAAGATTGAGTTATAGGAAACCAACGCGCCGCCGGGGAACAAGGTAGGCGCAGTCTCCGGAGCAGGACCCTGGGCTTTTGCGGGCAGAGTGGCTAAAAGCAAGCCAGCCAGCACCAATGCCCCAAGAATCCTGCATTGATTGTTGGAATTTATGGACAACATGATTTTCCCTTCCCAAAGCAGAAGTAGGCGTGCGGAAGCACACGTATGATGAAGCTCTAAAAAAGCTTTGGCGGGAAACTAGATACGGAGAGGCGTTGCGGAAGTTATGGGAGACAAAGGAGGCGCATGCGACTGCATGGCAAGACGAATGTTTGCGCAGAAGCTTACACCCTGGAAAGCACTGACTGCGGGAAGCACGGCCAAAATCGCTTGCGCATGGCCGGCAATATCAACGACGTGAGGCTGCACAAACGGCGCATGCAAAGAAGGCATGTTCTGGCAGCAATCCTGGCTGGCGTCACCAGAGTGATGCGGGCAAGGCATGCTGTCACAGCATTGCATTGCCTCATCGCGCGTGGCACTAGCCGAGCAGTCAAGCGAATACACAGCAAGACCCGCGACCAGCACAATCGCGAAGATCGCCCGAACTAAACTCATCACTAAAAAGAGTACACGCGCAGAGGGAGAGAGTGTCAAGGTGTCGGCGATCAAAAAGCCGGTTTCCAATTTGCACCCATCCCTACTTTCCTGTAAACCTTTGATCGAAAGCCAAAACGGCACAATTTGAACTGAAGGCCGGGAATCTACGTATCTCTTTGACGGGGAGACTGCTTGGAAGAGCAACAAACAGGTGCACTTGTACGCCGATGCGTGGCCGGGGATGCCGGAGCATGGGAAGATTTTGTGCGCCTGTATAACCGCAGGATTTACAACCTGTGCTATCGCTTTACCAACTCTGCGGACGACGCGCAGGACCTGACGCAAGAGGTATTTATCAGGGTATACCGGACCATGGCCAGCTATAACATTGAAAAAGGGGCATTTAACACCTGGTTGACCACCCTGGCCAGAAACCTTCTGGTGGACCACTTTCGCCGCAGCAAGCAGGAGCGCGTAACTGATTCAATGGACGCGGGTTTTCGAGAGGAAGATGATTCGCTCTCGTTGAGCGACCAGATTACGGACACCCGGCCGGCCCCTGATGATCGGCTGGCCAGCAAAGAAACCCAGAAGATGGTGCAGGCGGCGCTGGCAAGGATCAGCCCAGACCTGCGCGAGGCAGTGATTCTAAGGGACTTACAGGATATGGACTATAAAGAGATTGCGGTAGTGCTGCGGGTGCCCGAAGGGACAGTAAAGTCGCGGATAAATCGCGGAAGAATGGAACTTGCGAGATTACTTTCTCGTAATAAAAGGCAGGCAGGCAATGAATAACGATTATCCAACCCGGTTGGAGTGCAGCGAGTTTGAAGCCTTGCTGGCGGAAGCGCTGGACAATGCTCTACCCGAAGAGACCCGGCAAAGCTTTGAAGAGCATGGCCGAAGCTGCCGGGTTTGCGGTCCGCTGTGGACAGAGGCGCAGGAAGGCCTGGCGCTGATGCGGTCATTGGAGCAAGTGGAGCCGCCAAAGAACCTGGTACACAACATCCTGGCAGCGACCAGCATGACGCAGGCGCGGGCGACATCAGCGGCCACAGCGACTGCCAAGATCGGCTGGCTGGAGCGGCTGCGCGCGGGATCGCTTGGCGGATTGCTGCATTCACGCTTTGCCGCATCGTTTGCCATGGCGTTCTTCTCACTGAGCCTTACGCTCACGCTGACTGGAGTGAATGTAACGCAGATTGATTGGCATCCAAGCGCGCTACGCAAAAGTGTGGTGCTGCAATTTACGCATGTGGAAGCCAAGGTGACCAGCTATTACGAAAATCTGCGGCTGGTGTATGAAGTGCAGGCTCGCGTGCGCGAACTGAGAAAGACTGCTGCTCCAGCGCCGGGCACCAACGATCAAAACAAACAGCAGAACCGGATGTCCGCTCCCGATGATGGCGGACGGCCGCAGCCAGAGGAAAATTACAGCCAGGAAGTTGATGGGAGTTTGGTTGCCCAGTCCCTGGCCAGGCATGAAGGAGCCCAACTATGAACTGCGCCGTACACAATCAGACCGAGGCAGTGGCGTTCTGCCGTACCTGCGGCAAAGCGCTTTGCGAAGATTGCAAACGCGACGTGATGGGCGCCATCTACTGTGAACCGTGCATTGCTGCGCGCCTGCACGGCCAGCCTGTTGTGGGAGCGGCAATGCCGCGTCCGGCAGCCGTTCCCGGAACGCCCAACCCGGTGATGGCTTGCATTTTAGGCTTCATTCCAGGCGTGGGGGCCATGTACAACGGGCAATTCATGAAAGCTTTTGCCCATGTGGTGATCTTCGTGCTGTTGATTCTGGCGGCCAGCAACATATCGGGTCTGTTTGGGATCGGGATCGGCTTCTTCGTGATCTACATGGCATTTGAAGCCTACAAAACCGCCGAAGCGCGACGCCTCGGCTTGCCCGCGCCAGATCCGCTTGGCTTGGACAGGCTGTTCGGCTTGCAGGAAACAACGCAGCATCACCATCAGCCTGTGGCGCCGGCGAGCGCAGTTGTGCCGCCCCCGGTCGCCGGAGCGCCAATACCACCGCCGCTCCAGGTAACGCCTCCTCCGCCACCCACAAATGACAATGCGCCAATAGGCGCCATTGTCTTGCTGGTTCTGGGATTCTTCTTCTTAATGAATAATCTCGGATTTCTCCGCATGGGCAAACTGTGGCCATTGATATTGATTGGCTTTGGCTTGTGGATCGCTTACAAACGCACCACGCGGCCGGCGTGCTAAAGGAGGAGATGCCATGAACCCTTATGTGAGAAACAGAAATTGCTCGTGCGTACGATGCCGCGCACACGGCATGATGGGCGCCGCTGTCCTCATCACGCTGGGAGTTCTCTTCCTGCTGGAAAATTTCTACGTAATATCGTTCGATAGAAGCTTTCCTATATTGCTGCTGGTGATCGGCTCCGTTTTGCTGATTGGCCGCACTGGATCAACTGAAGGTCACATTGATCCGAACTATTACGCGGGCACTGTGCCGCCGCCGGTCGCAAACCCGCAACCAACAAACCCACCGCAGCAACAATGGACGAGCGGCGTTACCCCGCCACCGCCCATGCCAACAAATCAACCGACTGATCCGCAGGTGAAATCATGAGCACACCTAATCCCGTTCCGCCGCCATCTTATTACCGGCCGCGTCCACGTTCCATCTTTGGTCCTCTGGTGTTGATTACTCTGGGCGTGATCTTTTTGCTGCGCACCACCGGCGTAATATCAGGGCAGAGTTTGCGCCTCTGGTTTGCCCATTATTGGCCTTTGCTGCTCATCCTCTGGGGCGTAGCCAAACTGGCGGAATATATATGGGCGCGCAGCCATGGCGAACCTACGCCGCACATGGGCGGAGGCAGCATCGTGTTCCTGGTCTTTTTCATTCTGATTGCAACAGGCTTCAGCAGGACTGCAAATTGGAACTGGGGCAACGTAGGCAATGACTGGAACTGGGGACCGGATTGGGATTGGGGCTTCAACAATCATTACGACTTCACTGACAATTTCTCTCAGCCAATTACCGCGGGCGATCAGGTGAAAATTCTCTGCAATCAGGGCGACATCAGCGTAACTGCCAGTGATGATAACCAGGCCCATGCCGTAGTCCACAAGACTTTGCGTTCAAACTCTCAAAATGACGCAAATAATCTGAATGAATCCACGCATCCCAAGTTCACGCAGCAGGGCGGCATCTGGTTGCTGGACCTGACCGGTGGCGACTATGAAAGGGGCCGCTTCAACATAGACCTGCAATTGCCGCGGAAGATCGCTCTTTCTCTGTCCACTCGCAGAGGAAACCTCAACGTTTCACAACGCGACGGCAACATAGACCTGGCAACAGAGAACGGCAACGCAACCATTGACCAGGTGAAAGGATCTGCGAATCTGCATGTCCGTGGCGACGTGAGCGTAAAGGACGTGACAGGAAATGTTCAGATTGAAGGCACCGTAGATGATGGAACTGTTTCCGATATAAACGGCACCCTTGATTTCAATGCCGGATATAACGGCAACGTGCAGATTTCCCACGTGAGCCAGCGGCTGCATTTCAAGTCAGTCCGCACAGACCTGCAACTGGCCAAATTGGATGGTGAACTTGAGATGGGCGATGGTGACCTGCGCGCCAGTTCCGTTACGGGCCCTGTGAAATTGAATACGCGCTCCAATGAAGTCCATTTGGAAGACATTTCCGGTGACGTGGAAGTATACAATCGCAACGGCGTAGTGGAGTTGAAGCCCAAAGCGCCGCTGGGAGCAATTGATATCAGCAACGTTCACAGCGGAATTGAGCTTACCCTGCCGGAAGAAGCAAGCTTCCAGCTTGACGCCCAAAGCACCGGTGGCCAGATTGAAGCAAATGACTTCAGCGTGAACGTGGATAACCGCAGTGATAATGCTACGGCACGCGGCTCTGTAGGCAAAGGCGGGCCAAATATTCGCCTTCGCGCAGACCGCGGCACCATCCAGATTCGTAAAGACTAACGTCCTAAAAAGTTGACGCGAAAACAGGCGTGACATAGCTCAATTGAAGATCTGGCACAGTTCCTCAGAACTGTGCCACTTTTATTTGGAGGCTATTTCTCCCAGCTTCGCATCTACCAGCGCAATCGCGCGGGCCAGCACCTGATCCAGGGTGAGGTAAGTGGAATCAATCTGCACCGCGTCAGCCGCAGCTATCAATGGAGAGTTGGCGCGTTCGCGGTCTCGCTGATCGCGTGCGCGTAACTCAGCCAGCACAGCGGCTGCATGTTCTTCTGATGCAGGATTCTCCAGAAAGCGCCGCGTACCACGAACTTCCGGCGCTGCATCCAGAAAAATTTTCACTTCCGCATCAGGAAATACCTTGGTGCCGATGTCGCGTCCTTCCATCACCACGCCTCCACCGGCTCCAAGCTTGCGCTGGCTGGCCACCATCCACTCCCGCACTGGCGGATGGACGGAAACTTTGGAAGCGGCAGCAGTCACATCCTGGCTGCGCAGTCGCTCGGCTACATCCACATCATCCAGCAGCACGCGATTGCTTTCCGCCGTGGGCACTAATTCAATTTTCGACTGCTGCGCCAAAGCGGCCAGCTTGCAGCCATCATCCAGGGACACGCCGCGCTCAATGGCCTTTAAAGCCAGCGCGCGGTACATGGCCCCGGTTTCAATATTGATGTAGTTGTATCTTCGTGCCAGCAGAGCAGCCAGCGTGCTTTTGCCTGACCCGGCCGGCCCATCAATGGCGATCACGATCTTTGTCCGGGTGGTTGCGGCAGGAGTTCCGTCACCCATGCTGGCGTCTCCGTTGTTGTTCGGGTGGCGGCGTCATGCGAATAAGCGTTTTGCTGCCGACGGTCACAAAGCTCAGCTCGCGCGCCTGAAGAAGCGCGTTAATGGCCTCGCGGATTTTTGCGCGCGAGGTAACGCGTGAGAAAAACTGCTCAATCTCTTCCTGCTCCACAGCCACTACGGCTTCAAGATATTTGCTGAGCAATGCGGAAATAGCTTCCGGCTCTGAGATCTGTATGCCTTCTTTTACCGGGCCCGGTGCCCAGCGATAGAGCACGTCCCACAACGCGCCGTCGCTTGCGTTGTAATCCACGCGCGTGATCTTAAGAAATGCCCATAGCTCACCGAGCGTGCGGTCAAGCGCTGTAAGACTGGTCTCACGCCCAACACGCTGTTGTAATTGGCTCTTGCTGAGCGGCCCATGCTCCTGCAAAGCGGTAAAGACCCTTGCAGCGAGCGGCGAAACAGCCACTCCCTGGGACTTGGTTGTTGGCGGGGCTTTCGGCGTGCGATCACTCAGGAGCGCGTAAACAAACGGAAACAACGCGGCCGAGACCAGGAGCGTGACATCGCCCGCGAGATTGGCCTCAAACGTCGATTTCTCACGCAGCAGCCGCACCACCAACTCCGTGGCTTGTTGCGCTCGCGGATCGGCAAAGGAGTGCTTTGCGTCCGGCAATCCCGCAGCTGATCCGGTAAATGCGCCGATAAAGGTGGGCAGCAGCGGCAGTGAGCGGTCCGGATACATCAGGCAAAGCCCAACGGCATCAATAAAGCTGCGCGCATCTTCAATGGTGCAAGCAGCGTTGCCGCCGGTGCGCCAGTTTGCTGTCCGCTGTTCGATAAGTTCCTGTTCAGTCATTTGGGATGGGAGCCTTTTACCGGCCATTGCTGCGCGCCGTGTAAAACGCGGGCAATTTCAACTATTTCCTCTTGTACACGATAAACCACCACAAACGGAAGCGGCGAGAAGACCAATTCCCGTGTTCCTTCCAAACGGCCAGGACGGCCGAGATGGGGAAATGCTTTCAATTGATTCAATGTGCGGGATATCCGCTCGGCTACACGGCGGGAGGCTGATGGGTTCTCCTGATAGATATATCGGATGATTACGGTGAAATCCGCGGAGGCTTCAGGCGACCAATGTATCTTCATTCAAGACTGAAAGATTTTCTCGATCTGGGCCATCACCTCATCGTGCTCGATGAACTCTCCACGATCCAATTGCGCAAGCCCCTTCTTGACTTCAGCCTTGAACCATAAATCATGCTCAACATAGGTTTGCACGATTTCCCGGACAAGCTGCTCGGGACCACGCCCGCTTTCGAATGCCGCGCGCCGCAGTTTGTCTTCAAACTCCGGACTGAATTGTATCTCCATGAACGATAGTTTAACTTAAAAGCGTCTTAAAAGGATCGGTTTCCACTGACAGAATGCGTCACACGCCGAAAAACCGGCTTCGAGATCAAAAATGATATAAGGTGGGCAGCAGAGGCAGTGAGCGATCTCGGTTTTGAGTTTTCTCTCGCTTCGCATCGTTGTTTCAGGGCTGAATGCTTACTGCTGATTGCTAGATCCTCTTGAATGCCTTCTGTATCTCTTTCACCGAATACCGCAGCACCACCGGCCTCCCATGTGGGCAAGTCATGGGACATTCGGTTTTGGCCAGCTCCTGAAGTAGCCACTCCATTTTGTTCTGCTCCAGCGGCATGTTGATCTTGATGGCGGCATGGCAGGCGATGCTGGCCGCAATCCTGGCCCGGATCTTCTCCAGGTTGAGCACCTGTTCTTCGTGCTGAAACTGGTCCAGAAGTTCAATCAGCATCTTCTCAACTTCCGCAGGCCGGACGCCGCCGCCCGGCGCGGTCTTGACCGCGACGGTGCGTGTACCAAACAACTCAACCTCAAAGCCGTTGCGCTGCAGTTCGTCAGAGATTTCAGTAAATACAGCCTGCTGGCCGGGGGTAAGCTCTACAATCAGCGGCATGAGCAGGCGCTGGCCGTCATGTGATGGGCTATTTTGTCCGCGCTCGCGCAGGATTCGCTCAAACAGCACGCGCTCATGCGCCACGTGCTGGTCGATGATCCACAGCCCATCCGGATTGACCGCGAGAATAAACGAATCGCGCACCTGTCCCAGCGGCTTCAGGCTGGCAAGCGCAAGCTGATCGACGATTTCCTGCGGCTCATCCGGCAGGACGTTGCCACAAGCATCCGCATGGCCGTTCACAGTAATGGGCTGCGCCATGGTAGGAGCAGGCACGGGGCCAAACCCGCTAATGGCCATGTTGGCCTCAAGCGCAATCGGTTCGCCTCCAAATTGCAAGCGCTCATTCATCGGCAGTTGAGCAGGTGGCTGTAAAGTGAAATCGCCTGCGAGTGCAGCTTGCGCCGCGGTCATCGCCGCGCCCGGACTTAACCCGGGAGCAGCAGTCGGCTGCGCCGTGATCTCTCGCGTGAACTCCGGCACAGAACGGGCCTTCATCAGCGCGGAGCGCACAGATTCGCGCACAAAGTCATGCATTAGCGCATGCTGCCGGAAGCGCACTTCGATCTTTGATGGATGCACGTTGGCATCAACCTCTTCATTCGGCAGCTCAATAAAGAGCAGCACCACAGGAAAAACCGTCGGTGGAAGAATATTGCGGTAGCCTTCAATAATGGCGTGCTGCACCATTCGATCGCGAATCAGGCGTCCATTCACAAAAACATAAATCGAATTGCGGTTCAGCTTTTGCAACTCCGGCTTGGAAACGAAGCCCTGCAGACGAATGTTGCCGGGAGTGGGCGGCTGGTAGTCCTCATCGCGACGCCACGGCGGAGGCTCCGGTATGCCCACGCGCTCCAGCTTCACCGTGGCAGCCAGCGGCACAAGCTGGTCAAGCGTCTCACGGCCAAAAATCTGGTAGATGCGGTCAGAGTGTGAGGCCACGGGCGCGGCAATCAGCATGGCTTCCGTGGCTGAGTGCAGCTCAAAATGCTTCTCCGGATGCGCCAACGCATAGTGCGTGACCAGGGAGGCGAGGTGCGAAAGCTCAGTAGATTCGGCCTTGAGGAATTTTTTGCGCGCGGGTGTGTTGAAGAAGAGATCGCGAACGGCAAACGATGTTCCTTGCGGCAGGCCCGCTTCCTCCACGCGCAAAATCTTTCCGCCTGCGATCTCGACTACCGTTCCACCGGGCTCATCCGCAGCACGCGTCTCCAGCAGCACGCGGGCGACAGAGGCGATGGATGGCAAGGCCTCACCGCGAAAGCCCAGAGTATGAATGTTCAGAAGATCGTCGGCATTCTGGATCTTTGAAGTCGCATGGCGCTCAAAGGCCAGCAGGGCGTCGTCACGGACCATGCCGCAGCCGTTGTCGGTGACCTGAATCAGCTTCTTGCCGCCGGCTTCCACCTGCACGCGGATGCGCGTTGCGCCGGCATCAAGCGAGTTTTCCAGCAACTCCTTAAGCACGGAAGCAGGACGCTCCACCACCTCGCCCGCGGCGATCTTGTTGGCAACGTGCTCTGGAAGTACGTGAATGCGGCCCATAGTGTTTCAATTCCGAGCGCCGAAGGGCGCGAGGAATCCCTATGGTAAATGGTTTGTGAGTGAGTAGCGAATTCTGGGTGAGACAAAAGCTTACAGGCGCGATGCACCAGAATACATTCGTTTCCTGCGCATGAAGTCGTTGCGAAACGTGATGTATTGCTCCTCAGAAAGATGGTAGCGGAAGACGCTTTCAAACCCATCAAAAGATTCAGCGGACATCCAGCGATGCAAATCCTCAGCTACCGCCCGGTCAAGGGGCAAATGTTCGATCAGACAACAAGCAACTGCCGTTGATAAGTCGGTCTCGGCAGAATTGGTCTGTGGCTGATCAAAGCACCAGGCCGCGTAATCATAAATCCTGCCAATGAGATCATCGTTACTCGGTTGCTGTTCATAGGCATGAAGCAGAGCAAGGTGCAATTCAATCCAGAAACTCATTGGACTAATATGCGCGTACTCAAATTTGTCTTCTAGCTCAGGAAACATATCCAGCGCTTTACTGAGCCAGTCGATTGGTTCAATTGCCATACATGGCTCCGCGAGCAACGCTGAGATAGGGATTCCTCACTCCGCTCGGAACTTCAAATCCTCTGTGCCCCTCTGTGCCCTCAGTGGTTAAAACAGGTTACTTCGCAGCCGTCGCCGTACCCAACGCCGGCGCCGGATACTCCGGCAGCTTCTCGCGGGTGCGGTTCGCGCGCTGGATCTCCAGTTCGCCGAAGAGCACTGACGGCGCAACAATGGCGCTGGGCAGAGGCTCGGCGCGGTTATAGACGTAGACGTCATTTCCGGCGGCAACAATATCGCTACGCAGAGCGCGCGTATCAAGCTGCTTGAAGACAGCGCCGCGGACCAGTTCCATGTGGCCGTCATTTACATAAACGCGCCACAGCAGCCGAGGCGAAAGCTGCGGCCCGGTGGTCTCAACGTAATAGCCGTAAGGCCGGCCCTGGTCTTTGCACATCTCAATCAGCTGCTTCTTCAGATCGTCAAACGGAACGCCGTTAGCAGCCTTGAAGATGAGGTTGGAAATACTTGGGCGCGGCGCGCCGGCCAGCGCGGTGCGGCCGTGGCCGTTGGAATGAGGAAAATCGCGGATGGGTTCGCGGCCCAGCAGATAGTTGGTGAGTATGCCCTTATCGATCACGGTGACCGTCTGCGCTTGCACGCCTTCATCGTCCACGTCATAACTGCCGGCCAGGGTTTGGTTGTCGATCTCTTTTGCTTTGGGATCGTCAACCACGGTGAACATTGCGGGCAGCACTGGCGATTTATAGTACGAAGCAAATTCGCCGTTGGTGCGCGCCGGATTCCCCAGATCAGGCCGGATGCCGAGGATGTTGGGTACGATGAGACGCTCAAACAATGAAGTTGATGCATCGGCTGAAAACAGCACGGGGCCGCGATAATCGTCTTCCACCAGCGGCGCTTTCTCCAGCGCATTGAAGGTGCCAATCAACTGCTTGGCTTCTTTCTGTATCTCATCTGCTTTGGGCAGTTCGTCCGGCTTGGTGGCCACCCAGCCGTGGCTGCGCTCAATCCACATGCCGTCATTGGCCTGCCCTGCGCCAGAAAATACATAGGTGTAAACGGACTTGCCGCTGCGCGTGATGGTGCCTTCAGTATTTACGTAATAGCGGTTCAGCACGCGGACGCTCAGGTACGCGCTGGAACTCTCCAGCGAGGGCTCAATGCGGAAAATATCAGAGCTTGAGCGGAGCGTCTGCTTCCACTCATCCATGTTGATGCCGGCCTTTGCCAGGTCGTGCACAGACTGACTCGGCTTCTCCTGCGAGAAATCCACCAGATCGTTTTCCGTTTCCACGTTCTTGAGCGCGGCCTGTTTCTCCGTAAAGCCGGTGAGCGCCGCTTTATAAGCCTTATCTGTGGCCAGCCAGAGCTGGCGACGAAGCGCAAGCTCCTGATCGTCAGTTGGCATTACCTCAACTGCGCCTGTGCCTTCGCCAAAGTAGCTGTCCTGCTTGTAGTCGCCAATGCGCACCACCACGCGTACCAGCCTGCCGACGTTGACCTGGTCAGTACGCAGCGCGCCGAGCGTGGCATCGGCCGTTGAATCCTGCAGCTCAGTCACCTGATAGTCAATGTAATAAGGACGCTGCATCTGGCCAAGCTGCAGCTTTTCCTGTGAGCGCTTCAGCTCGGCGATCATGGCTTTAAGAACGGGATCGCCGTGATCGTCAGTAGGAATGGTCGAGGCCGTTGTCGTGCTGTCATTGGCCAGCGCGAAGGCGGTAAACACAAAGAATAAAAGGATCGCTGATATTACGCGGCGCATTACCGCACCTCCGGCTTGGGCGCTTGATGCTGCTGGGTTGCAACCTCAGATCTTTCCATCCCCGGCGGCGGCAGCACCGGCGGACGCTCATGGCCCTGCGCCATTTTCTGTACTTCAATTTCAGAGAACAGCATGGCCGGGGCGGCGGCAGCAACCGGCACAGAGCCTGATTCTGCGCCGCACTCGCCGTTAAAAACTTCTTCTTTTTGTCCGGTCAGCACGATCCGATTGAGCGCGTTCAGCGGCGTTCCAATAATATCCACGCCGCGTACCAATTCGTCGGGCCGTCCATCGGGATAAACCTTCCAAACCATCAGCGGCATTACCTGAAAGGCCTGCGGCATGTCGCGCATGGTAAGCGTGAAGCCGCCGGCGATATCTTCAAAGTACAGGCCGAAAGGCTTTTTTTGTTTCTTGATCTCGTTGATTAACTCTTTGCGCAGCTCAGAATCTGGCACGGTTTTGCTCGAGCGCACAATCAAATTGCCCTGGCGTCCAACCGGCATCAGCCCGCTTTGGCCGCGGCCGTGTCCGTTGGATTGCATGAAGCCTTTCACCGGCATACGCGACATAAGAAACTGCTTCAGAATGCCATTTGAAATCAGCTCAACGCGGCGGGCCTTTTCGCCTTCTTCGTCATAGCTGTAATTGCCGCTCAGCTCAACGCCATCAATTGAGGGCAATGTGGGATCGTCTTCCACGCTCAGGAATTTCGGCAGCACGGGCTGGCCGATCATCTTGGTAAACGTCTGGCCTTCATTGTCGCCGCGCTGGCGCTGCCCTTCAAGGCGATGGCCAACCACTTCATGGAAAAAGACTGCAGCAGCGCGGCCGGAGAGCAATGCCGGACCATTGAACGGCTCGACTGTCGGCGCTTTCTTCAGCTTTTGCAAATCTTGCGCAATCTTTTCAATCTTGGCGACGATTTCCTGCTCTGAAGCCAGCTTGTCAAAAGATGAAGCATCAAACGTTTCTGAGCGGGCAAGTTCCATACCATCGCTGGCGCGGGTATTTCCCAGGGCCAGCACGCGAATCAAAGGCCGCGAATCTACCAGACGCGATCCTTCACTGGAAACAAAGTAGCGCGTGGAATCCTGCACCAGCAGTACCACGGTAGAGTTTTCAATGTCAGGATACTTGGCAAAAATGGCGGAGTAGCGGCGTATCCGGTCTTGCCACTCCTGCTGGTTAAACTTGGGCGTCGGCACAACCTGGCCAATGGATACCTGCGGCTTCTCAACAGAAAAATCCGGGGAAGAGTCTTCTTCTTCCGCGCGCACCTTGGTATCTGTCTTTACTTCCATGAAACCCTGACTCGCTTTTTTGTACATGCGGTCAGTGTTCAGCCAGAGAATGCGAGCAATGGCATCCGGCTTGTCTTCCAGCGGAAGTGCGGCGGTAGTGATGGCGTTGAACCGGTTCTCACCGTGGGTGTTATCCAGTTGGCGGCTACCCACGCGGACAGAAATATCCACCGTGCGATCATGCCGGTTTGCATTGGCTACCATCGCTCCGTTGCTGGCCATGATGATATCGCCTGAATCTTCATTCACGGCATAACTGATGAAGTATGGTGCAGGATCAGCCTTGGCCAGTGAAGTCATGGCGCGATCTAATTCCCCCTGCATAGTGTGCAACAAAACCTGATCGGCGCCGTTGGCGTCGGCAGTTTGTCCCAGCATTACCGGACCAGCCAAAAGGAATGCAAAAAGACAGAAAAATAGCGCTTTCTTGGATGACATAAGTGTAACGAGTGTACCTCAAGCTTTAGACACCGCAAATGTTACGTTAGGTGGGGTTTACCATTCTTAATTGATTTACCTGATTTTCACGGCAAAGGACGCTAAGGATGGTTTTTTGAAAATCCCGAACCCGCGGTCTTTGCGGGTGAGGGAACCCCTATAGCTGCAAGTAACTCAAGGTGATGAAATGACGAGGAGGTAGGTAGTTTACCGAATTCTGGTGATCATAATCGTCAGTGGGACAAGTGGTAACAGATTATTGACTCGAAGGGGATAGAGGTCCCTCACCGCGCAACAAATGCGGGTTCGGGCTCTCGGAAGTACGCCCTTTTGCGCTGACGCGCGCACTTACTCGCCGGCTGTTTTAGCTGCCGCGGGCTTCCAGCGCAACACCGGCTTACGTGCAGCAGCAGTTTCGTCCAGCCGCTTGACGCGCGTGGTGTGCGGAGCGTTCTTCACCATTTCAGGATCTTCCTCCGCTTCGCGAGCAATGGACTTCATGGCATCGACTAGCAGGTCAAGCTCTTCCAACGATTCGCTCTCCGTGGGCTCAATCATGATTGCGCCGTGGACCACCAGCGGGAATGACACTGTGTAAGGATGGAAGCCGTAATCAATCAGGCGCTTGGCGATGTCGCCGGTCTTCACGCCTTTCTGCTCCTGAATGTGATCGCTAAAGACCACTTCATGCATTGACGGGCTGGGATAAGGCAACTGGTATTCGCCTTCCAGCTTTTTGCGGATGTAGTTGGCATTGAGCACAGCATCTTCCGTAGTCTGGCGCAGGCCGTCAGGCCCATTGGCCATAATGTAAGCCAGCGCGCGCACGTGCATACCGTAGTTGCCATAAAACATGCGCACGCGGCCAACGGACTGAGGCCGATCATAGTCCCAGGCCAGCGTGCCGTCTGCTTTTTCAACGATGACTGGCTTGGGCAGGAACGGTTCGAGGATCTTTTTGCATGCCACCGGACCTGATCCCGGCCCACCGCCGCCGTGCGGCGTGGAAAAAGTTTTGTGCAGGTTCAGGTGCATCACGTCAACGCCAAAGTCGCCCGGGCGCGTTTTGCCCACCAGCGCGTTCATGTTGGCGCCGTCCATATATAGAAGACCGCCCTTACTGTGCAGGATCTCGGCGATCTTATGAATCTCCTGCTCAAAGATGCCCAGCGTGTTGGGATTGGTGAGCATCAGTCCAGCAACATCTTCATTCATCTGCGCCGCAAGCGCGCTCACGTCCACCATGCCATGTGAATTTGATTTGAGATTCTCTACCGCGTAGCCGCAGATGGCCGCAGTTGCCGGATTTGTGCCGTGGGCGGAATCTGGAATCAGAATCTTTTTGCGCGGATTGCCTTTCGACTGCAGATAGGCGTGCATCAGCAAGATGCCAGTCATCTCGCCATGCGCTCCGGCTGCCGGCTGGAGGGTGATGGCGTCCATGCCGGTGATATCGATGAGATAGTCAGAGAGCGTCTTCATCACGCGCATTGCGCCCTGCGATGCTTGTGTGGATTGGAACGGATGCGCATTCGCCAATCCTGGAAAACGCGCGACTACTTCATTCACCCGCGCATTGTACTTCATGGTGCAGGAGCCCAGCGGATACATGCCGAGATCGATGGCGTAATTCCAGGTGGAAAGGCGCGTGAAGTGGCGGATAATCTCCATCTCGCTCACCTCAGGCATGTTGCCCAGGTCAGTCCGCGCGGCGGAGCCGAGGGCCTTTTTGTAATCAACTTCAGGGACGTCCAGTGGCGCCAGCCGGTAAGCCTTTTTGCCCGGCGATGAGCGCTCAAAGATCAAGCCTTCATTCTGGTTGACGTGCCGCGTAGCTTTCTTGATGTCTTTATCGCTCATTGGCCCACCGCCTGCGCAGCAGCGTCAATCTGCTCTTTAGAGTTGAGTTCTGTGCAGCACCACACGGCTGCATTGCCCAGTTCAGGATAATGCCAGCTCAGCGGGAAGCCGCCAATGGCCTTTTGCTTGAGCAGGCGCTCATTGATCTTGACGGGATCATCTTTGGACTGCACCACAAATTCGTTGAAGCGCGGCGCGCCAGCGAAAAGGATCTTGCTCTTCTTGGCGAACTCATTCATGGCATAGGTAGCTTTCGCAAGATTTTGCGCGGCAAGCTCCTTCAGGCCTTCGCGCCCGTAAATGGTCATATAGATGGTGGCCATGGTAGCGATGAGCGCCTGATTGGTGCAGATGTTCGAGGTCGCTTTTTCACGGCGGATATGTTGCTCACGCGTGGAGAGCGTAAGCACAAAGCCGCGTTTGCCATCTTTATCTTTGGTCTCACCGACGAGGCGACCGGGCATCTGGCGGACGAACTTTTCTTTCGTCGCCATCACGCCTGCGTATGGACCGCCATAGCCTAGAGGCACGCCGAAAGATTGCGACTCCATCGAGACGATATCAGCCTCAACTGGAGGCTTGACGATCCCAAGCGAGAGCGCCTCAGCGATGGAAACGATCAGCAGCGCGCCTTTCTTATGGACGAGATCGGCAATGGCAGCAACATCTTCAATGGTGCCAAAGAAATTCGGCGACTGGATCAGCACGCAGGCTGTATCGCTGGTGATTTTCTTTTCCAGATCAGCCATATCAACGCGGCCATTCTCAAGGAAATTGCATTCGGTGATGGGCAGGCCCTGATGTTGCGTGTATGTGTGCATCACCTCGCGATATTCCGGATGCACGCTGCGCGCAACCACGCCGGCCCTGCGTCCGGTGACGCGGACGGCCATCATCATGGCCTCAGCAGCGCCGGTTGAGCCGTCATACATGCTGGCGTTGGCCACTTCCATCCCCGTGAGTTCGCAAACCATGGTTTGGAATTCAAAGATGGCCTGCAGCGTTCCCTGCGCGATCTCTGCCTGATAAGGCGTGTATGAGGTAAGGAATTCGCCGCGCGAGACCATGGCGTCAATCACCACGGGCCGATAGTGGTGATAAGCACCCGCGCCAAGAAACATGGCGTAACCGGCTGCGTTGCTGGCAGCGCGATCGTGGAAGTAGTCGATGATCTCCGATTCGGCCATCTGCCGCGGCACTTTCAGGTCGCGCTTCAGGCGATATTCAGCCGGGACTTGAGCAAACAGATCGTCGATGGACTTACAGCCAATCTCGCGCAACATCTGCGCCCGATCGGCAGGGGATTTGGGTAAGTAGCGCATGTATCTCCGAAGTCCCGAGCGAAGCGAGGGATCGCTATTCCCTACAACGCCAGCGCGACTTCAACTTGTTAATTCACAACTTTGAAATGTTTCGTGAAAGTAGTGATCCCTCGCTTCGCTCGGGACTGCGGAAAAAGCTTCGCTCGGAATTTCACGACACTACTTCTCTTCCGCAATATACTTCTCGTAATCATCCGCCGACATCAGCGCGTCCGCTTCCTTCGGGTTGGAGAGCTCAATCTTGATCATCCAGGCGCTGTGCGCGTCCTTATTAATGGCCTCGGGCGACTGGTTCAGGCTTTCATTTACCTCAATCACCTTGCCGGAAACGGGAGCATAAAGTTCTGAGACTGCCTTTACAGACTCCACGGTGCCAAAGCTCTTGCCCGCCTGGAGTTGCCCGCTGGCTTTGGGCAGCTCGACGAAGATGATATCGCCCAGTGACTCCTGCGCGTGGTCCGTAATGCCGACCAGTCCAGTGTTACCCTTTACCTGGACCCACTCATGCTCTTTGGTGTATCGATAATCTTTCGGATATGCCATGTGGCTTTTAACCTGTCCTTAAATTGTAGGAACTAAGATTTCTTTGCGCGCTTGTAAAACGGCGTAGGAACCACCTTGCACTTGACCTTCTGACCGCGAATCTCAACAAAAACTTCATGGCCAACTTCTGCTTGCGACGGCGGCACGTAAGCCAGCGCAATGTTTTTCTTCAAGAATGGCGCCGGCGATCCGCTGGTGACGTAGCCGATTTCTGTACCGGCTGCGTCAAACACTTTGTAGCCATCGCGCGGGATGCCACGGTCAACC
>DASRDW010000142.1:0-2486 GCA_035652415.1 Candidatus Angelobacter sp. | reverse complement strand
CAGCAATATTCGGCGCAGATGGCAACTGCTCCGCCGGAGATCGTGAAGCCGCCGGAAAGACCCAAGATGTGCTACGCTCCCGGAACGTCAGGAACGCCAGCCACAACAATTCCCGGTACGCCGCCCACTCCGCCAACAGTGATCCCAGGCGTCAACGGTGCTCCACCTACTGTGATACCGGGCAGCCCCGGCACTCCAGACACCGTAATTCCGGGTACTCCAGGCACGCCAGGATCGTGGTATAGATGTCCGTGATTTTTCAAGAGCTTTAGACCAAAAACAAAAGCCCGCCATTTTCCCGGCGGGCTTTCGACTGAAACTAATCCTTACGCAGCTACTTTACTGCTGCTACTCTGGCGCTCAGGCGGGATTTATAACGGGCGGCGGTGTTCTTGTGAATCACGCCCTTCTTCGCGGCTTTATCAATCATGGAAACAGTGCTGCCGAAGGCCGCTTTGACCTCTTTGGCATCGCCCGATTGGATAGTCTGGCGCAGTTTGCGCAGCGCGGTACGCAGTTGTGAGGCGTTGGAGCGATTGGCGGTAGTGCGTTTTGTGGTTTGGCGCGCACGCTTCAGCGCAGAAAAATGGTTTGCCATTGGCTTGTGATCGAATCCTTCAGAGAGTTTTTCGGAGGATAGCCGAAGAGCCTATTTTACTTGGGTTTAGCGGATTTGGTCAAACAGGCAAGCATTGATTGGAGCGCCGTTTTGCTTTTGCCGATTTTACTTGATTCTTTTCGGCGGCAAAACTGCCGCTCGTCCCAAAACAGGAGCCACACTTCTGCATTCCGGCATCTAATGTTATGCAGGATAAAACCTGCCTGAACCTTGTTGACTTGGCACAATAACGGGGGTACTCTCAGGCCAATGGTATTACCTCCGCGTTTCGGTGGGCCAGCTTTCCTGCTTTTCCATGCACAAAGCAATCTTATGTTCTCTGTGCCTGTAGCACGGCGCGGCGCACTTGCGCGGTCAGAAAAGAAGAAGACGGGGGACCGGCTCGTAGCCAGATGAAGAAAAATATTGAAATTGTACCTAAGATAGAAAAGCTCTTCGGCATCCGCGATGAGAACCTGCAGGTGATGGAGAGCGGGCTGAACGTTGCCATTGATCTGAAGTCGGACTCAGTCCAGATTGAAGGCGCCGCTCGCGACGTGGCCCGCGCCGAGCAGATCTTCACTGATTTTGATCAGTTGGGCCGCACCGGCCACGAATTTTCTGACGCTGATCTTAGTTCCATGCTGCGCGTAGTCGCGGCCGATCAAACTGCGACATTGCGTGGCTTAGCCGAGGCAGGCAAACAGCGGTCGTTTGGCAAGCGCCAGGTCCAGCCCAAGAGCATGAACCAGCGTCGCTATATCGACGCAATCGAAAAATACGACATGGTGTTCGGCATTGGACCGGCGGGTACAGGCAAGACTTATCTAGCGGTTGCAATGGCCGTCTCTGCGTTGAATGCCAAGCGGGTGAACCGCATCATACTCGCGCGTCCAGCGGTTGAGGCCGGTGAGCGCTTGGGCTTTCTGCCGGGAACGCTGCAGGAGAAAGTCGATCCCTACCTTCGTCCGCTTTACGACGCGCTCTATGACCTGATGGACCAGGAACGCGTGGACCGCTATCTGGAGAAGAACGTGATTGAGATTGCTCCGATTGCATTTATGCGAGGGCGCACGCTCAATGATTCGTTCATCATCCTGGATGAAGCGCAGAACACGACGCCCGAACAGATGAAGATGGCAACCACCAGAATGGGCTTTAACGCCAAAATGGTCATCACCGGCGACATTACGCAAATTGATCTGCCCAATGCGCGCCGCAGCGGCCTGCTGGAGGCCATGGATGTGCTTAAGCCGGTTGAAGGCATCTCCTTTAACTTTTTCACCGAGGAGGATGTGGTGCGCCATCATCTGGTGCAGCGCATTATCCGCGCTTATGATGAAAAATCGCGCAACCAGCAAATGTCGCTGGAGCTGCCGCGTGAGGTGCAGCAGGAGCAGGAGCCGCATGAGCCCCCGCTGCAACAGTAGAATTTAGTAGAATCGGAGCGCGGGAGGGCGGTGAGGGCCCTCCCGATTTGTTTTCAGCCTGAATGTCCTTCAGGGAAGTTGGGATAGTCAATTTTGAGAAGATAGTTTTCGATCTGATTTTTAGCGATGGTTATTTTGGAAAAGCGTGTGAACGGAGTGGCCGCAACGGAGCTGAATCGTTTTGTGCGACGAGCGCAGGCGCTTGCCAAAGTCGTAGGAGAAGTTGGTGTCTTGATCGCCGGTAACGCCCGTGTGCAGGAACTCAATCGCCGCTTTCGTCGCAAGAACAAGCCGACGGACGTGCTCTCTTTTCCACGTGCTGAAGGCGGCGACATCGCCATCTCCATTGATATAGCCCGCCAAAATGCCCGCCTTTATGGCCACCGCGCCGCTGACGAATTGAAGGTCCTGATTCTCCACGGCATGTTACATCTAGCCGGATACGATCATGAGCGCGA
>DASRDW010000141.1:0-2552 GCA_035652415.1 Candidatus Angelobacter sp. | reverse complement strand
AGAAATCCTGTTGCGGGCGAGGGAAGCGGGCAAAACGGTTTTCCTGAGCTCGCATCTATTGTCAGAGTTGGAGCAGATTTGCGACCGCCTGGCCATCGTGATCAAAGGGCGTGTAGCCCGCGTGGGAACAATCGCAGAGCTGCTGGAAGCGCAGAATCGCTTTGTGATTACGGCAAAAGGCATTGACGCGCTGTTGTTTGAAGGTTCAAAGCAGAATGGGTTCATCAAGATTACTGTTCCCGCTCTGCACCAGCGCCGCACGATTGAGAAGATTTGGCTGGCCGGTGGGGAAGTGATTGCTGTGAATCCTATCCGCCAGACTTTGGAAGACCTTTTTGTGGAGCTTGCCACACAGAACGGCGGCGGACACCACAACGGGGATGATGTGGAGAAGCACCAATGAAAACGCGGGCAAAATGGCTGGTTTTGCTGACCCTGACAAGCTTAATTGCATTTGGCCGCGGCAATCCCAACAGAGCGGAACCATCCTGGCGAATCAATCTCAAGGACAAATTTGATTTTGAGTCGTTTGATCGCGCCATCAGCTTTCGCTGGACCATGCATCAGGATGTGGTCTTCCTTTCGCCGGACAAAGTTCTGGTTTACCAGGTCAACCGCACCCGTGTTCCTGTGAAGCTTGGCCCTCGCGATGCCAGCGGCGGCGGCGGGAATTTTATTCTCGACATGAAAATCCTGAGCACGCTGGACGGCCATGAGATCAAAGCGCTTCGTCTCACAACCAACGCCGATTCCACCAAGGTGATGGCTACGCGCGATGGAAGGTTTTTGGTCCGCACCGGCGACATCCTTTATCTCTACTCCGCTGATTTTGAACGAATCGCGTCCAAGCCGCTTCCTCTGCAAAAGAAGGTCGCGGAAGAAGGTTGGCAGATTGATGTTTCGCCGTCCGGGGCAGAGGTGGCCGTAGTGCACCAGCAGATTTTTAAGCGTAATCCACTCTCGCCTACTTCAGATGTTGAGAGAGCAAGCGCCGATGTGGAAGTGCTGGATGAGGCAACGCTGCAAACGATCAGGAAATTCAGCCTGCCCTGGTATCTCTCCTCATGGTCTTTGGGAGAGAATGTGCTGGTGAGCTCCAAGCCGTGGCCTTCCGCCGATCCTGCAACCTTCGGCTTGATGGATTTTCGCGGCAATTGGTCGCCGCTTCTGTTTGCCTGGTACTCGCCCAGCCAGCCCTGTGCTTACCAAGCCTCTGCTCTGGATACGCGCCTTTTTATTACCTATGGATGCGGTACCCTGTCAGTCTTCCCGCAAAATGGGCGCACTGTTTTTTCATTGAAAAGCCCTTCCAAAGAATACGTTGGTTCGGTGAAGGCAAGCGGCAATGATCTGGCAATACAGGTAGAGCGGCACTTGGTAAAAATGGATAATGCCGCCAATATCCCGATCCGGGTGGCCAAGCCGCTGCGGATTGATGTCTATGATACCCGGAACCGTAAAGCCGTCTTTTCCGCTCCGGTGCATAGTGAGAGGGTTTACTACGCACTGAGCGCACAAGGGACGCTGGCCGTTGTGGATGGCACATCGCTTGTGCTGTATCAGACAGGCCGTCCCTGAGCAATGCGCGCCATTCTTCTGCTTGGCGTAAATTTCCTCCGAACTCAATGGATCGCCGTCGCGGTCATGACCGCCTATATTCTTGGCATTGGCGGCGTGTTTGTTCTTCGCGTGCACCCCGCGGATGTGCTCTTCTTTTTGCGCTGGCATGCAGGCTACGCGGTGTTTATTGCCGTTATGCTGGCAATTCCAGCGCTGCAAATGGAGCGCAAAACCCGCCGCATTCTTGCCGTGCTGTCAAAGGGCATTCATCGCTGGCAATACATTGGCGGCCTGCTGATCGGATGCGCCATGGCGGTTGCGATTTTTTGCGCGCTGGTAGGCGGAATCGCCGCTTTGCTATGCCATGAAAGCGGAATCGCCGGTCATGGGATCTTCGCGGTCACCCTGGCGTTGTTTTGCTGTTGCATGGCCGCAGCCGCAACCGGACTGTTCTTCTCCACGTTCCTTCATCCACTGCTGGCGTTCGCTGCCACGTCAGTTGTGCTGGGCTTTCCTTTTGCCGTTGAAATTCTAGGCCGTTATCCTGCATGGGGATTCTTTCCAGTGGCATGGATGTTTCATTTCCTGCTGGCATTTAAGCTGCAGCCGCTTGGGCTTGAGGTTTGGGGAATTATCTTTGCCGCGCTCTGCCAGATCGCGGTTTTCTGGATTGCAGCCGCGCTGGTTTTCTCGCGGCGTGATGTGACTATCTCTCCGGAGTAGACGGCGCAGTAGGCTGGGCAATGTGATAGACAATTTTGCCCGGAGTTGCAAAGCCCAGGTCTTGCGCACCGGCTTGAGAAGAATTCAATACCCGGCCTGGAACCACTCCAAGGTAAATCGTAGCGATGGCAGTCAGCACCAATGCCAGTCGCATGGCCAGTGAAGCGGGTGCAGGAGTTTCCGCAATTACCGGTTCACGCATATACATCACCACGATCAGCCGCAGGTAATAATAAGAAGCCACTGCAGAGTTGATGAGGCCAATGATC
>DASRDW010000140.1:0-8608 GCA_035652415.1 Candidatus Angelobacter sp. | reverse complement strand
CTATTTAGCGTGTAAAGCAGCCCCGAGTAACCTGCTATCTGGACCGGCAGCAACAGCGCCGCCACAATCACCAGCGCTCCCACGGCAGCAAAACCAAGTTGAAAGATCACGGCGGAAAGCGTGCGCAGCGACTCGTATTCGTTCAACTCCAGCTCCGTCCGCTTCCGGTAAGCATAGTGATAAAGCAACGCGAAGATCGCGCACACTGCTATATATCCAAGGCTGTAAATCACCATCAGCTCAGGAATCTGCCGCTCAGAGCTGAACATGTGATTGAGTTGCTCTCGAGGCACAGTGAAGCCCCCGGTCAGCCCCCCAACCACCAGCGTAAAGAGGAATTTCAGCGGATAAACATAGAACAGCACTACAAAGAGCAGAATCGAGTTCAGCAACACCGTATAGGTGGTTTGCAGACCATAGCGCCGCGAATAGATGTAGTGGTAATACCAGACCTGCACCAGCATAGCGAAGCAGATGGCGAAGGCGGCAAAACCCTTCATGGCCTGAACCAGCTCGGCAAAAGTGTGCGGCACTTCGAGCGAAACCACCAGCAGGGTAACGGCAAAGGCGAAGACCGCGTCCGTGAAGCCTTCCAAACGGGTGATCTCGCCGCCGCGCCAGCGGAAGTGCTTCTCCGGTGGAACAAGTTGGTGGCCGGCCAATTCTCGAATCATCGCCATGAGAACATCATTGTGCCATAGCGTCTGCCGCTGTGGGCGATGTTGTTCCTGTACCCAGTTCGCCTTCCCAGCGCGCAACCACAGCACTGGCCAGGCAATTGCCTATTACGTTGATTGAGGTGCGCGCCATGTCCATGAGCTGGTCCACACCAAAAATCGCATAGATGGGCCAGGCAGGTAGATGAAAGGAATCCGCCGTAGCCAGCATAATCACAAAAGCAGCGCGCGGCACGCCCGCCACGCCTTTGCTGGTGAGCATCAAGGTCAGGACCATCATCAGTTGCTCACCAAAGCTCAAATGAATGCCTGCGGCCTGCGCAACAAAGACCGATGCCAGTGAAAGATAAAGCGTGCTGCCATCCAGGTTAAAGCTATAGCCGGTTGGAATAATGAAAGCCACCATCTGCCGGGGAACGCCGAAGGCTTCCATGTTTTCCATGGCGCGTGGCAGCGCCGCCTCTGAGCTGGCGGTAGCAAAAGCGATTGATGCCGGCTCAGCAATGGCTTTAAACAGCCGCCGCAGATCGAGACGGGCCATCAGCGCCACAGGCACCAGAACGCAGCTAACAAAGACCACCAATGCCGCATACAGCGTCAGCACCAGCTTGATAAGGTTCCACATCACATCAAAGCCCATGGTGCTTACCGTGAATGCAATAGCGCCTCCCACACCGATAGGCGCAAACAACATTACGATGTTGGTAAACTTAAACATGGTCTCAGAAAAACTTTCTGAGAACTCCAGCAGGGGCCGGCGGCGCTTTTCATCCACCAGCGCCAGAGCAATGCCGAAAATGATGCTGAAGACCACTACCTGCAAGACCTGATTTTCTGCCACTGACTTGGCGATGTTTTCCGGAAACACATGCAGGATCAAATCAGACGCGGTCTGCTTTTGCACAGCGGCTGCTGTTGGCGCGTTCGCAGGTTGGCGAACGCCAACGCCGGCACGCGATAAATTGATAGCGCCGAGCCCAATGAACAGCGCAACCGTCGTGACCAATTCAAAATAGATGAGCGCCTTGATGCCCATGCGCCCCACCTGCTTCAGGTTTGAATGGCCCGCAATTCCAACCACAAGCGTTGCAAAAATCAAAGGCGCGATGATGGTGCGGATCAGGCGCAGGAAGATCGCACCCAATACCTGAAGGTTTTTGGCCAGGGCAGGGAAGTCGTGGCCCACCTCTGCACCCAGAAGAATTCCGACCATGATCCACGTTGTGAGTGAGCGCCGAACCCACGCGTAAGCGCAAAAGGCGGCAATCGCGATCCAGCGCGTGACGGCCAGGAGATGCGGGTTAATCGCTGCGCCGGTGTAGTGATTGATCGCCCAGAGCACGCAGGCGATTCCGGCGAGCCCCAGGAAGGCAGCTAAGGATGTTTTTTGCGTGCGATGGTTTTCCATTCGCTCCCTCGATTCAATTCAGGTCACCATTACCCTAATAGCATCGGCGCCCGATCCTTGTCATTTAATTTGAATGTTCCTTTTCCCAGTTCGGATCTCGAGTGTAGGTATGTTCTCCAAACAATCGCTGGCGGTCAATCGTTTCCAGTGCCTTGTCTGCTGGGGTGAACTGAAATTCCAAAAACTTTGTTTTTACCGCTCCATTGGCATAAACATCCTGCCGCACCCATCGGTTCCTGCTGTAGTGGAAATTAACCACATCAAGAGTGCTGGTCAGAATGGCTGCGCCGAATATCGGCGTTGGATGGGCCATATATAGCGCTACGGGAAATACTCTGGGCAGCCCAAATGCTTGTCGCGGCTTGAACCCGCTATAGGAGGACATCCCATGCCCTATGCCCTCAACGCCTGGAATAACGAAACGATTGCCCAGCCATTCGCCGTTTCTTGATCCGCTTACGTTGATGCTCTCAAAATGACCATCATGCGCGTAGTTTGCACTGGCAATCACAAACTCCGCACCGTTCTTGAAGACCCTTACCACGCTGATTGCGCTGAGTTCCAGGCCCAATGGAAGAGCATCGACTACGCGAGAGGGTTCATGAGGCACCCCTGCCGTATATGGGGCAGCTTCAAAACTTGTGGCCCAATTGTCCCCTTTGTAATTGTCGCCGTAATGGTAGGTGGTCTCCGCATATACCGTTCCATAAGGTCCGGTTAGCAGTTCCTGATATTTTGAACGTGTAATAAGTCTCTTTGCGCTGTCAACGTCAAATGCGTTGTAACGGAACTGTTGTTCAGAGCCCACCGGCAATACCAATTCGTCAATGGAATACCGGCCCCGCTGGACGGGCCATACTTGATAGAAAACTTTGCCATCGCGTTGGAGATTCCACACTTTCCCTGACCACTCTGCTTTCAGGGTGGAGGAATCAATCTCAAGGCGTCTGAAAATGCCAAGTTGAGAACGACAGCAAACGCATAGAAGGAAAACCAACAAAAGCGCGACACTCGAAAGTGACTTTCGAAGCGCAGGGTGGATCGCCTGCGGGAGAGTTTTCACCTCAGCAGGTCCTCCAGCTCAATTGAGCTTTGCGTCTTGGCATCGCGATATTTCACGATCACCGGCGTGTACAGCGCCAGCCCCCACTCGGCTGCCTTGCCTTTGCTGATGGCGCGCGACCCCGGCACCACAACGGCGCTTTCCGGAATCACCAGCGGCGCATCCGCTGTGGAACGATACACCTGTTCGCGCACAATGTCATACACCGGCGTCGCCCTAGTAAGAATGACCCCTGCGCCCAGCACCGCGCCGCTACGTACCTGCGTACCTTCATAGATGCCGCAGTTGCCGCCCACCAGCACGTCGTCTTCAACGATCACAGGCGAGGCGTTTACCGGCTCCAGTACGCCGCCAATCTGGGCCGCAGCACTCAGGTGCACGCGCTTGCCTACCTGCGCGCATGAGCCTACCAGCGCATGAGAATCGATCAGCGTGCCTTCGTCAACGTATGCGCCAACATTTACATACATTGGCGGCATGCAGATTACGCCTGGAGCGATGTAAGCTCCCTGGCGGATAGAAGATCCTCCCGGCACCACGCGAATCCGCTCAGTGGTACTGAAGCGGCGGGCAGGAAAGGTGTCTTTATCGACGAAGGAAAGCGCGCCGCTTGTGGTCTCTTCTAACTCACCCAAACGAAAGCCCAGCAGGATGCCCTGCTTCACCCAGGCATTCACATGCCATTGCCCCTCCTGCTTCTTCGCCGCGCGAATTTCACCCTGCGCCAGGGCCTGGCGAAATTCCTGAAATACCTGTCGCGCCGGGCCTGCTGCTTCAGTGGGCAATGATCCAGCGGCGTAAAGCCGTTCAATTTCAGCCTGTAATCTGTGCATATAAGGTTTAAGCGCCGTTGCCGGAAGTTGCCGTCATTTTAGCCAGCGCAAGTGCGGAGTATAAACGCGGACCTTGATGGCAGCAAACCCGCATCTTACCTATTTGGTAATTGGGTAAATTGGTAATTTGAGCTGTATTGCAGGCGTGAGCAAAGCGGGAGCCCGCAAGCGAAATCCTGAGCGAAGGATATGACGCACCAAATTGCGAAATTATAAAAATGCCTCCTCTCCACACCCTCTATATCGCGTATCCCCTGCTTACCGTCTCTGACGAGTCTGCCGGTGGCGCTGAGCAGGTGTTGTGGGCGCTGGAGCATGAACTGGCACAGCGCGGCGTTCACACCACGGTCGCGGCCTCGGCTGGATCACGCATTGCAGGTGAGCTGTTTGCCACGGGCGATCCCTGTACTCAGCCTGACGATTATGAGCGGCGAAACCAGGAGCATCAGGAAGCAGTCATTGCCTTTGTGCGCCGACAGGCTCACGCCGGGAATGCATTCGATCTTGTGCATGATATGTCCGGCAGCTTCTGGAGCCGCGCCGCCGAACTGGATGCGCCTGTACTGGCAACGCTGCACCTGCCGCGCAGCTTTTATCTCCCACAATACTTTCAAGAAATCCCTGCCAACCTTAGCTTCAATTGCGTTTCTCACTCGCAGGCCCGTAGCTTCTCTGATCTGGAGGGGCTGGTCGGAGTTGTGCCCAACGGGATTGTGCTGGATCGTTTTGGGCCGGAACATCACGCAAACGACAATGGAAATTCCTCTCGCCAACAAGGTTTGCTCTGGCTGGGGCGTATCTGTGAAGAGAAGGCCCCGCACCTGGCGCTGGAGATCGCCGCCTGCGCAGGATTGCCAATCACTCTGGCTGGACAGATTTATCCTTTCTCATACCATCAGCAGTATTTCAAAAGGGAAGTTGCTCCCCGCCTGCAGCAGATGCCGAATGCCACTTTCATCACTTCACCTACGTTCGAACAGAAGCGCAAGTTATTGCGCGAGGCAGAGGCGCTGTTGATCACCAGCATGGCTGATGAAACCAGTTCTCTTGTAGCGATGGAAGCCGCGGCTTCTGGTACACCCGTGATTGCATTTCGTCACGGTGCGCTCCCAGAAGTCATTAGAGACGGCGTTACAGGTTTTCTTGCAGACAATGCAGTTGACGCGAGTGCAGCCTGCCAGCGTATTGTCAGCCTTAATCCAGCGGCATGTCTGCAACATGCTCGCGCCGCTTTCAGCAGCGCCGCCATGGCCGCCGCTTACCTGCACCTTTATGAAAGCGTGGTTCAAACACAAGGCGTACCCCGGTCGATCCAGGTCTAGTCGTGCTGTGAAACCGAGAGAATATTTCCGTCAGGGTCTTTGAACCAGGCTACTTTCGCGCCCCCGGGAGCCGCCCAGATACCGAGTTCATCCTGATCCATGCCGAAAAACCGCTCAAAATTCACGCCCTTCTCCTTGAGCGCGTTCACGGCCTTCTCAATCTCAGTCACTTCCCATCCCAACACGGTGAATCCTGCTGGAGTGAAGTTTGCTCCCTTGGCCAGACGCACCATTACTCCGTTTGAGTTCATCACCAGGGCAAAAGGATCATCACTCAAAAAGCTCAGTCCTAGTACGCCTTCATAGAAAGACCGGGAGCGCTTAGAGTCGCGAATCGGCACAAAAGCAACTATCTTGGCGGTGTTAAGCATGTTCATCTCCGTAGCCGGACAGCGTACGCTTTATCTCACTGCATGCTAGTGGGACGAATCGCACTACAAAAAAATTAAGAATTGCTGCAAGAACTTCCGGCGACATCGATCTATCTCTGAGGGATGTTCTCCTAGGTGGGACCTCGAATATGGCCGTCGTACAAACCTAAACTCCTTGCCCGGCGGCTGTATTCGGAGGTGGTGCAAAGCGGTTGCGCTGAACGGCGTAACCGCTCTTTTTTCTGGAAAGCGCTTAACAAAATAGAAGAGGGCCGCTTCTTCATGAGCGATGACGAAGCCTATTTTGTTAAATCTTGGGCCACACCCGCGAGAAAAACAACCCAAGATAGCTGACTGCAAACGATACAAAGAGCGACGTCAACATAATGTGCCCAATCACAAACTGTTTTCCCTGCGGCCAGTCTTTACGGGAAAAGTAGAAGGCATCCACGCCGACGCGAAAAGTCCAGAAGATACCAATGAATAAGCTGAGTGCGATTGCGTCCCGATCATCCCGCAGAAATCTGTTGTGAGCGTCAATGTGAATGTGCCGAATACAATCATGACGGATTATGCCTAGAGAGCGGGTGCGATCAGTTCGCCTTGAGCTTTTTGAAATGAGGCGAAAAGATGAAATCTACTTCCACACCGGAACGGAAGCCGCAAAACAGGCAATAAGATGGATTAGGATGTATCGGTCTCAAATTACCAGAAAATTCGTGTGAGCAAAAAAGTATCCCATTCAGCAGAGTTCTTCAGTCAATTGGCCGTGAAAGGCTGGAAAAGAAGTCACTTTTTCACTTTCTCATGGGGTTATCCGCGCCTGCGGAAATGGCTTGCATCGCAGATTTCTTCGCGTGAAAGAAACGTACTCTCTGTTGGATGTGGAAGCGGAGAACTGGAACGGCTACTGGCAAAATCCAACCACTGTGTCATAGGCATCGATCATGCATACCGCATGTTGGCGCTTGGCCGCAAGCGCGGGTTTAAAAATGCGATTCAAGCCGATGCCGGTAATCTCCCTTTTTGTGCACGTTATTTTGATGTGGTGCTTTTTCCTGAATCTATCGGGTATCTCGATATCCTAGGGGCTTTGCGGGAAGCCCATAGGGTGCTGAAGAGGCAGGGGCGCACGGTTATTACCGCTTATCCTCCCCATATGGAATCCGATTCCTTTTACAAGAAAATCGGGATGGCGGAGATTGTTGTGCGGTTGCGGCATGCTGGTTTTCGTGTGCTCGATGCAAAAATGCTGAAGGTGAATACAAGGAGCATACGAGAGGTTGCATCGGAAGAATCTTCCTGCCTGCTGTACATCTCGGCCCGAAAGATCTCTACTTAGCAAGATTTTTATCCTGCTTACCGAATGTACAGACTTGTTTTAAACGATCGCCACAATAAGGCTTTCACTGAGCAGAGCAGTCGATGTATTATCTGCCCACCTCAGCATAGAAAGAGCTTTTATGGCTTCTTACACTCCTGCGCCGATCTCATACCCAATCCTGCGCAATGGCCAAAAACTGGTGATTCCGGCGGCCATGCATGGAGAGAGCATTGCGCTGCCGCCGCCTTGTATTAAGTGTGGAGATGCCGCAACCGGCAAGCCCGTGAACAAAACTTTCTTCTGGCACCACCCTGCATATTATTTGTTATTGCTCCCCGGCGGGCTGTTTTACATTCTTGTTGCTCTAATCGTGCGCAAAAGAATGCGGCTGACCGTGCCTCTTTGCGCTAGACATGCCCAAAGACGCCGCCTTGCACTTACTTTGGCTTGGGTTTGCCCCCTGGTTGGGATGGTAGGCTCGGGCGTCATGGCCTCTTTCGATGTTGATGGCGGATTGGCGGCGGTCATCGGGATACTTCTGGTTGTGACTGGAGCCATGATATGGGGGGGGTGAACTATCCTATCCGTCCTAGATTTATTGACGGAGACCAGGGAATTTTTTCCGGTTTTTGCGAAGCTTACCTGCAACAGTTCCCGCCTACCCTCTGAATGCAAGCAAGGGATGCTCTTACCGGGGCTCGCGATCGCAAGTTTAAGGATTGGTGTCCCACAACGCTTTACAATCCGGCAGTCGCAGTGGCAGATGCTACTTTTGAGTGAAAGCCGCCGCCTTTTATTTTTAGCGTTCAAGCTGAACCGGTGTACTATCTGTTTTCCCCCAACAGAAAAATAGAAAGAGGTTTCATGTCGGCATATGCTCCCGCACCGATCAGCAATCCCATTACCCGGGATGGCAAAAAACTCATTGTTCCTGCCGCTATGCCGGGGGTGACCATTCCTCTGCCTCCTCCATGCGTCAAGTGCGGTGCGCCGGCCAATGGAAAGCGGTAACCAAGACTTTTTCCTGGCATCATCCTGCCCTCTATCTGGTGGCATTGGCTGCGGTGCTGATTTATGTGATTGTTGCGGTGATCGTGCGCAAGAGCATCCGCCTAACCGTGCCGCTTTGCGTGCATCACGCCCAACAGCGCAGCCTGGCGGTTAACATGGCCTGGGTGATTCCGCTTATTGGTGTTGCAGACGCGTTTATATTGCCCAGGTTTGGTGTCAGCGACGGATGGGTTATATTGATTGTGATTGCGGCTATTCTTACCGGGATCGTGATCTGGGCCATTGTTGACTATCCCATCCGTCCTAAGTCAATCGATCAATACCGCGGAATCTTTACCGGACTCTCTGAGAAACATTTGCAACAGTTCCCAACCCAAGGTATTTGACAGATTTTCCGTAAGGAAAGTCGAATTGCTCCAGGCGCAAAATCTGCCTCTATTTTCGTTCCAATATACGGCGGACCAGTACAAGCTGTCCCAAATGGTAGGCATTGTGGTCGGCCATGAGCAAAGCTTCGCGCAGTAGTGTCTGCCCGTCGCTGTGAGGGATTGGCGCAAGCAGGTCGCGCTTAGGATCGCTGACCAGAGCCGTCATTGCTT
>DASRDW010000139.1:0-14071 GCA_035652415.1 Candidatus Angelobacter sp. | reverse complement strand
TTCACCAGTCGCGCAACGTTGCCCTGGCACCTCATTGCCAACGCCGTTGTGCTGGCGGTATGGTCAGCAGTAATCGTGTGGCAGAGGCTGACGCACACCAGAGCCGAATCGTTGCAGACATCTGCCTGAAGCGCTTACGTTCCCGTCTTATCTCCCGCCGCCTTGGATTGCGGCGCAATCGTTTTCACCTTCACCGGCTTGGCTGGGACACCCACAGAGATGTTGTAAGGCTCAACGTCTTTAGTTGCCACGCCCAGCGATCCGATCAGGCCATGCTCATGCACCCGGACGCCGCTCATCACGGTGGCATGATAGGTGATTCGCGCGCGCGGGCCAATCTCCGTCTTGCGATTGGTCACAATCATGCCATCATTCAAGTCGTGGTCATGTGAATACACGTTGGCATAATCGGAGATCGAACTGCCTTCGTGGATCACGATCTCGCCGCGGTCATCCAGCAGCACATATTTGTGGATAGTGCAATTGTCTTCAATGGTCAGGTTGTAACCGTAAGAAACTTCCACGCCGTGAAAAATCTTTACGTTTTTGCCAATGTGCTTGAGCACGTGCTTGGCAATCATTGCGCGCACGCGGAAGCCGAGCCAGTGATTCAGGCCGAGAGGCGAGCGATCATACATCATCCAGAACCAGATCAGCGGTTTGCGCTCTGCGTATTTCTGCGCATCTGTGTCCCCGTAATACTCAGGCTCTAGCGTAGCGTTGCGGGGATCAAAACTGTGCACCAGCGCCTGCTCTACCAGCGGAGCGTTGGCGGCGGAGTCGGCATAGGGACGGCCAAGATAGATTTCATGAAGCGTGTTGCGCACCACGGTACAGCGATGCTCGACGTTACGGTTGGAAAACTGTTCATCGAGCTTCTGGATCCAGTCCAGAAACACCTTGTCCGCTGCGGGTAGCGGTTGTAGGTTGCGGTACTCGTAACGCGGCATAAAGCCTCTCAAAAACGTTGGTTCAATTGCTTGGACACCATCATATAACGCCGGGCGGAGTCTTCCTGATGTCCCGGCAAATCAAAAATGATCCCTCCTGATCCAAAAAGGAACCAAGCTGTACAACATTGGATTTGCCTGCGATGTAGAGGGCGCAGCTTATTTGCAAATTGATTGAGGTTTCAATCGTGGCTGCTCTGCTGGCCGTTTGGGGCTTGCTCAAGCACTGGATTCAGGCAAAACAGAGTGCGAATGTCCTAGGAAACCACGGTTTCACTCAAGGAACTAGCCCTTCAGTTACCTACGTACTCTTGTTGAGTGCAGAGTTTTGCAGCATAACTTAAGTACTTCCGGGATACGTCTGACTGCATTAGGTAAGGACAGAACGATGATTTGCAGTTCTATGTCTTGGCCCAGGAAAGTCGCGCAAGCGGGTCTTCTCGGTCTCGTTTTATTAATTTCGGCCGCAGTACTGGCACAGGATGCAAACCAGGTGCAGGACCAGGACCTGGACATCAACCTGAAGCCTATTCCTGTCTTGACGGGCTATACCAGTTATTTCACCAGGGTTACAGCCGGCCAGTATCAGGACACTCCGGGTGTCACGCCTCTGCTGCTTGTGCCGGTAGGAGACCGGTGGCTGTTGGAAGGCAGAGGCAGCTACTCTGACTCTTTCAGCAAGGATTCAACAGGCAACTATACCGGCCGTAACTCTTACGGCCTTGGCTATGCGCAGGTGGATTACATCACAAAGTATGTAACCGTCACGGCTGGACGCTTTATTACGCCATTCAACATTTATGGCGAGCGCCTCTCGCCGAGCTGGATACGAGCTTTGCAGGTCACGCCGCTGACCTCGCCTTTGACCAGCGGCGCTGCTCTAGGCGGAATGTTGCGCGGCGGCTTTCCAGCCAATGACAAGATCAACCTGACCTATGCCTTCTATTTTTCCGCCAATAACACGCATCACTTGCTGGCTACAGATCGCTCTACGGGTGGCCGGGTCGGCTTCTTTTTGCCTGGGCCAAGAGTGGAGCTGGGCGCTTCATTCCAGCAGGTGTTGCAAGCAGACCGGGCACATGCGGCAGGAGGCTATTTTGTCTGGCAGCCCAACCGGGTGCCCCTGAGCCTGCGCTCAGAGCTTGTGCGGTCTTCCGGAACCAAAGGCGGCGCATATTGGATTGAATCGGCCTATCGGCTGAACCAGATATCGGCCTTGCGACGGTTGGAACTTGTAGGTCGCGGAGAGCAGTTCTTTGCCGCTTCAAACCTGAGTCCGGTCACAATCAAAAAGTTGGGAGCTCTGGGCAAGGACACGCAAGAGGGAGACTTTGGGCTGAATTATTACTTCCGCAGCGATGTGCGCGCCTCTGCCAGCTACGGACGCCAATTTGTTCTCGGCAACAACGCTAATCTCTGGACCATCGGCATGACGTGGCGATTTGTTATGCCGCTTGGGCCATCAGGAAACAAATTATGAGGATGAGTACTGCAATATCCACGGTTTTCCTGGCGCTGGCTATGTTGCTGGCGCTGGGAGCAGCGGCCAAGACCAACGACGGCAAGAATTCCACCACGCCTGCAAATACGACAGCAAACGGTTCAACTGCGTCGGCAACTACGGTGGCGAACAGTTCAACACAGGATGAGAACCTGCATTTAGAGGGAGAAAGACGGTTTCGTTCCAACTGCGGGCGTTGCCATGTGGCGCCGCCCAAATTTCCTTCACGCATGATGGCGACCATTGTCCGCCACATGCGGGTACGGGCCACCATTACTGACGCGGATATGCGGCTAATCCTGCGCTATATGACGGAGTAAACATGAATAATCTCCGCAAGAATTCGATTTTTGCAAAAGCATACACAGCCAGATGGGTTGCAGGCGTGTTCTGCCTCATGCTGGCAGTGCCGGCTTTGGCCCAATCACACGTGATTGAGGTGCTGGCGGATAAAGACAGCCACTTCAAGATCGCCGGCCAGAGCAAGCCGGAGATCACTGTAAAAGCGGGCGAACAGGTAACGTTGAGAATCACTGCACGCAAAGGCAAAACCTGGAACCGCGATGGCAGCGTCCATGGCTTCACGCTGCTGCGGCAGAAAGACCATGCCAAAATTCCGGGCTGGGATCTTGAGCTTAAGCAGGGCACGCAAGAATTTACTCTGACCGCTCCTACAGAGCCTGGCGATTATGAGGTTTTGTGTACGGTCATCTGCAGTGATGACCATGAAGGAATGCGCATGAAGTTTGTAGTGATGCCTTAAGCACGTTGCAAGTGGAGGATAGTGGAAAGATTATTTGGCAGATAAAAGAATTTCTGGCCCCGGAGAAATGAGAAACATGAAACACAAAGCAACAATAACAGCCGTGATCCTTGCCGCGATGTTGAGCGCGTATTCGTTTGGCAAAGACAAGCCCAAGGAAAACGTGATTACATTGCAAGGGGCCATTATGGACAGCCAGTGCGCCTTCAATGTCCATTCTGAAACCCGCTCGCATGAGTGGATGATCAAGCGCGGCGTCCAGGACGCCAAGGATGAGAAGAGCTGCACGCTCCATTGCGTAAAGGACATGGGCGGAAGCTACACTCTGGTGGTCAAGAAAGATGTTTACCGGCTCGATGACCAAGTGAAAAGTGAGCAATTTGCGGGCAAAAACGTAAAGGTAACAGGAACACTGGATCCCAAGACCAATACGCTGCACGTTTACGAAATGGAAGAAGTAAAGTAGCCGATTCAAGTTCGCGGATGAGGGCAAGACGAGCGGCTGCGTGAAAGCGTAGCCGCTTCTTCATTCAATGGCAATTTATTAGCGCCGATTTTCAGTGATCACGCCGTGAATCCAATGCCCGGTCGTGTCCCGCCAGCATAGGACATCGCCAAAACTCTGTTTACGCGCTCTTTTCCCAGGCCAGTTCTTGTTGTGGTCTGAGTTGCGAAGCCTGCGTTGTCACTGTCATCGCTGCGTGTTCAACCGCCGCAAGCGAATCCCGCAACGGGCAGGATGAGTGATGCAGCAAGCGGAGCACATCAGTGATCTGCGCCAGCCGGGAACTTTGCTGGGCGTAGTCCACTTCAGCATTTTCAGTGTTGGGACCTGCCGCAACGGATTCGATATAGCACCAGAGGAAATGGTTGAGCAGGTCAACGGCGCGCTTCAGGTCATGTCCCAGTCCTGCGCTCAAAAGGCGGTCCATAAGGAGTTGCTGGTCGCCGGGGCTGCAGCACTGGAAGCTGCTCCATTGCAGTTGTGTTTCAAGGGCCTTGAGTTCTTGTGAGAGACGAAAGATTTGGTTTGTAAGATCTTCCATTGTCTAATCCTTGGGTGCATCGTTTCTGCGAAATGCTAGACATCGGAAGAAGTGGCAGTTACTTAATTCATAACCGGAAGAATGGCGCTTAGAGTGAGATGCTGAACCAGAGCAAATGGCCGGATTACCGAAGTACATGTCTACTCCATTGAGCTGGTAATTTTAATAAGTAAGACACGCCAAGCTATTGAAGCAGAACAGCAAATGCTTACCTTTTATTTAGGCTATTTATCAGCATCTACAGCGTGTTTGCACAGCTTATGGTGCAAAGTTGGCGGCTGTTAAGGCGTGAGGTTTTTGAGCTGGTGCATCAGGACGATCATCTTTTGCAATAGGCGGATTACCAGAGTCACGTTGTTAGCGGCCATGAAATGGGCTTGAATACCCTTGGAAAGCCCATGAGAATACGACGTTTACACCCTGCGTTGTTTCTGGTGCCGGTGCTCGTTTTGGTCGCGGCCACGAGCCTACCTGCTGCCGCCATTGCTGCAGATAATCCTAAAGACGAGCGGTTTCCGGTAACCACCTCATCCAGAGCGGCTGCACGTTATTTTGAGAACGGCATGGTGAATTACGAGAACCATCGCTGGAACTTTGCTCTGCGCGATTGGCATGAAGCGCTGGAAGTTGATCCTAACTTTGCCATGGCCTATACATGGATCTGCTTCACCACTACTGATCCGGCGGAGGAAAGCAAAGACCGCGCTGCGGCCAAGGCCTTGATGGATTCGGTTACACCGGCTGAGCAGCTTGCCATCAAGTGGATGGCCGGCGTCCATGAGAACAACTATATTCAGGGCATACAGGCCATGAATGACTTGGCGCAGATGTTTCCCCGCGATAAGCGCTTGAATTTTTTGATCGGCTATTGGCTTTACAAGCAGGATGAGTATGAGCACTCGCGGACGTTCACGCTCCGGGCGCTGGCTGAAGACCAGAAATATGCCACGGCTTACAACCAGTTGGGGTATTTGTATTCGCGCGAACGTGAATATGACAAGGCGATTGACGCAATGGAGAAATATGTAAAGCTCCTGCCCAATGAGCCGAACCCGCATGATTCTTATGGTGAAATGCTGCGCCTCTCCGGGCGATTTGACGATGCACTGGCGCAGTACCACATCGCGCTCAAGATTGATCCAACGTTTTACATTTCGCAAAAAGAACTAGGTGAGACTTACGCGCTCATGGGGCAGGGTGAGCGTGCGCGGGCGGAATATGCAAGAGCGATCCATGAGGCCCCCGGTAACGGCCTGAAGGCTGAGTACCTACAGAAGGCCGCCATGACCTGGCTGCGCGAACAGAAATTTGATGAGGCCGATAAAGCGTACGACGAAGCCGCTGAGAGCGCCCACGCGATGGGCCAATGGGTGTGGGAGGCGCGCGCGCACCGCATCAAGGCCATGTATCAGCATGATCATTCGCTTGCCATGGCGGAACTGGACCGCGCAGAAGCCATTCTGGCGGAAAAGAGCGACGCAGTAGCCAAGTCTGACCTGGATGAAGAGAGGGCACGCATCCTGCGCGTTCGCGTAGAGCAGGCCGTCGCCGCGAACGATTTAGCTGGCGCAAAGAAGACTCTGGCAGAGCTTGAACAGATGGGAGTCTCCGGCTCCATCAGTATCCAGAGAACTTATGCTGGCGCGGACGGCACGCTATTACTGGCGCATAAGAAATATCGCGATGCAGTTGGCGAGTTGGAGCAGGACTTCATCAATCCCATGTCGATGAAGATGCTAGTGATCGCCTACCAGAAGTCTGGTGAAAAAGCCAAGGCGGAAGAGTGCCGTAAGCGCCTGCTGGATTTTAAAATCCCGATGGTGGAAGAGGCATTGACCGTGTTTGCCTACCGCGCCCAGCAGCAGGGCGTGGTAGCAAAAAAGTAAGTCGATCTGACCTTGCCGGTTCCTCAGCAAGCCAGCGATGCACCCGCGGGTTATGCGATTCTCCGCGGCCGCGAGGGCTGCTCCTTGGCTTGTTGCTTCTTGCTCAAATCATCAACCGCCTGCACAGCCATTCCCTTCACGTAAACCATTTCTCCGCCCAGCCATCCGGAAATACCGATTCCAACGACTCCGATAATTGACAGGATGAGAGGCACGCGGCTGGTTGCCGGCAGTTCAAAGCGAAGCCAGAAATTTACGGCAAAGAGAACCACGGCGCAAAGATTGAGCAGCATATGATACGTACCAATCCGTCTCATCGCTGCTTCGTGAATGGAAAGATAGTCGATGAATCCAGGCACAGCAGCCAGCAACGCGCCAATGACTCCTGCGCCAATGCAATAGAGGGCCACTGTGCTCCAGGCCGGCGCGCCTCCAGCGGCGAAAACAATGTCGCACACAAGCGCGAAGATCCACAGTCCTATCGGCAAAGCGACAAGCATTGGATGAAGCGGATGATTCTTGATACTGGCTGGACTTGACATGGTGATTTTAGCCCCCATTACTGCAAATGCAGTTAATTTTCAAAAACCGCTTGTAAGGGTTAGGTGCAATTGTGTGAGCCCTGGTTGGCTTCTCACGATCCAGCAACGCCGAATTAGCAGGCAGAACCAAATGGAATGGAACGGAAGCCTGCAGGTGACCAGCTGGTTAGCATTAAAAATTTTAATGTTCGCCCAATTGACCTCTAATTCAATCAACGTAAAACCAAATGAGATACGAATTGGCCGATCTCTGCCAGTTTTGCGCCGACGCCCATCTTCCGGCAATGCGGGCACTTCGGTGTGGCTGAGATCATCAACAGGACGCTGCCATTGAGGGATTGTGGACAGCGGCCGTTGACGAGCTACGGATGAAAGCCTTGCCTAATTGTTTTAGGAGAAATTGATCCCGAGGCTGAAGCCTCCGGACAGGAAGGCACAAAAATGAGATCCTCCACACAGACAACCGCGGCTGTCTGCGCGCAGAACTTTTCGCCCCGGGTTTGGTTCTGCTTTTTACTTCTTATTGCGTTTGCCACATTAACGGCCAGCGCTCAAACAGACATCACCGCCACAACCAACTCAACAACAGTTCAATATCTCGGAATTCCAAACCCTCAGAACTTCACCAACAATCCGGTGACCGCTCCTCTGGGTGGAATTATTATCAAGGGCTCTGGAATTAGCCCGGTAACGGGTCAGCCCTTCCGCCATTTGTGGGTAGCTGATGCCACGTCCGGCATCTGCCGTGTTGATCCCGATCTTGATTCGCCGGGGCCCTACGTCATGAACCTGAATACCTGCCCGTTCAAGATCAACGGCGCATCCATCACGGGCGGTCCCATGGCGTTCGATCCAACAAGAAATCTTTTGTATTTTGTGGATGAACAGAGGGCCTCGCAGGGAATCATGCGTATTGGTTTCCTGCCTGACGGCGACAGCGGCCATGGATTGCTAAACTTCGACAGCCTCTTTATTATGGCCGGTAATACCACAGGAGCGCGTTTCGGCGGCGGCACAACAGGATGTCCTTTCCCGATCCCCATCACTGGTCCAGCCAACGCGCTTGCTCTCAGCCCTCTTGGGGATATCTGGATTGGGTTCAAGAAAGATACCTCCCTCATGCGCATCAACAGTCCTGGCACTGCTTCGCAAGATGGTTTCGGCACCTGCGCGCAATTCATTCAGGTAGTTGGAAGCGTCACTAAAATTACTGACGGCCTGGCCTGGGTGGGGCACGATCTTTGGGGCGCTGACGGCACTTCGCCGTTTTTCATCAAGAATGCAGATACCACCTGCCTGGTTCCTCCGCATGGAACCTGCAGTGCCGCCACAGGTGAGCTGGTAAGCGTTCTGAATGTCGCACCCATAGCAGGAAACGTTACTGCTGCCATGAGCGACCAGTATTATCCCGCCACGAACGGCAACAACGTGTACTTTACGCTGGCGCCTGCCGGTGGTCCCGATAACCTGGCATGGCTGGGGAATGCCTCTGCTGCAACGGCAGCTATGACAGGCACTACTGTGGACAGCGCTTTCTTCGGTACGTACACCCCGGCGGGTGGTCCCGCCGTGGAATTTGGCCTGCAATTTGACATTGCAAACCTGAACGGCATAGCCGTGGATCAAAGCGATCCAGCAAATATTGTGGTGTTCAGCGGTGACGACTACAGCAACCTGGGCACATTGGCCAATGGCATGTGGTTCCAGACTTGTCAGGGAAATCCTCCTGCCACACCGCCCGGTCCGCCGCCAACACCCTGGACCATGAACTGCCCGACTCCGGTCGCGACAGCAGTTCCGGGAGTTCCGCTTAACGTGGTAGCCGTGGGTTTCAATGCCGCTGTCACTTTGAGCTGGAGTCCGGCGCAAGTCAACCAGCCGGTTACCAGTTATACGGTGCATAACAGCTTCACTACCGGCACAGCAATTCCAGATTTTGTTGTTAGCCCGGTCGCAGGCTCGCTCTTCCCGCCGACCTCCACGGTTATTCCGGCGGTGAACGGCACCACCTACGGCTTTGAAGTTCAGGCCAACAATGCATCAGGATCGAGCGCGTTTTCAGCGGAGAGCAATCATGTCACGCCTCCTGATACGCATGGTCCCAATCCGCCCACGGCTTGTCCGGCTCCGCCATGCGCGACTGCCGGCGATACGCAGGCATTCGTGACCTGGACGGTCTCTGCTCCGAACGGCACACCAGTGATCAGCTACACGGTTACGGCTTACATCAATCTTGTGGCCCAGCCGATTACCGTAACTGTTCCAGCGCCGGCCAGCGGAAACACAGGTACCGCAGTTATCGGCGGCCTGACGAACGGCACAACGTACACGTTCACAGTGCACGCAACGAATGCGGCTGGCAGCAGCGTTGAAGGACCACAGACCAATGCAGTAACACCTTCAGCAGCAAACGCGCCGACGTTGTCCATCTCCATGAACGGTCCAACTTCTGTCACCTCAACCCCGGTACAGCTAACGTTTGGGATTACGGTGCAGAACACCTCCAACTACCCGGTAACAAACGCTTCTGTAACGCATACGCTCAGCACCGTGGCAGCGACCATCGCCGCAGGCGGCGCCGTGCGCGATGCAAGCGGGAACGTAACGATCACAACGACCAATAATCACTTCCTGAGCATTGGCCAGTCCGTGGCGATTGCCGGAGTTGGCGATCCGACGTTCAACGGAACCTTTACGATCACCAACGTTCCAAACTCGTTTTCGTTCACATATAGCGAAGCAGGCCGTGGACTGCTTGCCAGTAACAGCAGCGGCGGCTCTGCGACTGGATTGCCGACTGCCAATATCATGCTGGCTCAACCAGGCCAGGGAAGCTGCACTTCGGGCGGAACAGGAGTTATCAGCGTGACCTGCTCGCTGGGTAATCTTGATCCTGGCGCTTCCACCACAATCAATGTGATTGTGCAGATGCAAAACCAGGCCATGATTAACTCGGCGACTGCCAGCGGCAATGATCTTGCTGGAACTGTTCTGGCGAATGTCAACACCAGCAAGACCACGACCCCGCCTGCGCCGCCGACGCAGACGGTTTCTGCTGCTGTAGGGGTCACCGGCAACGCACAAACTCCCAATCCGAACATTGGTCAGGCTGGAAACATTGTCTGGACCATCAGCAACACCACAACCACGCCTGCGCCCAACGTGGTGGTTACTCTGTTCACTCCGAATGGATTGACCATTAACCCTCCCAATCCGCCTAGCGTCACGATCGATAACGGCGGGGTGGGCTCTTGTGCGGCGGGCACGCCGGTTACGGTGAACGGTGTCTCGGGGACGCAGTTCGTATGCTCGGTTACAGCGACTGCGGCCAATCCGCTGGCATCTCTGGGTGGCTCAAAGAAGAATGGCGCAAAACCGCCATCTACCATGATCATCACCGAGAATGTGACGCCTCCGGCTACCACGGCTCATGGTTCAGTATTCCGGCCTTCGGCTACGGTCAGCTTTGGGCCTGGCGGAACTGATACTCTGCCCAATTCGGCTACAGTAACAATCACGGTCAGATAAACGATCTTCAGGTTTGCCGGGGTGCAACCCACCCCGGCAGCCGATCGAATCGCGAGTGGCTCTGATTTAAAAATAACAATTGTGTTCTTCCATTACTCGGCGGGTTTTGCGATTGCGAATCCCGCCATTTTTATTTTCAAATGCGATGAAGATCTATCGAATAAGTCGCGCCTGATATTGATGACAAGAGCAGTTTGTAAGAGCAATGATTTTTTTGGCCAGCGAGGGCGCGAAATAATGCGTAGCTTGCAAGGGTTTACCCGCACGCTTCGGATGTAAGTTTGAATCGCTCAAAAACAAACCAGAGTTGCTATAGCCTCAGTTCATGTTGGCCGGTACCTGATCAGACTCATGTGGCACAGCCGCCCTTGGCTGTGCGGGTTACAGCTTCTCTGGTTTTGCTTTTATAGAGATGCTGAACCAATAAGGAGATAATGATTTCTCAACTACTGGATGATCTCTGCCAAAGCACGGGCGGAAAGTGTGTTACTAAGAACTCCACATCAAAAAAATGCCGGGGCTGATCCACCGCCCCCCCCCGGCATTATCTAAAGAAGATTATCTGAAGGAAACTGTTCTGATGAGAACTGTGAACAAGCAAGACCAATATCAACTCATCATTTCGGGGTAACCGGCGCCTGCGAATTCGGAGCGTTGTTTGTCGCCGGGGCGGCACCGTTCGATGATGATGCGTTTACACTGCCGCGCGTGGCTGCAGGAGTCGCGGTCCCGTTGGGAGCCGGCTTCATCCCAGGTAGAACCGGCGCTGCCGTGTGTGGCCTAAAGAATTGGTCGTTAAGCTCGGAATGCACATGACTGTTGGCTATCTTCATCGCAGCTTCCATGTTTTTCTGGTACAAGTGGCGAGTAATCTCAGCCTTTACATATTCAAGCGGTAATGGCTCGCGGCTGCGTACCTTATAGAAGCTGAAACCTGACACGTCTGTTTCCACTTTGGTAATTTCACCCGGCTTAAGAGCAAAGATATCTTTCTCCAATGCGAGCGGGAAGGACCCCTTGCGCTTGCCGCCAAGATCAGTGGCAGGAGGTGAAGCCAGATCGAGCGACTTATAAGCTTCAGCCTGCAGAGCACCCATGTCTTCGCCTTTGGCTGCTCTCTCGCGAAGTTCGTTGGCTTTTTGATAGGCTTTTTGCTGGAACGACGCGCGCTCCTGGGGTTTTTTGGAATTAGCCAGAGGGATATAGACGCGGTCAATCTTCAACTGCTCGTAGTTGCCAATGTTCTCCTTATAATAAGCTTCAATTTCTTCCTGTGATGGCATGCTGAATTTTTCATCGAGGGAATGGCGGTACATCTCCGCCATGGTGCGCACGCGCGCGATTTCCATCATCTCCGCAAAGCGCGGGTCATGATCAAGGCCTGCTTTCTTCCCGGCTTCGGCAAGCATCATTAATTGCACGTAACTTTCCGCGATGCCGCGGAGCGCAGCCGGCGGATAATTTTGATTGGTTACGTTCATTACAGCGAGCATCGCTTCAAACTGCTGCCTTGTAATAGTCGTAGTGCAGGAATCGGAATTCTCAGCAGTCGCGTCCTTTCCTGGCGCACATACGCCGTGAATGGTAATCACAACGGCATCTGGTGGCACCTCTGAGGTGGAGGCAAAAGGTGGTGGAGTTGTTGCCGCTGGAGATGTTACTTTGGGCGGTCCTGGGTATTGTGAATACGCCAGCACAGACGTCAGGGCCAAAACGCTAGTTGTCAAAACAGCTCGAATCATTGCAAGAGACCTTCCTGCTATGTGATTAAAGAGAAATATGGCGGGGGAATGCGCTCATGGTACCACAATTGCACTGCACAGCGTAGAAGGTTTCTGCCCGTAGCCGCGTACTTGAGTACCCAATGGGAAGAAATTTAAATTCATCCTAAACGGCCCTGCTCATTTCATAATCAAATCAGTCAGAAAATGTGATACAAACATTCAAAGGCCATCCAACATAAATGAAACGCTCAATTCTGCGCATTCTTTTCCTGGTACTATTGTTGTCTCAACTGTTATCAGCGCAACAGAACATTCGCACCATATTTCTGGTTCGCCATGCTGAAACGGCTGCGGGTGCAGATGAGTTGAGCGCCGCCGGCCAGAAGCGGGCAGAGTGCCTGGCCAAGATGTTTAAAGACGCCAAGATCAAGCAGATTTATGTGACGGATGCAAAGCGCACGCAAGAGACTGCTGCGCCACTGGCGAGGGAGCTGAGGCTTACCCCTACAATCCTGCCTGCAAAAGATCCTAATACCTTGATCCGCGATCTCTTCTATTCTGGAGGCGGCGACATTCTGGTAGTCAGCAATAGTGATACGTTGCCTTTCGTTCTTGCGCGGTTAAAAGCTGGAACCGTCCCCCCCATCGGAGAGAATGAATATGATCGCTTATTTGTAGTGACCATTTCTGAAGGCGCAGCCATGCCTGTGACCACGTTGCGTTATTGCGATTGTGAAGCTCCTGTTGCAGTGACCCAACCTGCTGCTGCGCCCAAGAAAGCGGCACCGAAAAAACACTGAGCGTTTCCTGCAGGCTCAATATCCGAAGCCAAAATTTGTTTTCTTCTAAGGTATGACATCGCCCTTTTCTCGTAAGGTTAGCGGTGTACTCTTCCTCGATTCCTTCTTCCAGTTCGCACATTTTTCATTAGAACTTTGGGTCATTGTCCTTGAAACATTAGAGCAAGATTAAAGATTGCCCTTTAGTACTATGCATAAACGTGCATAGGGTCTATTCAAAATCGTGCATAGACAAGTTTGTTTACAACGACTTGCATTCGATTCGACTGTATCTGTAAGACATTAAAAGCTTTAATTAAAGGCTTTAATACGTCATTAATCCCCGTCTAATTGCTCCCGATAAGAATACACGCTGCTACCTGACCGCATAGTTGTGGACACGAAAAGGTTCAGGGGCAATGCAGATTGATTTAGGAGAAGCACCATGAAGCTATCTTCCGGGATACGGACGACTCTGCGTGTCTTTAGTGCAGTCCTAGCAATAGTAGCCGCCCTTGGTTATTTCAGCCATGTACGAGCGCAGAGCGGAGTTGGTGCCATTCGCGTTCCATTGCGTCCCCTCGCGCCACTGTCCACTGTGCCCATTCCGCCAGTCTTTGGGATTGAAGGAATCATAAACGACAAAACAGCCGCCATTCAGCTTGGCAAAGCCCTGTTCTGGGACATGCAGGCTGGGAGCGATGACATTCAGGCGTGCGCAAGCTGCCATTTCAACGCGGGCGCTGACAGCCGCGCAACTAACGATGTAAACCCCGATCAGCCAGGCGGGGACAACAGTTTTCAACTAGGAGTGTCGTTCAATGGAGCAGCCGGCCCGAACTACCACTACAACCCGGGCACTGCTAACGCAGGTTTTGGCGGATACCATGACGGCGATTTCCCCTTTCACAAAGTTTCCGATGTTAATAACAACACCACTGAGATTTCAGACTTAAATGACGTCTCGGGTTCGCAAGGTGTATTTTCCACCAACAACGCCCAGGTAACAGTCACGGGCGGTCAGGTCGATAACTCAGGCTCCAAGAGCGGCGCAGGTGCTGGAGCGAATGCTCCCAAGTGCCAACACGAAATCAATGACATTGTTGGTGGCGACGACGAACCGGTCGGTGAGCTGAAGAGCAACGTCCACGGTGCTGGAAGGATAGCCTCTCCTGCACTCGATCAGAGCGGATCAACCGGCGGCACAACGTGTGTTGCTCAACCGGAACCACTTCAGATCACATCGCGCACCAGCGTGGAAACTGACAGTTCAGTTCCTGATCCTGTTTTTTCTTATCCGGACCCTGATGACGCAAGCAAACGCATCAACACCCGCAGGACTACAGGACGCA
>DASRDW010000138.1:0-8736 GCA_035652415.1 Candidatus Angelobacter sp. | reverse complement strand
ACAGTGACGTGGCGATTCCCATAATCATGGCGCCGTAAACCTGGCTTTCAGCGGTTTTCATGCTGATAATGAGCCCGCAATCCTGCACGCAGACCATTTTGTTCATTTTGACGATGCCGGTTTCCGTATCGACAGAGACATCGGCCATCACTGCGCCGCCTACGCCGCTGGAAATCAAATCGCCAGGACCGGGATTTTTTCCCACAACCTGAATTGGTTGTGTGCCCAGCCGCGCACAGGCATCTTTCCAACTCATGCTGCGTGAAGGCGCAGATTTTACTCGGATGCTTCCGCCAACAGCTTCCAGATCGTCTGGCTGCGCGTTGAGCGCGCCAGCGACCTTGGCAAAGAGCTGGTCGCGCGCATCCACGGCAGCGCGTCGAGTAGAAGAGCTAACCCCGCCAATCGTGGTGCTGCCGCCAGAGCCGCCGTCAGGCGGATATTGATTGTCGCCAAGGTTGAGCTGGATCTTGTCGATCGGCAAGCCAAGCGTATCGCCGGCCACAATCAGAATGGCAGTGCGCGTACCGGTTCCCAGGTCCTGGCTCCCTATCTTGATATTCACCGAACCGTCTGAATGGATGCTAATTTCGCAGTTGCTATTGTGGCCGCGTCCTCCCCAGGTATGGATCGCGAGACCCAGACCGCGCTTGTTTATGCCAGAACCCTGCCCGCGAGGATGCCACGCGCCCTTCCAGCCGATGAGATCAGCCGCGATCTGCAGTTCATCGCGGTAAACATCTGCGCGTGGAGCAGCGAGAGCGATGTTCTTCAACATAAAATCCAGCGGATCCATGTTGAGCTTGGCAGCAGTATCTTCAAGGGCGCACATGGTAATGAGGCAGCCCTGAGGATGGTTTGGCGCACGCCAGGCGCGCGCTGGGCCGATATTGGTGGCCACGGCAGTGTGCTGCTTGCGCACGTTGGGTATGTCGAACACATAAGGCATGGGCGGTGCTCCGCCTCCGCCAGGGCCGCCGGTGCCCCATGAATCTGATTGCCAGGCGGTAAGAGTTCCGTCTTTCTTTGCTCCAACCCTTACCTTTGCAAAAGCCGATGGACGGCAGCCAGCAACTTCCAGCTCAGCGTCGCGCTCCAGCATCACGCGTACCGGCTTGCCTCCGGCTTTTTTAGAAACCTGCGCCGTGTAGGCTCCCCAGCGATCGATTCCAAATTTGCTACCAAAGCCGCCGCCGATGTGGTCCTGATGCACATGGATATTACCTTCAGGAATCTTGAGCGCCTGGGCAAATTGGCCGGCCAAACCAGAGACGTTTTGAGTGGAGATGTGGGAAAAGAGGTGGTCGCTGTCAGGCCATTCGGCGATGGAGCCATGGCTTTCAAGGCAGCAATGGGTGATGACAGGGCAACCATAGATGCCTTCAGAAACAACCTCGGCTTCTTTGAATCCCGCATCAGGATCGCCTTTTACCTGCTCACTCTCTTTCTTGTAAGGAGAGGTTGAGCCGGCCGGGGCTTCTTTTACAGGAGCCGACTGCAAGGCCTTAATTACGTTTTCGCTGACTTCATTGTCTTTCATCCGTTGCGCCAGCTCAGGCGATACCTTGAAAGTCAGCCCGCGTTTTTGCACGGCAGCAATCACCTGCTCATCAGACGCGTCATTATTGAACATCTGGAAGAGATCGCGCTGTGACAGCGGATCAGTGCTTTCCGCCACGCCTTTGGGCTCGCTGAAGTCATCCACAAAGTGCGGCAACGGCTGGTATTCCACCTTGACGGCGCGGGCGGCATCGGCGGCGGAAGGTTCATCGACCGCGGCGACCACAACGACGTCATCGCCCGCCCATTGGATTTCCTTCCCGGGCTCCTGGATGACGTGCACGGCCACAACGCCCGGCATCTTTTCTGCCGCGGAAGTATCAACGCTTACCACCTTGGCATGAGCATAGGGGCTGCGTACGACCTTGCCATAAAGCATGCCGGTACGGTGGACGTCATAGGTATATTTGGCGTGGCCAGAGACCTTGTCCGGGCCATCCACGCGAGAGAGACGCTTGCCGATCAATGACCGCTGTTCCGCTGCAGGCCATCCGTATTTGGTATTGTCGTCGGCCATGGATCAGGCTCCTTTCGTCTTTGCTGCCTGCAGTACGGCGAGGCGCATGCCGGCATAGGTGCCGCAGCGGCAGAAGTTTCCACCCAGCCCGTGCTTGATTTGTTCCAGCGTTGGGTTCGGATGTGTATCAAGAAACGCCTTGGTCGCCATCACAAAGCCCGGTGTACAGAAGCCGCATTGCTGCGCATCATTGTCGATGAATGCCTGCTGAATCTGGTGCAGATTACCGGGCTGGCCCAACCCCTCGACGGTAGAGATCTCATGGTTCTGTGCATCAATCGCAAGCACAGAACAGGAATAGACCGCTTTCCCATCCAGCAAAACGGTACATGCACCGCAGGTTCCGCGATCGCACACGCGTTTAGCGCCGGTAAGCTCAAACTGGTCACGAAGTGCGTCCAGCAGCGTAACGCGAGGCTCCAACTGCGCATTCAGCTTCTTGCCGTTGACGTTGAGAGATACAGGAACCTTGCCCGGCCCCTGCATTCCGGCTTTTTCTTCAGCCAGCGCAAGCGCACCAACCTGGGTGACGAGCGGTGCTGCAGCAGTAACGCCGGAGATTTTAAGAAAGTCGCGGCGGGAGACTCCAGAGCCGGATCCAGAAGAGGACGCTTTAGTTTTATTTGGCTTTTTGGATTTTGCGGGTTTGTCAGGCAGATCGTCCACAGAAGGCCTCCATGACTATGTAGAGCAGAGTGAAGCGTAATACGAAACTAGAAATTGTAACTCGCCGGTGGCGGGTGTGTCTTGTGGGATGGACAACGGGAGCCGAAGCAATGGCCATGGTTCGAAGATCGCTAGCTCGCCGAGATGTAAATCAGAAATCCTGCTTCGATGGCGATTCAAATCAAACTATACTTATGCCTCTTTAAATAATGGCCATGAATCCAGCTTACAGGTTCGTCTTTCTCGTGATTGTCCTATTGAGTTTTGGTGCTGCCGGCTCGCAAGACAGGACTCCGGTGTGCCCGCGCGATACCGATGGTTTTGCTGCGATGCAAAAAAAAGTTGAGGCCCGTGATCCAGTCGCTGAGACGGAGCTGGCCTCCTGCTACGACCTGGGACAACACGTTAAGCCCAATGGACAAGAGTCAATCCGCTGGCTAACGGAAGCAGCAGACCAGGGTTATGGGCCGGCCCAGTATGAGCTGGGGCGCATTTATCTGTACGGCCGTGGCGTGCCTGCCGATTACGCTAAAGCATTGCAGTGGGAGCAAAAGGCCGCGGAACAGGGTGATCCGCGTGCCCAGCGTGATCTGGCATTCATGTATGAGCGCGGATTCGGCGTGAAGGCAGATCCAGCGCAAGCCGCAGAGTGGAACCGCAAGGCCGCGGCGCAGGGACATCCAGAGGCACAGACGCAGCTTGCCCGGGCGCTCGATGAAGGCGACGGAGTTGCAAAGAATCCCAGCGAGGCGCGGCAATGGTACGCCAAAGCTGCAAGCCAACATGATCCAGCAGCACAGTTGGAACTGGCCAGAAAGCTTGCCGCAGAGCCAAACTGCGCTGAAGCCATCCACTGGTATAAGGAAGCAGCCACGAATGGACAGCCGGTGGCGATGTATGAACTCGGCGGCCTCTACCAGAGCGCCAAATGTGGTGCGCGCAAAGACCATGCCTTTACCTGGTTCACCATCGGAGCGCGATTTGGTTCCGTTGAGAGCAAAGCAGAAGCGGAAAAGCTGGAAGGCACACTGACCTCGGCAGAGAAGAAGCAGGCCCACCTCAATGCAGAGCAGTGGATCAAAAAACACCCAGGCGCAGATGAGAAAGAAGATGAGGAGGAGAAGCGCTAGCCTCTCCTCCTGTTATTTGCTAGAACCAGCCTCGGCCATTTGGATTCAGCGCCGTTTCAGCAAAGGCACGGGCTGCCGCGGCAGTGTGCTGCTGGGCGTCCGGATGGAACGGCACTACCACATAATGAATCTCGCCTGCTTCCAGGTTCACAAAGTTGTGGTAAGCAACGTAGTCCGTACCGGCTTTGTTCCCACCCAGGGTTGAATCAATGCCCGGAGCAAGAAAGACAACATAGACCGTACCTGCATCGGGCGCAGGGATAGCTTTGCTTTGCAGCAGATCAGAGAGCTTCTGCTGGATTGTGAGATCGTTGATTCTGGCCTTGCTCAAGTCGCTGAAATCCTCAAACAGCGGCGCAGAGCGCAGCATTTTTATGTTGTGCTTCTGCAGTTCAGCGAGATGGGGATTGGCATTGTTTGTGCCGACATCAAGCAGGCTTGTTTGTCGCTGGCGTGCTTGTTGGTCAGCCCAACCCGCTCCGAGAAAGATGCTAACCTGACGCACCGCCGCCAGAACCGATCCTCCATGGAACGTTTTTGGTCCGGCGACGGAGAAGTCTGCCGGGACGATCTGTACCTTCCCGCCATCATCATCAAAAACAAAATTAGGTTCCGTTGGACGGTCAACAGTGGCTGCTTGCTGCGCCGCTGGAACGCATGTGGCCAGACCGCAAAGCAACAAAGTGCAAAGTGCAAATTTCTTCATCAGATATCTCCTTTATCCCCTTATTGCGTCACGTTCAAGTTCACATCGTCCAACACGAATGAGGTTTGCAGGGTGGAATCCTCCACACCTTTGAAAAAGATCTGGATAGTCTGACCTTTGAAACTGGTCAGGCTGAAGCTCTTCTGGGAATAGCCCGACGCCTTGTTGAGATTGGAATATGTGGCCAGGGTGGAAAGCACGGTGCCGGAAGAGTTGCGAACCTGTACGGTGAGAGTATCAAAGGCCGTGGTGGTGCTGGTTTCAGCACTATCAATATGGAGGAAGAAAGTCAGCGTAGCCGCTGTGGCCCCCGCAGGGATACTTATTGTTTGCAGTACGGTATCAGTATGCGTAGTGCCGTAACCGTCAAGCCACGCGTCCCAACTGCCGGCATGTGGAGGCTCACTGGCGGAATTGTTGATCACACCGGAGGTCACGCTCCAGGGAGCAGGGTTTGTTGATCCATTTTCAAAGCCCGGATTGCCTAATATCTGCGTGGTTGTGCCGCCAGTGGTAATGGTAAGTGAAACCGTCGCGGTGTGTGTGACTCCGCCGCCAGTGGCTTTGATGGTAATTGTGGAAGTGCCGGTTGTGGCAGTGCTGCTGGCGGTGAAGGTGAGCGTTGAACTTCCTGATCCCAGCGCAGCAATAGACGCCGGACTAAATGCCGCGGTTACGCCCGCCGGAAGTCCTGAAGCTGAAAGTGAAATTGCTGAATTGAAGCCGCCTGAGACGGTGGTAGAAATCGTAGCGGTCTTGCTTCCGCCCTGGGCCACGGAGACACTGGAAGGCGAAGCGCTCAGCGAGAAATCGGGCGTTTGTGCGCCGGGATTGAAAACGATGTTCAGCACCGGGTGCAACTCAATTCCATTGGGCGCAACACCGGTCTGCCCGTGCAGAAAATCAAACATGCCAACGCCCTTGACCTGCACTGGAATGTTTGCCGTCTGAAAACTGGTGGTCGCGGTGAATTTTGCGTCAAACTGCGAACGCGCATTTTGTATCCCGGAAAAGAAAGGACTGCCAGCACCAACGCACGTCGGAGACGGGATCTCAACGATCATGGTGTTGCCGGAAGCGTCAGCGAGCACCAGATGATAATCAGAGTCAGATTCCAGTTTGTATTCTGTGAGCGTTGCATTAATGACCCAATCCGTAGTCTCCGTGGGAGAGACCCGATTGTTTGACGGAATAGGGCTGGGCGCGGACAAAGCTCGCATGGAAGCAATGGTTGTGCTGCTTGAAGAATTCAGATTGACCAGGCTGGCATTTGGATCAGTGCCGGTTTTGACTGACCAGCGTTCCACGCCACATTGCGCCAGCAACGCTGAAGGAACAACCAGGAGAATTACTGCAAGGAGCAAACAGCTACGGCGAAGATGCTGCATCATCTACCCCTCCAGACTTTCTAAGCCCAAAAGACTACGAGGCATGATAGTGGGTGTCTTCCGAAATGAATACATCACTGTGTTAAAAATTTTGCGACTATTCCCGAAAGGGAACACTGGCCAATGTCCGGATCATGTGAAATTCATGTGGGGATCGGATTGTCGAGTTTCGCAATCCCAGGAAGACAGGTTTTACGGGAGCTAATTTCAGCTATGGCAGCAGATCATTCTTTTGGTTCCTTTACAAATGAAAAGAGACTGCCATTGCCCTGAATCTGCTACTCTTATGCAGTTAGGAACTTTATGGCTGTAGTTTGTGGAAAGCTGCTCTTAAGCTCTGCCCTTATCTTTGTGTTGATGGCAAGTGGTGCGCCGCAATCGCCTACTCACGGCGCTGCCGAAAAGCCCAATCCGGCTGCGATGCAGGCGACATCGAACGCTCAATCTATAGATTCAAAAGCAGCAGACTCAAAGCCCGGAGTACAAAAAGCTACTACCGTGTATGAGTCGGCCACCGTGCTTAAAACCATTACTCGCCTGGTAGTAGTGGACGTGGTTGCAACCGATAAGAACGGACCAGTCAAAAATCTGGAGCGCAGCGACTTTACTATCCTGGAAGACGGCAAAGAACAGCAGATACGCGTATTCAATTTCCAGCAGCCGCACCAAACGCCTGCCAGCGCTCTCCAGCCCGAACACAAGCTGCCGGAGAATGTTTACACCAACTATCCCAAATACAACGTTGATAACAGCCTTAACGTGGTGCTGCTGGATGCCTTGAATACAACGTTGCCACATCAGGCTTATGTGCGCGACCAGATGATCAAATATCTGGAAAAGATGCCGGATGGAAAGCCGGTGGCAATTTATACGCTGAGCAATAAGTTGACTTTATTGCAGGATTTCACCAGCGATCCTGCAGTCTTAAAGAGCGTAGTCAAAAATTTGAAAGGCAAAATTTCCCCTTTACAAGACAATCCAACTGGCGGCCCGGACATGGAATTGCTACCGCCCGGCCTGGCTGATTCAGGGGTGATGCCGGCGCAGATGCTCTCCGCCATGCAGACGTTTGAAGACGAACGAGTGGCCTTCCAAACCGATTTGCGTGTTACTTACACAATCAATGCCCTGACATCGATTGCGCGGTCATTGTCTGGCTATCCCGGACGCAAGAACCTGATCTGGATTTCAGAGGCGTTTCCGGTGGGCATTGATCCCAACATGGAGTTGACAAGCAATGCTTTTGCCGGAACAAGAAATTACGGGCCGCAGATTGCTGAACTGGCCGATTCGCTGATTGATGCGCAGATTGCAATGTATCCGGTGGATGCGCGCGGCTTGATGCCTTCTTCCTTCTTTGACGCTTCCAATTCCGGTCGCGATAAGTTTGGCCGTTCGCTTGGCAGAGGAGACCGGATGGCCGCGGCACTTGGCGCGGAATCCACGGCACTGTTGAACGTACACGCTGCCATGCAGGAGATGGCTGAGCGCACCGGCGGGCGGGCTTTCTATAACACCAACGATATTGATGGCTCGGTTCGCAAAAGCATTGACGATGGTTCCACGTATTACACGCTGGCCTACTATCCTGAAGACAAAAAGTGGAATGGGAAGTTCCGCAAGATCCATGTGGCGGTGAACAGGCCGGGAATCAAACTGCGCTATCGCCTGGGATACTATGCCGTGGATCCAAAAATCTTTGCCAATCAGGGTGAAACGCAGCGGGCCGCCGCGTTCGCGGTGGCGCTTGATCCGGATTCTCCCAGCGCTACCGCGCTACTGTTTCATGCCCTGGTGATTCCGCCGGAAGCGAAGAGCCCGAACAAAGTTGTGGTGAACTTTGGCGTTGATCCACATGCCATCAGCTTTGAACAGACGGCGGACGGTCTGGCACATGCCAGCGTGGAATGCACGGTGGAGGCATTTTCCGCCAAAGGCCAGCTTATCCGCGGCGAGTCAAGCACCATTAAAACGGCGTTGAAGCCAGAGACCTACGCCAGAGTCATGCAGGATGCTTTCCCATGCCAGCAAGCCATTGATCTGAAGCCAGGGAAGTATTTCTTGCGTTTGGGTGTGCGTGACGATACTACGGGGCTTATTGGAACAACGAATGCCAGAGTGACTGTGGCGCAAAATGCGCCACCTGTAAACGCTGAAAAATAACGAGCGACGACAGCCGTTTTTACCAATTACACGGCGACCAAATTTTCTTCCAATATCTTTCAATCAAGACGTTTACAAAGTTTTTACAGCTTTGTTCCTACGTTCCTCTTATACTTCACTCACGTTTTGATTCGGTGCTCGTCTTAGGAAAAGCTTCCATAGACCATGCGAAAAAAATCACTGACAAGGATACCTATGCGAAACATGCTCTTAGTGGCAGCGCTTTTGGGCGCTAGCTTTGTGGCCGCGCCGGCCCAGGTACAGGAACGCGGCGGAAGGAACCTGCCGCCGGGAGAAACCGTAGTTGGCAAAGTAACGGCGGTCAGCAAGGATTCGCTCACCGTATCGCCGATGCAAGGCGGAGACGCTGTCACCGTAAAGATTGGCGAGAACACACGAGTCACGAAAGAGCGGCAGCCGGTGAAGCTGGAAGATATCAAGAAGGACGATGCTGTTTTTGTCCGTGGCAAGTTGAATGGCAACGTAATGGATGCTGCCATAGTTGGAGTGATGAACCCCGAAATGCTCCAGCGCATGCAGAGCGGAGGAATGGGCGGTGGTGGAAGGATGGGTGGATTCAACCCGGAAGATATGGGCAAGAAATTT
>DASRDW010000137.1:0-5640 GCA_035652415.1 Candidatus Angelobacter sp. | reverse complement strand
GATCCGCGGGCCGGCCTGGTTTACGTGGTAGCCACTGGACGGCAGAACCGGATCATCACCAGCATTCCGGTTCCAACCGCAAGCCAACTCACCGTGAATCCGCGAACGAACAAAATTTATGTGACTGCATTCTTCTCTAATACAGTAACCATCATCGATGGCAAGACCAACACAGTGAGCACCACGGTTTCAGTACCATTTCCTCTTAAACCTGCGGTGGATATCTTTGCCAACCGAGTGTACGTGCCATCACAAAACTTTATCGGGCAGGTGTTTGTGCTGGATGGGAATACCGACGCGGTGCTCGCCCAGATTCAAACCGGAAACTTCACCACCCACGTGGGAGTGGATTTTGTGCGACATCTGGCCTATGCGTCAAACCAGGGATTCACGCCCGATACCAACAACCTTGCTGTGATTGACACCACGACCAACACGGTGATCGCGACGATCCCCACTGATCAGACGCCGGCCCCGGTGGCGGTGAATCCTTTCACCAACCGGATCTACGTTGCCACGGCATTCCAGAGCCAGAACGTGGTTGATGTGATTGACGGCAATACCAGACAGATTGTGAATCGCCTGCCAATTGAGCCTAACCCGTCGGATGGGGCGATTGATCTGGTGCACCACTTGCTGTACATCAGCAGCCCGAACTTCACCTCTGCCGGAGGCAATGTGGTAACAGCCATTGACACGCGACCGTAAGAAAAGAGCCATGTTGTCCATGCTGTAAAGCAAAAGCCGAGGGCACGCTTGCCCTCGGCTATTTTCTAAATGCTAATTGCTTCTGGCGAGATCACCACACCCGGCAGGCGTTCTCCGGAGCCATGGATTGGCCCGGCTTGCAGCCGAACGCTTTTTGGAACTCCGGCATGTTGCGCACCACGCCGTTTACGCGCCAGCGCCCGGGCGAGTGCGGATCAACGCGCACGAGCATACGCGCAAATTCTGGAGCGGTGTTCTGGCACCAGACGCGGCCAAAGCCCAGGAAGAAGCGTTGATCGGGGGTAAAGCCGTCAATTTTCTTAGTGGGGTCCTCTTTGGCTTGCGCCATAAGATCGTGCAGGGCCATCAAGGCGATGCGCGCGCCGCCGTTGTCTGCGGTGTTCTCGCCCAGGGTGAGGCGGCCGTTCAGCTTGAGATCGTCAACCGCGGTAAAAGAGCTGTACTCATCGGCTACGCAACTGACGCGCTGCTCAAATTCCTTGCCATCTTCAGCGGTCCACCAGTCACGCAGATTGCCTTTGGGATCAAACTTGCGTCCCTGATCGTCAAACCCATGAGTAAGCTCATGGCCAATGACCAATCCAATGCCGCCCATGTTGACGGCGTCATCCATTTGGCGATCAAAGAACGGCGGCTGCAGAATGCCGGCAGGGAAGACAATCTCATTGTGGCTGCCGCTGTAGTAAGCATTTACGGTGGGCGGCGTCATGCCCCATTCCAACTTGTCCACAGGCTTGCCGATTTTCTGAATCTGGCGGTTGGATTCGAACTCGGTGGCATTGGCAACATTGCCCAGCAGATTGCCGCGCACAATTTTGAGCTTGCTGTAGTCGCGCCACTTGTCAGGATAACCAATTTTGTTGCGAATGGCGGCCAGCTTGATTAGCGCTTCCTTTTTGGTCGCTTCGGTCATCCAGGGCAGATCAGAGATGTCATGCTTCAGGGAGTTTTCCAGCGCGTCCACCATCTTCAACATGCGGGCTTTGCCTTCAGCGCCAAAGGTAGCATCCACATAAGGCTGCCCCAAGGCTTCACCCAGCAAGCCATCAGTAAGGTTCACGCAGCGCTTCCAGCGCACCGGCAGTTCTTTTTGCCCGGTAATGGCCTGCTGGAATTTGAAGTCTTCCTGCACAAAATCATCTGAGAGCAATGATGCCGCACTGTTCAATATCTGCCATGTCAAGTAGGTCTTCCACGCATCAAGCGGCGTGGATTCAATCACGGCATTCACGGTCTTAAAGTAATCCGGATTGCCAACGTTCAGCTCAGTAAACGCCGGCGCGCCACTAGCAGCAAAAAAGCGAGCAAGATGGAAGTTTGGCCCCAGGGCTTCAGCTTGCGCGACTGTCATTTTGTGGTCGCGATTTTTAGGATCGCGCCGCTGTGTGCGTTCCATAAAAGCTTTGGCCAGTTCGGTTTCAATCTTCAAAACGGCGTCAGCATTTTGTGCCGCCTGCTGCGGAGACTGGCCCATCAACGTGAACATCTTGGTCATGTGGTCTGTAAAAGCCTTGCGGATGGCGACTGTGGGAGCGTCATCTTTCAGGTAATAGTCACGGTCAGGCAATGAGAGGCCATTCTGATCAATATTGGCCACGTCCATCTCTGCATTATGCAAGTCGGGGATGGTGCCGAAGCCGAGCAACGGGTTTGGGCCAATGAGTTGCTCATGCGCTATTACTTCAATCATCTGCGTCTTATCTTTGATGGCGGCAATACGGTCAAATTCCGGCTTTAGAGGCGTAGCGCCTGCCTTATTGGCAGCGTTTTCATCCATGCAGGAAGAATAGAAATCGCCAATCTTCTGCATGACCGGGCTGCGTTTGGGATCGTTGGCGCTGGCCTTCTCCAGAATCTGCCGCAGCACTACCAGGTTATGTTCATAAACTTCATTAAAGCTGAGCCACGTGGTCTGGTCGCCGGGAATAGGGTTATTCTTCAACCAGTTGCCGCAGGCGAACTGGTAAAAGTCAACACAGGGATCAACCGTCTTGTCTATGTTGGCGATATCAAACTTTGGCGCCACATGTTCTTCAGCGGCTGGCGGCTGCGGCGGCGCCTGGGCAAAGGCCACGGTAGCGATAAGCAACAGCATTCCGCCCAGCATTGGCAAACAATTCCTCAATATATATCTACACATTTGTCTCCCCCTCCAAGTGAAACAGGTTGGTTTTGCATTCTTAGACGTGTTCAAATCACAGACGTTATAGCTTTTAACCCTGAGATCAGCAAAATAACAGCGCGCGATTCCGCGGCAATACCCCGTGGTGAAATGCAGTATTGGGCGGTCCGTCATCTTTGAGTCGATCTGCACGGCATTCGCGCATTTTGTCCCTAGCCGCGGCATTCTTTAATCGTGCAATCCTACACGTGCTATGAAGGGCCGTGATTTTAAACTTCCCGGAACGGGACCTGCTCAACTAGAAATAAGAACGAATGATTTGACATAGCTTCAATATTCATCTATGTTGAGTTTTGGTTATGCACTCATACCTCCTGAACATGTGTCCTATGTGTTGTACATATAGACATCTGTGTGTCAGGAGCGTTCATTAGTGAAATAGACTTCTAAATAGGAGCAAGTTCACCCGCCGTCCTGGCACACAGGGCGGCGGTTTTATTTTGCGGCAAATCATGCCTGAGAGCGGGGCCAGATGCAAGCAGATATGCAGGTGGGTCATTTAAAACAACTGGAAGCGGAGAGCATTTTCATCCTACGGGAAGCTGTCGCCGAGTTTCGCCGGCCGGTGATGCTTTATTCCATTGGCAAGGATTCCTCTGTGATGTTGCGTCTGGCGCAGAAGGCTTTCTATCCGGGAAAGATCCCGTTTCCGCTGCTGCATATTGATACCTCATACAAATTTCCGGAAATGATTGCGTTTCGCGATTGGTATCCGCAGCAGATAGGCGCTGAATTGCTGGTGCATACCAATCGCAAGGCGCTGGACCAGGGAGCTAATCCGTATGCGCTAGGCACGCAGAAATGCTGCGGATTGCTGAAGACCAGATCATTGCTGGATGCGCTGGAAGAAGGCGGTTTTGACGTGGCTTTTGGCGGCGCCCGGCGTGACGAAGAGAAGTCGCGCGCCAAGGAACGCGTCTATTCATTCCGTGATGCGCAAGGCCAATGGGACCCAAAAAATCAGCGGCCTGAGCTATGGAACCTTTTTAACGCGCGCCACAACAAGGGCGAGAGCATTCGCGCTTTCCCGCTTTCCAATTGGACTGAACTCGATATCTGGCTCTATATCTGGAAAGAAAACATTCCCATTGTTCCACTCTACTTTGCCAAAGAGCGCGAAGCAGTAAAGCGGGGCAATTCTATTTTGCTTTTGCAACAGGGCGTGCGGCTGTTGCCGGGCGAGCAGCCACAGATGATCAAATGCCGCATGCGCTCGCTGGGATGCGTCCCATGCACCGGCGCGATCTACTCAGACGCCGTTACAGTTCCGCAGATCATTGACGAGATGCTTGCCTTCCGCAAATCAGAACGGGAAAACCGCGTGATTGATCACGATGAGGAAGGTTCCATGGAAATCAAAAAAAGAGAGGGTTATTTCTAATGGTTGCCATTGCTCAACCCCAGGTCTTCAATTCGCCCGCATTACACGCCAACGCGGCAGACATTTTGCGCTTTACGACAGCAGGAAGCGTGGATGATGGCAAGTCCACCCTGATTGGGCGGCTGCTTTACGATACGAAAACCGTCTATGAAGACCAGCTGGTTTCCATCCAGAAGAGCGGCATTAACCGTTCTGATGGGCCGATTGATTTTTCTCTGCTTACTGATGGCTTGCGAGCGGAGCGCGAGCAGGGAATCACCATTGATGTTGCCTATCGCTACTTTTCCACTCCGCGAAGAAAATTCATCATCGCGGATACGCCCGGGCACGAGCAATACACGCGTAACATGGCCACTGGCGCTTCCACTGCGCATGCAGCCGTTGTTCTGATTGATGCGACAAAGGGACTGCTGGCGCAATCGCGCCGGCACACTTACATCGCTTCATTGCTTGGCATACAGGACGTAATTGCGGCGGTAAACAAGATGGATCTGGCGGGCTACAAGGAAGAGGTGTTCCGCGAGATTGCTGCCGACTTTGAGAAGCTGGCGCAGCAACTGGGAATCGCCAATGTTTTCGCCATCCCGGTAAGCGCGCTCAATGGAGACAGCATTGTTACCCAAAGCAGGAAGATGCCCTGGTTTACAGGGCCAACTCTCTTGGAGTATCTGGAACAACTTCCTGTCAGAAGCAACGGGCAGGCCGGCCCGTTGCTTCTGCCGGTTCAATACGTTATTCGTCCGGACTCGCGTTTCCGTGGCTTCGCCGGCCAGATTGCGTCTGGGATTTTGCGGCGCGGCGCAAAGGTGGTTGCGCTTCCATCCGGCATGAAGACCAGGATCAAATCCATTAGCACGTTCGATGGCGACCTGGATGAAGCAGCGGCTGGAGATTCAATCACTGTCACTTTGGAAGATGAGATTGACCTGAGCCGCGGTGATCTGCTGAGCGAAGAAGGCAGCACGCCACAAGCAGCAGCGCAGGTGGTGGCAAGTCTGGTCTGGCTGCACCCGAAAGCAGGACGCCCGGGCGATGAATATCTGCTGAAGCACACAACCAGAACGGTGCGCGCGCGGCTGCAGGAGATAGAGCACCGCGTGAATGTGAATACTCTCGATCATCTTCCGGCGGCAGACTTACAAATGAACGACATCGCCACTGTCAGGATTGCTGCGGCCCAGCCGCTCTTCTTTGATCCTTACCGACAGAACCGCACAACCGGAAGTTTTGTCCTGATTGATCCTTTAAGCAATGCCACTGTGGCAGCCGGGATGATTGAACGCGCGGGCGATGCTGACAATTCATTTGAGTTCCATGCGAATGTGGAGTCTGCGCGTTTGGACAGTAA
>DASRDW010000136.1:0-2580 GCA_035652415.1 Candidatus Angelobacter sp. | reverse complement strand
CCCGGCCACAACTCTGGATGAGCACGTTCGCGTCGGCGGCCCTTACTTTGATGTGCTGCGAGGCGAATATCGTTTGGAGCCTCTAGGCAACGGTGTGACTCGGCTGCATCTCTCCAGCCGGCATCGCATCTCGACCGACTTCAACTGGTATGCGCATCTATGGACTGACGCAATCATGTCAGACCTGCAAAGAAGAATTCTCTACGTGATCAAGCAGCGATGCGAGAAGTAGATCGTATGATCGAGGGAATCTGGGAATCACTAGATAGGAGCATTGTGTGTTATTCGTGTCAATTAATCATTCTGGTGGCTGCGCCAGGTATTCCTCTCTTATTGACATGGCGGCAAATGTTCCGCCCGCGTTGCGGCAAAAAGAAACGAGCGGTTCTCTTGGCCATTACGCTTACCATCGCGACAGTGAGCTATTTATGGCTGATGGCAGGGTTGGTGCATGGGAACATCATCGGTCCTAATTATTCAACGTGGCGGTTTGTGGTGATCGGACTGAATTGTGCCGCTGATATGGTGGGCGCTGTTGCTGCAATTTGCATTCGAGATATTAGGAAGCCCTTACTAATTGTCGGTCTATGCGCAGTTGGTCTTGAGTGGTTTTACGCCGGGGTAGTCAGCTCTGCGGTATAGAAATTGAAATTCTAATTCCACAGCACATATTTCCCGCCGTCAGTAACGATAATCACCAGATTCATCACCAGCAGCACGAGGTCATAGTGCCAGCCGTCTGTGCCGTGTTTGCCCCAGAAGCCAGTCTTCCAGAGAAACATTTTTTTCTGGATCGCGCCCAGCATCACCAGAATCAGGCTTGCGGCGGCAAGTTGAGTAAGAACGCCAAAGATTACGCCCAGAGCGCCTGCGAGTTCAGCAGCACCCAGAAAAACGGTAAAGCCCTTGCTCATGCTAATGCTCTTGCTGCGTTCTTCCGGGTTCTTAAGATGGCCCCAGCCGCTGGCGGCAAAGACAGCACCTACCATGAAGCGGAGCAGCAGAAATCCAAGATCAGCGAACTGGGCGAGTTGAGGAAACAGGACGTCAACTCCTTTGAAAAAGTGTTGAGCCCGAGAGGATTACTTCAATTTAACCAGGCCGACCACATCTCCGCCATTGCCATCAATCGCATGGACCCATACGTTGCCAAAAGCGTCCTTCAACTCCGGATACTGGGCCAGCAGCGCGGTAGCCAGGCTGCGCGCATCGGCTTGCGTGGCATTGAAGTCAGAGGTGCTGGGCACGCTGTACTTCACTGCAAGATCAAAAGTTTTGTCATTTTTGTAAGGAGACATGTCTGTTATGGTGTAGGTCTTGCCGTTGGCCGTGTAAGACACCGGCTTGCCATTCACCGGAATATCATGGGGAAGGACCTTATTGGACTCTTCCTGAATATTGCCCAGCAAAGTGGTGTTCATGGCAGGGATTGGCGCCAGCAATTCCCAGGAGGTCAAATAATAAAACCAGGCGTTGTGGGATTGGCCTTTGTTTCTGTAATCCCGGGCCTGCTTCAAAAACCATATGCCATCATGGCCATCGGCTGACTCAGGACGGATCTGCAAACCGGCCAGCTTCCAGCCGCCCATGTCTTGAAAAATGGTGGTGAGCGCGAATGGGCCTTTGCTTCCGACAAAATCCTGGATTACCACTGCATACTTGCCGGTAGCTCCCGGAAAGGCAAATTGCGCGCCGCCTGAGCTGGTACCCTTGGCGCCGTAAACGCCGCAGTAAAAAGTGCCGTCAGGACTGGGGGTTGTGCCGCTATCAAGCAGAAAATAAGTCCGCAGTTGATCTTTTGCGCCGGCGAAGGCGTCCTTGTTGTCGTTGATTGCGCCGGCAATGCCGTTAAAGTTGGACTGGAGCTGCGGCACTGAATTTGTTTTAAGCGTGTTAACATCGCCGCGCGATGCCTGGTCATAAGCCTGTTGCGCAGCAGCTTCAATCGCAGTACGGCTCTGCGCTGGGATCTCATCACGGCCCGAGCAAGTCTGTGACCACGCTGGAAGGCTGGCCACTGCCGTCGCCAGCAGAAATGCTGCAAAAGTCTTCAACGTAAAATGCCTCATAAAAATGCGCTGCTCCGGTTCGTATCGTTAAGATGCTTCCAGCGGAAAAGCAGATGTATGCATGTAGGTGTATCTCATAGCAAATATACGCTTTGACCCCGCAGTCAGAAAGTGGTTTGGGCAAGTGCCTGGCTCCGGATCGGCAGATGGGATTAAGAGCAGAAATCAAGAGTGATTCATAAATAAACGGGCAAACCAAGGCATTACCGAGCGTTCTATGTTCATAAGGAGTAAAATTCTAGAAGGATTTCTTGAATCGCTGGGTTCGGATCTTCTAATATGGCGCGGTTTTCCTCAATTATTTGCGGATGCATTTTTGTGATTGCCACAGTGGCGGCGGCCTTCGCCCAGGCCCGTCCCACATTTCCACCCCCGCAGCCACAGCAAGCACAACCTGGCTATCCTGTGCCCCAACAGGCAAGACCAGCAATTACGGCACAGCCAATGAACCAACAACAGCGGCCGGGCGTGCCTAGTCCATATCCGCAAGCCGGCCAGCAACAACCTCCAC
>DASRDW010000135.1:0-10298 GCA_035652415.1 Candidatus Angelobacter sp. | reverse complement strand
ATGTGGTCAAGGGCCAGAAAATCTGGATTTCCCGCGCAGAGCATTCTGACCTGATGTTGCTCGTTGCGCGCACCACGCCGCTGGAGCAGGTAAAGAAACGCAGTGAGGGACTTTCGGTTCTGCTGGTTGATCTGCGCCACGCGCCGGGGCTTACGATTCGTCCCATCCGCACCATGATGAACCACGCCACCACTGAAGTCTTTTTCGATGATGTGGAAGTTCCAGCGGAGAATCTCATCGGTGAAGAAGGCCAGGGCTTTCGCTACTTGCTTGATGGGCTGAATGCTGAGCGCATCCTGATTGCCGCTGAGTGCATTGGCGACGGGCGCTGGTTTCTTGAGCGTGCCTGCCGCTACGCTAAAGAACGCATCGTCTTTGGCCGGCCAATCGGCCAGAACCAGGGTGTTCAATTTCCGCTGGCTCGCGCTTATGCCAACGTGGAAGCGGCTTCACTCATGGTGGCGCAGGCGGCGGCATTGTTTGATTCCCATCAATCGTGCGGTCCGCAGGCCAACATGGCCAAGCTGTTGGCAGCGGACGCCTCCTGGGAATCCGCCAATGCGGCAATGCAGACTCACGGCGGTTTTGGCTTTGCGGAAGAATACGATATTGAGCGCAAATTCCGCGAGACACGGCTTTATCAGGTTGCGCCTGTCTCAACGAACCTGATTCTCGCTTATATCGCTGAGCACGTGCTGGGGCTGCCGCGCTCTTATTAAGATTGGGAAAAATCATGTCACTAAAACCGGGCTGGAGAGGACGCGTTTATGAAGACTTTGAGATTGGCGACATTTACCAGCATCCGCTGGGACGCACCGTGATTGCCGCCGATAATATTTGGTTCACGCTGCTTACGCAGAACACCAATCCTATTCACTTTGACGCGGCCTACAGCGCTCAAACCGAATACGGCAAGCCGCTGGTTGACTCGACCTTCACTCTTGCTTTGGTCACTGGACAGTCTGTAATGGATGTCTCCCAGAACGCGATGGCCAACCTGGGTTGGGATGAGGTCCGCCTGCCCAATCCTCTTTTTGAAGGCGATACCGTCTATTCGCGCAGTGAAGTGCTGGAGAAACGCGAATCAAAATCGCGTCCCAACGTAGGCATTGTAAAAGTGAAGACAACGGGCTACAAACAAGATGGCAGCGTGGTGATCGAATTCATCCGCACTATGATGATCTATAAACGCGGATACGTGCCGAATATTCCGCAGCCTAACCCGGCTTTGGGCAAATCATAGGCACCGGAAATATTAGGCCGCTTCACGCGAAGTTTGCTGGAAACCGCGGATGGAGAACTCCAACTGCTCCTGCAGGCTCTCGCCCACCTGAATCATGTCTCCAATGACCGTGCTCAAATCCATGCGAATCAGATTACGTTGCAGCACAGTAGAGAGGATGCGCTGCAGCAATCGCATTTCAATCACCACCAATGGAATGCTATAACCTTGGTGCGCTCTTTCCCTGCCGTGCTGGGCCGCCGCCATTTTAGCGGCCTGCGTGGTCTCGTCAGCCGCCAGATCAACGCGCCTGGCCATCTCTTGAACCAGCTCGGGCAAATGATCAATCCGGTCTTTGTCAGCCATGTGGATGGTAGAAAGCTCAGGATGGGCTTTCACCAACGCCAGCCATTCCTGGGAGATGCCGGCCAGGTTTTCTCGCATCAGCGCGGAAACACGTTTTAAAGGCTTTTCCGGCGGCACAGGACGGGGATGTTCCAGCCGGCGCTGGATGGCATGGATCAACGTTGGCACATCAGTAGGTTTGAGCAGGTAATCATCTACCTGGCTGCGGATGGCTTGCAGCGCGGTGTCGAAATCCGGATAACCGGTAAGGATGAAAGTTGCTGCTTTCGGCTGCACGCGCCGCATGGCGCTCACCACGGTAAAGCCGTCGCCGGGCTGGCCGATATTTAAATCAGATAACAGCACATCAAAAGTTTCGTGGTTAATGTGCTCAAGAGCGTCAAAAACAGTGGCAGAGATGGTTACTTCAAACCCATGTTGCTCCAAAATCAGCTTTAGAGTCTCGCGTATCCCCGCCTCGTCATCCACGAATAAAACTCGGGTCGCCATGTGTACTCCAACGGAAATTAGATGTTCGCAAGCTGCTGACTGTTGGACTCACCAAAAAAGATAAAAACAGCCGTGGAACCGGAGGAACTCGACCGTCCGTTCATCGAGAGCGCCGCTGTACAAAAGGCCCATCGTTCGTTCGATTGGGCCTTAGGAAACCGTACAGTTGAGAAGAACTTACTCCTGATTCTTAAACGAATAGCCGATGCAAAACCCGAAACGTGAAGCTCTGGCTCCGCTGAACTCAACGTTGTTGTGGACCAAATAAACGTGGGCTATTGGGCCAATAAAGATCTTGTTCGTGGCATAGAAATGCAGTTCGCCCCCAAACTGGGCCAGAAAGTGATTGCTGCTGACGAAGTCTGTAAATCCGGTAAATTGGTTGCCGTTCAGGAACGGCGTGTAAAAACGAATGCTTTCCGCCCCAATTCCTGCTGAAAGCACTGCCTGCGCGCGCTTTCCAAGCTGCGGGCCATAAACCGCATCCACATCGTAGAAAAATGGCCGGAACGGCTGAAATCCCTGATACAGATTTTGGCTGGCGCGGAAAGCGGCATTAAACCCCAAGCCAAAGTTTTTATAAAAGAGGAAGTCCATGCCAAAGCTGGGATAGGCTCCGCCGCCAATCGTTGGCGTAATTGCATTGGTGGGCGGCCCGGTTAAACCAGAAACGCCAAAGCTCAGGTCAAACTGCTGCGCTTGCGCCGCGCTTCCCAACAGAAAAATCAAACAAAAAGACGCAACATACAACGATAGTTTTTTCAATTTAGTCTCCATACATGGCAATTAAACACGTCCAAATAAAACCCTATCAGGCCCAACTCCATTTTATAGGCAACTCAACGCGATTATCCTACCCCAGGCTGCTGTAAGTCCAGAAGCCGATGGTATCAAGCTGGCTTCATTTCGTGGACTAAGGCGGCCGCGTTAAACCACGCCGTCCCGGTTCGTGCGGCGGTTATCCTCAGTAAGCTGTTATTCTGGAAAATGATCATGCAAACAAAAGCCATACTTTTTGACATGGATGGAGTGCTCATTGATTCCGCCCCAGCCGTGGAGCGTGTATGGCACAAATGGGCTCGCCAGCACGGAGTTGATCCAACTCATGCGATTCAGCAGGCCCATGGCCGGCGAAGCATTGAAACCATCCGTGCCATAGCACCATATATGGATGCTGAACAGGAAAATACTAAAGTCGAGCAGATGGAGATTGAGGATAAAGAGGGCGTCACAGCGTTGGCCGGCGCCGCCACAATGCTCCGCAGCCTGCCTCCTGACCGGTTCGCGATTGTCACCTCTGCAACCCGCCCGCTGGCCGTGGCTCGTCTTGGCTATGCCGGTCTGATCGTCCCTCAAAATATGGTCACGGCGGATGATGTCGTGAACGGCAAGCCTTTTCCCGAACCATATATTAAAGGCGCTGCGTTGCTGGGAGTCGCACCCGCAGATTGCCTGGTGTTTGAAGACACGCCCGCTGGCGTCGCAGCAGCCCAGGCTGCGGGTATGCGGGTGATCGCGTTGGGAAACACTTATCCTGCGCACGAGTTGCAGGCAGCAGATGCGCGAGTCAACTCGCTACTAGACGTGCGCGCAGAGGTTCGCCATGGAACCATTGTGATTGAGCTGGCTGATATGAATGCAGCAAAAAGCGGACTGGACAGCTAAGGCTTCTTCTTCTTTGGCTTCTTTCCAGTTTTGGGCTGCTGCGAGCTCTGGTTAGCGGTTTTGGCTGGCGTCCCCTGCTGGATCAGCCCCACCGGCACTCCCAGCCAGCGTGCCAGCGCTTCTTGAACATGCTCTGCTGTCACTGCTCCGGCATGGCCGATTTCAATCTTGAACTTTTTTTGCAGCTCCTGAAGCGTCTCGCGTTGCTTGCGCTCCTCGTCTGAAAATAAGCGCGCCTTTTCAAATTCGTGATTGGCAATAGCATTTTCCATTCTGCGCACAATCAATCGGAGCCTTTCAGTGGCTTCCACAATTTCCTGTGGCATGGCGCTGCCGTACTTCATCTTCAGATAAGAACCAGCATCGTCTATCAGGTCGATTGCCTTATCCGGCAAGGGCCGGTTCTTCACATATTGGCTGGAATAAACAACGGCGGCTGTCAGAGCATCATCGGTGTATTCAACAGAATGAAATTTTTCGAACCGTCCTTTAATGCCTTGAAGAATTTTGACTGTTTCGTCCTGCTTCGTAGGCTCAATGGCCAAGGCGCAGAAGCATTCATCCAACCAGCGCGCCTTCTGAATTGCAGCGTGGTGATCTTCCGGAGTAGCCAGCGCGATGCACTGCACTTTGCCATCCAGCAGGGCGGACTTCAGCAGCAGCGTAATTTTCTGAGCGCTTTCTTCTGGGCCTGCCAACAGGGTATGTAGTTCATCAAACACGAAGATTGTGTTGTCGCCCCACGTAATCAGCTCAGCCCCGGCTGCGTCTAAAAATTCTTTGTCGTGTGTACTTTGCTGGGCTGCAGCGCTGAGTGTTGCCAGATCGACGGCGGCAAAGAGCTTGTTATGCAAAAAAATCGGCCCGGCGTTATCAGCTACCCGCTGCACCACTCCTTCTGCAATCGTCCGCTTCCCTACCCCCGATTCGCCTACCAGGACCACATTGTTCTTGGCCGAGCGCCCCAAAATCTGCATGACCTGCTCAATCTCTTTTTCTCTTGCGATACATGGAAGCAAGCGCTCTTCTTTTGCCAGCTTGGTAAGAAACACGCTGCAGTCTGACGGCAGCCCGGATTTCTTCGTACGGGCAGCATCTTCTTCGTCTGGTGCTTGCTCCAGCATCTCGCGGACAAAGGAAATCCGCACGCCGCGTTCATGCAGAATCTGCGCGGCAAAGCATTTCTCCTCGCGCAGCAGGCCAAGGAGAAGATGCTCCGTGCCAAGGTGCTTATGGGAGAGCCGCTCAGCCTCTTCCGCAGCATAGGCCAGCACACGCTTGCCTTCATTGCTCAGCGGCAAGTCCACTGAAGTTGAGGTTTTCTCCCCTTTGAGGCTGACGGACTCGATCTGCCTGCGAATCTCCTCAATGGCTTCCTGGCTGCGCAAAAACCGTTGGGTAAGCGCCTTGTCTTCACGCAACAGGCCCAGCAGCATGTGCTCAGTCTCAATATATGGGCTGCCAAATTGGCTGGCTTCATAGCGGGCAAAGAAAATCACCCGGCGCGCCTTCTCTGTGTATCGCTCAAACATATAGGATCGGCCTTAGGATAATCGCGACCATTATACAAACGCCAATGTGCGTCGGTAGGATTGGTAAACCCAGCGCTAACGCTGCGTCCCATATACAATTTCCTGCATCTCGATTAAATGGAGGAACAAGCATTCATGCAAAGGAACGCAAGCGCACACTGGAACGGCGGGTTAAAAGACGGCAAGGGCACACTGAGTTCGCCCAGCGGAGTTCTCAAAGATACGCCATATTCTTTCGCCACCCGTTTTGAATCGCAGCCGGGCACAAATCCTGAAGAGTTGATAGCTGCGGCCCACGCCGGCTGCTTCAGCATGGCCCTCTCCGCTCAGCTTGGCAACGCTGGGATGACCGCCCAATCCATTGATACCACGGCCACCGTTACGCTGGAAAAACTTGACTCCGGCTTCGCCGTGACCTCATCACACCTGCAAGTTAAGGTGAAAATCCCCGGCGCAGATAAAGCCAAGTTTGAGCAGGCTGCCAAGAATGCTAAAGAGGGCTGCCCGATTTCCAAGCTGTTCAATGCCAAAATCACCATGGACGCGCAACTGGAAAGCTAATTCAGTGCGCAAAAGACGAGAAGCAGGCCGCTAACAACGGCCCGGGCTTCTCGTCTAACCATCCGGCTACTCCTCTGTCGCAACATTTCATCCCATGGAGGCTTCCCATGCGCAAATCTCTCGCAAGTGCGTTCCTGATCGCTGTTTGCTTCTTTGCCGCATCCACGTTACAGGCTCAATCCAGCGTGCTTGACCTGCCCCGAGACAGCCAGCATGCCAAGATCATTCAACGGATCGGCATTACTGACATCACCATCAACTATCACCGGCCTCTGGTAAAGGGCAGAAAAATCTGGGGTGGTCTCGTCCCTTATGGCCAGGTGTGGCGTGCCGGCGCTAATGAAAACACCACCATTGAATTTACTGATCCGGTCAGCATTGAAGGTCAAGCGCTGCCCAAAGGCATTTACGGCCTGCACATGATTCCAACGGAGAATGAGTGGACGGTGATCTTCTCCAAGATGTCAACCGCGTGGGGCAGTTTCAGCTATAACAAGGCTGAGGATGCGTTGCGCGTGACCGTGAAGCCGCACCCCGCGGAAATGGAAGAGGCGCTGGCGTATGACGTCGATAATGTGACGCCTGACTCCGGAGTGGTAACGCTCCGCTGGGAAAAGCTGGCTGTGCCATTCAAGGTTGAGGTAAACACGCACGAAGCCGTAGTCAACAGCTTGCATAACCAGCTTCGCGGGCTTCCGCAATATACCTGGGAAGGCTGGGACGACGCAGCAAACTATCTCCTGGCTGAAAAGTATGACCTGGATGAAGCGCTTAAAGATGAAGACCGCTCCATCGGAGTGGAAGAACGCTTTGACAATCTGATAACCAAAGCTCGCATTCTTGACGCGCTCAACCGGAAAGACGAGGCAACCGTCGCACGCAACAAGGCTCTGGGCATAGCCAGCGTAGTTCAATTGCATAGTTATGGCCGCCTGTTGCAAACCCAGGGCAAACAGGATGAGGCATTTGAGATCTTCCGCGTCAACATGAAGAAGAACCCGAACCACTGGGCCGCCCACAATGAAGCTGCCCGTATCGCTTGCGCCAAGGGCGACTTTGACACCGCAGTAAAGGAAATGAAACTCTCTTCCGCCGCTGCTCCAGACCAGTTCAAGAGCACGCTGGATGGATTCACCAAGCGATTGGAAGCCAAAGAAGACATAAATAAATAGGGCACTCGCCTCTCGAATTTTTCCGATGAGCCAGACCAACCAGCCTGGCTCATCCGTTTTTTTGCAGCATGGAATAGAGCAATTCTCGCCAGTATCCCGCTGTATAATTTCCCCAAACAATCAAAGTTGGTGGATGGATTGAAGAATCATTTTGTGCTCGCTGCCATTTTGACTGCTGCTGGTCTGCTTTCAGGGATCATCACGATTTGCAGCTTCCATTTCTTTGGTGGAATGGGAAATGATTATTTCAGTGGCGGCTTTTTTGGCGCTGTTCTGGCCGGATTTCTGTGGTTGTTTAGGGGACTTCGCTCACTTTGGAAAGTCTTCTTGCTCTTGGCAACTTCCATTGCGGCGTATTGGGTGGCTTCACTTCTTGCCTGGCCTATAATGCCAAGGATTCAGGGCATTCCAAACTTTGAGTACTTTGTTGCCGGCGCAATAGGCGCATTTCTTGTTCTTGCTGCTACTTTATTTATTACGTTCCCTGAACAAAAAGGCCGGCGCATTTTTGCACTCGCAGCGTTTTTTGCCATCGGAGGCGGTCTGCTTGGCATGGTTGGATGGGCTCTCGGAAGTTCACTGGGCAATGGTATCAAGCTGATATTAGCTCATTTGGATCTGTCCACAAGCATCGCCTTTTCTTCTGACATCGATGTTAATTTGTATTCGGTCCATCTTATATGGCAGGCCGGTATGGGCTTGCTATTTGGCATTTTGTTCTGGAGGATCAGCTCCCAAAATGCCGTGCGTTCGCCAAAGCCGTCTAATGTTAGTCCTGCAAGGCTTCGAGTAAGCGGAATGGTGTTTTTTGGCTGTATGATTTTGCTTTTCTCGACGGAACTGCTCGGGACGCTGCAAGACACTTTAAACGCAGGCTCGGTGCATGTGACATCCAAGGCCACTCCGCAAAAGGCGCGATAGCGGCCGCAATCGCGCATGAAACCGGCACGCTGTAACCATGGCGGTGCTCTTCTGCGCTATCATGGATGCGATCCTTCCCTAACTCTTAAATGGGAGATTTTCGCCTCATGCGTAGATGGCTCTGCTTCGCCGTCCTGTTCGGCATTTTCATTATTCCCAAGGGCTCTCAGGCCCAAACAGCTCCTGCTCCCTCGCCCGGTCCCATGGCTTTGCAGGTTCGCGGTGAATTTCTTTATGCGTGGAACGCTTATAAGCAGTACGCCTGGGGGCATGATGAGCTCAAGCCGCTGAGCAAGGGCTATCACGACTGGCATAAAGGCACCTTGTTGATGACGCCCGTTGATTCGCTTGACACCATGATCCTGATGGGACTGACCGATGAAGCCGACAAAACGCGCGAGTACATCGACAAGAATCTTTCGTTCGATCAGGACATTGAAGTCGAGAATTTTGAAATCACGATCCGTCTTCTCGGCGGGCTGCTCAGCAGCTATCAACTCACCGGTGATAAGCGCCTGCTTGATCTGGCCGACAATCTGGGTAACCGCCTGCTTCCTGTCTTCAATTCGCCTACCGGCATGCCCTACATGTACGTAAATCTTAAGACCGGAAAAACGCGCGGAGCAGTAAGCAATCCGGCTGAGATCGGCACGCTGCTGCTGGAGTTCGGCACCTTAAGCAAGCTCACAAACAAGCCCATCTACTATGACAAAGCCAAACGCGCCGTGGTTGAGCTTTATAGCCGGCGATCTTCTCTTGGATTGGTGGGGTCCACCATCAACGTGGAGACCGGAAAATGGATTGACACTACCAGTCATATTGGCGGCGGAATTGATTCGTATTATGAATACCTGCTGAAGTCATGGCTGCTCTTTGGCGATAAAGACTGCAAGAAGATGTGGGAAGCCAGCGTAAAAGCTGTGAACAAATACCTGGCAGATAACACTCGCGCCGGCCTCTGGTACGGCCAGGCTGACATGAATACCGGCAAGCGGACTTCTACCCAATATGGCGCGCTTGACGCCTTTTTTGCCGGGGTGTTGGCGCGCGATGGCGACATGGATCGTGCGCGACGGTTGGAAGAATCGTCATACAAGATGTGGAACATGTTTGGAATTGAGCCGGAAGCAATTGATTACACCACCATGAAAATCATTTCGCCCGGATACCAGCTTCGACCGGAGATCATTGAGTCCGCTTACTATCTGAAGTTTTTCACCAAAGATGAGCGCTATGAAGATATAGCATCAACATTTCTGCTAAGCCTGGTACGCTTTTGCAAAACCGACACTGGCTATGCCGCCGTGAGCGACGTTACCACCAAGGAAAAAAGCGACATTATGCAAAGCTATTTTCTGGCGGAGACGCTCAAATATCTCTACTTGCTGTTTGCGCCGAGAGAAACGCTGGACCTGACCAAGGTGGTCTTCAACACAGAAGCGCATCCGCTCCAGCGTACTTGGTAGGCTTAATATTTTTGGTTGATGTGCCAGCGAAAACTAGAGTCGGCAGGCCCAGGTTAAAGCTCTTGGAATTGGACCATAAAGAAGCGCAGAAAAAAGAGATAAAAGGATATCTGAACGCAAGATTGGGCTTGGAGGCACCTTTCCCGGAATGCGTGTTGATCGATATCCTTTTATCTCAGTCATAATGGCAAAGCTCATTTGCTACCAGCGCTGTTGCTACCTTGTCACCATCCGACCTTCTTGGCAGCTCACGCTCTTGTTTAGCCCCGTCTGCCTTTCTATTTAGCAAGCTATGCACCAAATTGCGAATTCCATTAAATCATTGAAAATACAAGGCAATGGCCTGGCGGCAAAGTGCCCTTGTGACAAAGTGGCACAGGCTAGCTGTGACATGTCACACCCACGATGTCACAGCCCTGTGCTTCTCTTAGCAGTTTAGCGATCACACCGAATGCGCTACCATGTCTTGCTTTCACTACAGACACGGAGGCTGCATGCACTGGTTGGCGCTCATGCTGTTTCATTCGCCGCAAATTGCTTTTCCTGAAGGTTCTACCCCGGCGGTTCAGTTAGTCCTGCGCTGGATCCATTTTGCTGCCGGCATTACCTGGATAGGCCTGCTGTATTTCTTTGTGCTGGTAAATGCCAGGTTTCTGCCTCAGCTTGAGCCGCCGGTGCGGGTCAAGGTTATTCCTGCCTTAATGTCGCGCGCTCTGTGGTGGTTTCGCTGGAGCGCTGTGGTTACAGTGCTAGCTGGAATCTGTTACTGGATGATGATTGTCAGCGCGGACGCGCACAACGGCGGCGCCAGCGGTGGCGGCGCAATTGGGACCTTCTTTGGTATATGGACCGTGGCTTTTGCCATTGAAATGGGGATGTTGATGTCACCGGCGGAAGCTCTGAA
>DASRDW010000134.1:0-6696 GCA_035652415.1 Candidatus Angelobacter sp. | reverse complement strand
GACACCTCTCCGGAAGCGAGAAGCGTGACCGGGTTAGGGCTTGCCCCGGAAGCTTTAAAGCGGCAGCAGTTAAAAGTTGTGCGGGGTAGAGGAGAGTCGCCGCGAAGAGCCAATAGACATCAATCCGCGCCTGGCCACACTACGAGGTCAGAAGAGGATGAGATGAATAGACGGATTAAGCCCGCCGCGGCGACAAGCAGGCTCGGGCTAACATCGCAACGGCGTAATGTGCGGGGTGATGCGTGCAGCTTCTGTTGTGTGCAGAGAAAAGGCAGTTGAAAAGCTTACGGGAGATTTTGTCGGTTCGATTTGGCTCCCAGTGGCGTTTTGAACGTTCTTTTGAGCGCCGCTGGTTGGGCTTGTGTTTTCTGGAGCTACAAACTTGAAAGAGAAAATAACCGGTGGCGTGCTGTCATCGCCGTCATTATCGACGGGGATGAAGAGCAGATTGGCCAAACTTGTTAGCGCCAGCACGAAGAAATACAGGAGTCTTCGCGCCCACCCTTGAGCGAACATGGGGCCCCTAATTTTTGCAGATTTTTTTAAAGCTAAGGTTTGCCCGAAGCAGGTGCTAGCGCACACTGCTCAACCTTGCTGAATATCGTCCGGCGACGAGATTAAAATCTGATTGGAAACTGATTAAAATTCTTAATCTGCGCTCAAGCTGCGGCCTAGGCTACGGCAACGCAAATCGAAAACAAAAAGTTGCGATCGAAAGCAGTTATTTATTTTTGCCCGGACATGGCCTTCTGCATCGCCAATTCCGCAACATTCCTTAACAGGTGTGTTTACACCAGTGACCTGGAGCTGGCTGGAACGGCAAGCTCCAAACCCTGGAGGAAATTGGAGATGATGAAACGAATTTGCACAGGCATTTTGACAGTGTTTTCACTTGCGACCGTGGCCGCATTCGCGCAGAGCAGCAGCACTCCTACTACCAGCACGCCGGTGACCGGGAAGACTATTCAGGAACGCAAAGACAATCAGCAAAACCGCATTGGCAACGGCGTGGAGAACGGCTCGCTAACGGCCGGCGAGGCAGGCAGGCTGGAAAACAAAGAAAAGAACCTGAATAAAGAAGAGCACAATATGCGCACTGCCGATGACGGAAAACTCACCGCCGCCGACAAAGCCAAACTCACTCGCCAGCAGAACCGGCTCAGCAACAATATTTATAACCAGAAGCACGACGCGCAGGTGCAGCCCAAGACCAACAATGAAGTGAACACGCGTGACCGCAACCAGCAGGAGCGCATTGGCCAGGGCATCAAGAGCGGACAGTTGACCGCCGGCGAAGCCTCCAACCTGGAGAAGAAAGAAACCAAGCTGAACAAGGAAGAGCGCAATGATCGCGCAGCCAACGGCGGCAAGCTCACCCAGGGTGAAAAGGCGCGCATCAATCGCCAGCAGAACCGCGCATCAAAGCAGATATATAACAAGAAGCACAATGGAAGGAAGCGGGGATAGTTGACTCTAGCTCGGGTTATTTGGTGGCCCTTCTCGGATCGAGGAGGGCCGCGCTGTTTTTTGCGAGAGGTTATTGCAAGAAATTGAAGTCTGGCGATTTTGATGAACCGTCAGCGCAGCATGCTTCAGCGAGATGCTTTTCCTGCGAGATTGAAATTAGCTGGCGCGCTTGGTGTTCGCAGGCCGGGACTTTGACTTGGGCTTACTTTTGCCCTTGAGATTGAGCGCCACTGCGGCGCGGATAAGATCCTTCAAGGCCGTCTCATCGATCTTATCGTTTTCATGGATGTCGATGGCGCGCCTGACGTTTCCTTCGAGACTGGAGTTGAAGAGGCGTGAAGGGTCCTTTAACGAAGCTCCCTTGGCAAATGTCAGCTTGACGACGTTTTTGTACGTCTCTCCGGTGCAGACGATGCCGCCGTGGGAGAAAACGGGCGTCCCCGGCGATGACGCCTTGGCCCACTTCCACTCTTCTACTATCTCAGGATCTGCCTGGTGTATGATCTCGCGCACTCTCGCCAGCGTCTTTCCGCGCCAGTCTCCAAGTTTCCTGATCCTGGTGTCGATGGTTGCAGAGGCAGATTCTGCCGGAACAGCTTGTTTCATAGAAGCTCCAATTCTTAAGGCTATTTTAGATGTGCGAGATCCAAAATGTTATCGGCAAAACATGGGATTCATTCGCCACACTTCGAGCGCAGATTCAGGCGCGCTTCAGCGAAACTATTTCTTGCTCCCGGGGCCCTTGGCTGGTGTGGCTTCTTTCTGTGTCTCTGCGCTGCCTGATGCAGGTTGAGTTGCGCCGGCTCCAGCAGCGGCAGTTGCAGGCTGGGTTCCCGGAGGCTCTGGCTTGGGCGGCATATCTGCCGCGGTGAAGCGTGGAAGCATATCGTCGCGCATGGAGAGTTGGTACACCATGGCAGCAACCTCGATTGCGTCTTTCTTCACATCGTCTTCAATGATCCGTTCATAAGTATCAAGGTTGGTGTGCCATGTGTCAGTGAAATATTCAATCGGGTCCTGGCCCAAGCCAACGCCGGGGAGCCCGGCCTCAGCAAAGGAGCTTGAGTCTGTGCCTCCGGCGCGGCGGCTTTTGTTGGAGATTGCGCCGGCAATGCCGAGATCGGAGAAGGGCAGCAGTATTTCGCGCAGAATGTCGGCGCCCTGCGGCGGTCCAAAAACATTGGCGCCACGGACGCGGCCTGTGCCCGAATCAACATTGAAATAGGCCACCAGCTTGCTGAACTCCGGCTTGGGTTCTTCAAAGCTGCCGAAGTGCGCCTTCACGTACGCTTTTGAGCCCAGCAGCCCTTCTTCTTCGCCGCTCCACAGCGCCACGCGGATGGTGCGGCGCGGTTGCACGCCCAGGGTTTTCAAAATGCGCGCCGCTTCCATCATGATGGCGCAGCCAATCGCGTTGTCCGTGGCGCCGGTGGCTGAGTGCCATGAATCAAGGTGTCCGCCCAGCATCACCACTTCATCTTTGCGATCAGTGCCGGGAATTTCAGCGATGGTGTTGTAGGAAGTTGCGCCTTCAGGGAAGATTTTGTTTTCAATATTGAATTCCAGCTTCACCTCGGCTCCATCGGCCAGGATGCGCGCGATTCGTCCGTAGTCCTCATTGCGCAGCACCACGGTGGGCACCACCTTGGCGATGTCATACGTCCGGTTCTGGAAAGCGCGGATATGCCCATTGCCCATGCGCGCATCATTGGCGCGGAGCAGCGCGCCGTTTGCCAGCAGGAATTCGTCAACCTGTTGGTTGATCTGCAGCCCAGTGAGTGTGCCAGGAGGATTCTGTTCTGGTTGCCGTCCATTGCGCGGCCCAAATTGTCCGGCGTTAGGATTCTTGGGGTCGAAGCGCTCAGCCGCGATTTTGTCATCAAGCCGGCGCGCGGGTTGATCGATCACCACAGGAATGACCTCCGCTTTCCCGACCATGACGATTCTGCCCTTGATCTTGTCCTTGATGGAATTGAGGTAAGCAGTCAGATCTTCCTGCTTCGGCTTTTCCGGCGGGACCAGTTGGAATACCACCGCGGTTACCGTGCCTTTGGTTCCCGGAGTCCAACCCAGCACTTTGAAAGTAAGCTGGTCATGGATCGGCGCAACAATGTAGCCGCTGGCGCGCTCGTTCATCCATCCGGGATGGCCAAAATCCCACGGCTCCAGATGAGCATTCTCCAATCCCCATTCCTTCATCTGCTTGATGGCCCATTCCGCCGCGGCTTTTTGGTTCGGTGAGCCGGTGAGGCGCGGACCATAAATATCGGCCAGAAAATGCATGGTGTGCATGATCTGGGAGTGATCGTTTTCTTCCGCACGGATCTTCTTGTTGATGTCAGAATCAGCGGCAGACTGCGCCTGCGCTACGGCCAGCGCGGCACACACAGTAAATGCGAAGAGGCGAATGAGCTTGGACATCAAAACCTGTCTCCTGTGGGGATACATTTGGCCCGTGGCAACAATTAACGGGAAAGTAACAATAACGGCAGGCTGGAAGAAAGGCAATGGAGATTTGTAGGCGGCCCTGCTTGGAGGTGCGCGACATCAAGCAGCTCAAATATTCCTAGCGGGTTGAAAACCTGGACCACAAAGGACACAGAGGTATGGAGATCCGATCAAAAAGCATTTTGAAGAACACGCTAGAAAATTTGGAAACTGCTTTGCTGGATTGAATCAAGCGCAGTTTGGATAAGGTGCCCTTTCTTATAGAGCCGTAATGCAGACACAACCATAATCCAGTCCCGCGCTAGCGGGACGTGTGGTAGTAGCCCGCCGTTTTAACGGCGGGAAGCTAAGGGAAGATGAATAAAGTCCCCTTCAGGGGACGACTGAAATAGATTTCAATCCCGCGACATGTAAGGTTGGTAAAGATAAGAGAGCGTGGCAGTGGTCTGGCATGCACCCACTGCCAGCGCTTTAAATTTGTTCTGTCGCGCGATTCCGCGCTATATACGGCCAGAGTTTAGATTTCAACTCGGCGGGGATTATTGGACGACGTTCCTTTGTGGAGAACACACAATGCGCAAGGATGCTGTAGTAAGTGTGGGCATGCGCTGCGCATTATATAACGCGAACAGCGCGGCATTGAAATGCCGCGGTTCTTCAGTCGTCCCCTAAAGGGGACTAGTCTTACGTTCGGACGCCTTCCCGCCGTTGAAACGGCGGGCTACTACGAGTCGCCCCGCTGGCGCGGGACTGGAGCACGAGCAGTAAGACTGCTTTCAGGACCGTGCAGAATGGAACTTACGTAAAGGCTCGACCGAGAATAACCCGGTAGGCCGAGCGCCGATATTGTGACATTCAACCCAAACCCACTAACTACAAAGGACTTAGGCCGCAAAAAGGAGATGCTTTTGCTTAAGGTGAAATTCTGCTTGACTGATATTACAAATTGAAATATTGTTATTGCGATTAGTGATATGAAACTTGGAGAGAAATTGCGCTACTTGAGGTTGATGGAAGGGAACCTGCGCGGCTTTGGTCGCGAGATGACACAGCAGGAAGTGGTGAAGGCTGTGACGCGCGAACTGAAGATGAAGATCAGCCAGAGCTATCTGTCTCAGATTGAAAATGGCTCGCGCCCGCACCTGACGAACAAGACGCGGCTGTTGCTGGCGCGATTCTTCAAAGTTCATCCCGGATATCTGGTGGATGATCCGGAAGGGTTCCATAACGAGTTGTTGTCTGACGTGAGCGCCGCGGAAGACACGCTGGATTTGTGGTTGATACAGGGCGCAGAGCGGTTCCGCCGCGATCCGCAGGTGAGCCGGGCGTTGCTGAATCTGGCCAAGCACCAGGATTCACGCAGTTGCCTGGTGCTGATGGAGGCAATTCTGGAGACGCCGGAGCTGGCGGAAAAGTTGTTGCATGTGCTGCGGCCACAAGGGAAGAGCACAGCGGAGACAAGCGAGGCGTGACAAACGCATGACTAGAAAGCAGAGTTCGGAAACAAAGCGCAAGGTCCCTCACCCCTATTCGCGCGTTCGGCCCATTCACGCCAAAACCGGGCGCGAATGGGGACCCGAAAGCACGCGCTCATTAACGGGGTTCGGGATGACGAGCGTATGAAATGGACGCGCAGCATGTATGAAATTTAGTTGTCGGACTTTGAAGGTGGAGCGGAGACAAGCGAGGCGTGATTCTGCCCATTCACGCCAAAGGCAGGCGCGAATGGGAGCCCGGCAAACGAGGTGAAGCTATGAACTGGGAACTCTTTTATCTGATCTGTTTTGTGGTGGGCTTTGCCTTTACGGCGCTGTCATTTTTGAGCGGCACGCTGCATTTTCATTTTCATCTGCCGCATGGGCATTATCACGCGGGCGGAGGGCATGGCGCAGGCCATCATGGCGGCTCGGCAAAAGGCGGATCGGCGGGCAGGTTTCCATTTTTTAATCCCATGAGCCTGGCGGTCTTTCTGGCTTGGTTTGGCGGAACAGGATATTTACTGGTCCATCTGCGCCACATCTGGGTATTTGCCGGGCTGGCATTTTCCACGCTGGCAGGCCTCATCGGATCGGGCATGGTAATTGTTTTTGCCACGAAATATCTCATGGCGCATGAGTCGAGCCTTGATCCCATGGATTTTGAAATGATCGGCGTTCTGGGCAAGGTGAGCGGGACGATCCGCAGGCGCGGCACAGGCGAGATTATTTTTGATCAGGAAGGCGCGCGCAGGGCGTGTGCAGCGCGCACTGAAGAAGAGAACGAGGAAGTTTTTCGCGGCGAAGAGGTAGTGGTGACGCGCTTTGAGAGAGGCGTGGCTTACGTTCGCCGCTGGAGTGAGCTTGCAGAGAAAGCCGGTGTAATGCCGGCCGAGGAGGAGAGGAGAGAATTATGAAAGATATAGGAGCTGTGGGATGGCAAACAGTCGCCATCATTGGCGGTTTAGCTGTCCTGGCATTCATGATTGTGGTGAGCATGCTGGCACGGCTGTACCGCAAAGTTGGCCCCAATGAGGCGTTGCTGGTTTATGGGCGCGGCAAGACGCCGCGCGTGGTCAAGGGCGCGGGAACCATTATCTGGCCATTGATTGAAAACTGCCGGCTGCTCTCGCTGGAGCTGATGAGCTTTGACGTGGCGCCGCAGCAGGACCTTTACACCAACCAGGGCGTCGCCGTGACGGTGGAAGCAGTGGCCCAGATCAAGGTGAAGTCAGACGATATCTCCATTCGCACCGGCGCGGAGCAGTTTCTTTCCAAGACGCCGCCACAGCGTGAAGGCCTGATC
>DASRDW010000133.1:0-8639 GCA_035652415.1 Candidatus Angelobacter sp. | reverse complement strand
GCAAGGAATCAAGAACTTCCGTGCCTTTGTGGAAGAGGCTGCGGACTTTGTAGTCCAGCTTGGCGGCTCGCTCTCCGGAGAGCACGGTGACGGCCAGGCGCGTGGCGAACTGCTGGGCAAGATGTATGGCCCGGAGTTGATGGAGGCTTTCCGCGAGTTCAAGCGCATCTGGGACCCGGACTGGAAAATGAATCCGGGAAAAAAGATTGATGCCAATCCGCTCGACCAGAACCTTCGTCTGGGCGCAACCTACAAGCCGCCTGCCGTGAAGACATATTTTTCTTTCCCTGAAGCGCACGGTCATTTTCCTGAGACCACCATCCGCTGTGTGGGCGTGAGCAAGTGCCGCAAGGAAGGAGGCGGGATCATGTGTCCTAGTTACATGGCTACGCGGGAAGAGAAGCACTCCACTCGTGGCCGCGCCCGATTGCTTTTCGAGATGCTGCAGGGCGATCCGCTGCACGGCGGCTGGAAAAGCGAATATATAAAAGACGCGCTCGATCTCTGCCTGGCTTGCAAAGCGTGCAAGACCGAATGTCCGGTGAGCGTGGACATGGCCACCTATAAAGCTGAGTTCCTGGCCCACCATTATGAAGGCCGCTTGCGGCCACGTGCGGCGTACAGCATGGGCTTAATCCATCGCTGGGCGCGGATGGCGCAGCGCGCGCCCAGGCTAGTGAACTTTTTGGGCAGCGTGCCGGGATTTTCTCATCTGCTGAAATTTGCGGGCGGGATTGCACAAGAACGCGAGCTGCCCGCATTCGCGCAGCAAACGTTCACTTCATGGTTCCGTGGGCGCGGCCCACGCAATCAGGATCGCCCAAAAGTTCTGCTCTGGCCGGATACATTCAGCAACTATTTTCATCCCAAGATCGCCCAGGCTGCGGTTGAGGTGTTGGAACATGCGGGCTATCAAGTCACGATTCCGCAAGCTTCACTCTGTTGTGGCCGCCCACTTTATGACTTCGGCATGTTGGACCAGGCGCGTACCATGCTGAAGCAAGTGCTAAGTGAGCTGCGCGGCCAAATTGTAGCCAGCACGCCGATCATTGGGTTGGAGCCAAGCTGTGTCTCCGTCTTCCGCGACGAGATGACGAACCTGCTGGGCAATGATGAAGCTGCGCAGAAGATGAAAGCACAAACGTTTTTGCTGAGCGAGTTTTTAATCAATAAAGCGAACTATCGCCCACCCCAGCTCAAGCACAAAGCGCTGGTGCATGGACACTGCCATCACAAATCAGTGCTCAAGTTTGATGCTGAGTATGAATTGCTCAAACGCACTGGCCTCGATTTCCAGGTGCTCGACTCAGGTTGTTGCGGCATGGCCGGTTCGTTTGGCTTTGAAACGGAGAAGTACGACGTGTCAGTCAAGATCGGCGAGCGCGTGTTGCTGCCCGCCGTGCGCAACGCTGATCCAGACACGCTGATCACTGCCGATGGCTTCAGTTGCTTCCAACAGATTGAAGGCTTGACTGGCCGTAAGGCGCTGCATATTGCTGAGGTGTTGCAGATGGCCATACACGAGGAGGAAACGCCCAAAGCGGAAAGCGATGCGCAGCGTATCTATGCGGATGCAGGCAAGTAATTGCACCCTATACAGAAGCAGATGCGGGCTCTCTTTAATTCTCTTGGCTCAATTCAGCCAGCCATCTGCAGGCTTGATTCCGGGGTAAACGCCGGAACACTGATCTGGAGCTTTTCTCCAAGGGAGAGAAAGCGTTCTCGCCAGGCCTGTGTATCTGGATCGTGCTTTTCCGTCAGCGTTGGGAACACCGTATTCAAAATGGAGTAGTAGATATTTTGCGCGTTCCAATAATTCACGGAGAGGGCCGTCGTGGCAAAGAGGCTGGTCAGCACGTTGGCACGCTCCAGTGTTTCAATATCCTGAGGTTTTTCCCGCAGGCGGGTAAGCAGACGAGTGAGGCTGTTGCTGGCCGCATATCCCACGCCCGCTTGATCCAACTGCACTCCTTCGCGTTTCACCATTTCCATGAGCATGGCAACACGCACAAAATCTACCGGATCAGCATCAAGAGTGTGTTTCAGGTCATTATTCAAGAGAAATTCGGCGGTGATGCGCAGGATTTCCGGCAATGGCTGGCCCATTTCCCGGATGAACCGCAGCAGGGCGCCATGTTTTTCATAAATCGCCTGGTAGCTGTTCTCCGCGTCTTGCAACGTGCGGGAGAGGATGATATCGAGGATGCGTTTTTGCTCATCCCTGAATAGCGACCGTAAGGAATAGATCATGCCGCCAAAATGCTCATCCAGCAGGCGAAGCACTTCAGCAAAATCATTACATGAAAAATCAGCCATGGCCGTTGTGGCCAGGTCATCATAGCCGTCGCTCTGCTGCTCGTCATGGACGCCGGCGTGCAGTATCTGTTCTCCCAGATAAATGACCGCAAACGTCAGTTCCCGCGACTCTCGCGTAATGCGTGATGTTATTTGTGCCCGGCCCAGGGCCAGCTTTGCCGCTCCAGACTCCGCCTGGCGGTAGTCGAGCGGCTTGATGTCATAACAGAACTGCGGAACCATGTGATCGCCATCAAATACTGAGCTGATGGCAAAGTGCGCGCCCACTTTGCACAGGTCAACCATGGCCGGCTTGATCCACCGGTTGTAAATCGTGGCGCCATCACCCAGTTCAGGCAAATTGCTCTTGGCTTCAGCCAGGCGCTTGAGAAATTCAGGTTCAAGGTCCTCTCCGGCTGTTTCTTTTGCCAACTGAAGCACACGCGCTGCGTATTGCACTACCTGAACGGTTTCAATGCCGCTCAACTCGTCAAAGAACCATCCGCAACTGGTGTACATGAGCATGGCATGCCGCTGCATCTCCAGCAGCTTGAGCACAAGGACAGTTTCTTCAGCGCTGAGTTGTCGGCGCGAGTGTTTCTCAAAAAACACCCAGAACGTTTCCGGCGAACGATTCAAAATCACATCAATATAGTCATTACGAGCCGCCCATGGATCATGCAGCAGAGGCGCAGCCTTGCTCTCAAAAAGCGGGGCAACCGAATCGCGCAGAAAATCCAGCGCCGCGCGCAGCGGGCCACGCCAGGCCTGGTTCCAACCCTGCCGCCCAGAGTTGCAGCCGCAATCGCTTTTCCAGCGCTCCACTCCATGGGAGCAGCTCCAGGAGGTGTTCTCAATGATCTGCACTTCATGAGTGGGCGGGAATTTTTCCAGAAACTCGCCGTAATTGATCAGATTGACCTGTTCGTCGGCATCAATGCCGTCAAGGGCGTAAGCCAGGGCCATGTCGCCGTGCTTGTGATGATGGCCGTAGGTCTCGCCATCGGTGGCTATGTGCATTAGTTGCGGCCAGTTGCGCTTATCAGAGAAGCCGCTTTCAAGACGCTTGGCAAAGTTTTCACCGCTATTAAGCAGATGCTCAAATGCCACGGCCTGCGAAATCGGCCCATCGTAAAAAAAGAGGTTGAGCTTTGCTCCTGAGGGCAGCTTGATGAGGTAAGCGCGTGTGGGATCAATGCGGCCGCCGTGAACGTCTTTCCAGCTTCGTCCACCGATCTTGCGCACGCGCCCAGCCTGGTGCGGCGCAAGCACCGTAAATTTGACGCCACATGCAGCCAAGACTTCAAGAGTCGGAATATCTACCGCAGTCTCAGGGAGCCACATTCCCTCCGGGGCGCGTCCAAAGCGATGTTGGAAATCGCGGACACCCCACCGCGCCTGCGTATATTTGTCGCGCTCATTGGCCAGGGGCAGGATCATATGGTTGTAACCCTGGGCCATAGCTGATCCGTGCCCGGAAAAGCGCTTTTGGCTTTCCTGGTCAGATTTCAGGATCCTTGCGTAGGTGTCCGGCGATTTTTCTTCCATCCAGGAAAGCAGCGTCGGGCCAAAGTTGAAGCTGATGCGTCCGTAGTTATTTACGATTTGCCGGATGTGTCCTGCGCCATCCAATATGCGTGAAGCGCTATTGGGCGCGTAACACTCGGAATTGATGCGTTCGTTCCAGTCATGATACGGGTAAGCGGACTCCTGGCGCTCCACCGCTTCAATCCACGGGTTCTCTCGCGGGGGCTGATAGAAGTGCGCGTGGATGCAGACGAAGCGTTCCATGCAGAATTCTGGACCTGGGCAGGCGGTGCGTTAGCCTGCATCCTGTGATGATGATCGTGCAATAAATGGGTGCCTAAAGTGCGCGCAAATCAGCAAGTCTTACACCAGCTCACGCACCTTATCTGCAATCTGCGTAGCTATAATCTTTTTGCGATTAGGTTCGCCGCGCACGAGTGATTCAGTAAACTTGGTTGCCTGGTCAAGCGTTACCTTGGCCGGCATGGGCGCTTCAAACTGGTCCACCACGGCTTCAATGATCACCGGTCCTTTATGGTTTGCGGCCAGCGCCTGGTCCAGGATTGTGCCGCAGGTTTCCGGATCATCAACGCGAAAGGCGGCAGCGCCGCAGGCTTCGCCGAATTTCATGAAATCGATCGGTTGGAGATCGACCCCATACTCCGGATTGCCCAGAAAAACCATCTGCTCCCACTTGATTTGGCCGAGAGCGTTGTTTTTTATCACCACAACAATGATAGGCAGCTTGTATTTGACCGCCGTAACCAATTCGGCCATCAACATGCTGAATCCGCCATCGCCCACAAACGCCACGCATTGCCGCTCTGGGTGCGCGATTTGCGCGGCAATCGTGTAAGGTAGGCCACAGGCCATGGTGGCTAGCGTGCCGGAACAGGAGAATAGCTGCCCGCGCTTTGCAGGAATATGGCGTGCCCACCAGGTTGTGATCGTGCCACTGTCAGAGCTAACGATGGCATCGGCACGCAACCGCTGTCCCAACTCGTGCGCTACAACTTGGGGCTTCATCGGCTTCTGCATATTGGTGGCGCGCTTGCTCATCAGCTCACGCCACTCATTCATGCCTTCCTGAGCCTTCTCCAGGAACTTGCGCTCCTGCTTTTTCTCCAGAAGCGGAATCAGGGCCTCAAGGGTCCGGCGGGAATCGCCAACTAGTCCGACCTCAACGCTATAGCGCAGGCCGATTCTCGTTGAATCAAGGTCAATTTGAACGGCACGGGCCTGACCGGGCTTCGGCAGAAATTCAATGTAAGGGAATGACGATCCAACAATCAGCATCGTGTCACAGTCTTCCAGTGCCTCTTGTGACGGCTTGGTGCCGAGAAGGCCAATGCCTCCTGTGGTAAAAGGGCTGTCATCCGGAACTGCGGCTTTGCCCAGAAGAGGCTTTACGATTGGTGCGCCTAGTTTGTCGGCAATTTGTTCGAGGGCGTCTGTTGCGTCCAGAGCGCCGCGACCGGCAAGCACCACAATTTTCTTTCCTTCATTCAGAATCTCAGCAGCACGGTGCAGGTCACTTTCATCAGGAAGGCGGGCGCTGCGGGCGCGCACGTCAGACGTGTGTCCTGCAACATTGCGTTTTGAAGCCTGTTTCCTGTCCGCTTTCATTTCCTGGATATCGACCGGGAAGGCGATGTGCGCGACTTTTCTGTAGCTCAGCGCCGTGCGGCAGGCCAGCTCAACAACATTTTCAACGTGCGATGGGCCCATGATTCGTGAGTTGTAAGCGCTGACGTCCATAAATAGGCGGTCCAGCGGGACATCCTGCTGCGTGAACGTGTCGTTCAGGTCGTGGAAGGGCAGGCCGGTAATCGCGAGCACGGGTTGGCCATCCATTTTTGCGTCATATAGGCCATTGAGCAGATGCACGCCTCCCGGTCCAGAGGTGGCGAGGCACACGCCTAGACGCCCGGTGTACTTGGCATACGCGCAAGCCATAAAAGCCGCAGCTTCTTCATGACGCACCTGAATGAATCGAATCTGCTCCTGGTGCGTGCGCAAAGATTCCATGATTCCGTTGATGCCGTCACCGGGCAATCCGAATATAGTGTCAACGCCCCAATCAATCAGGCTTTCAATCAATACGTCAGCAGCAGTTTTTGCCATCTCTCGCCTCCCACAAATCGACTATCGGTATGATGCGCGGGAATGCGCCGCTGTTTTCGCTTGAACAGCAGATCGAAGGCAAGAAGTTGTTGCCGCAGCCCGCAATGTTTTGCGGTTAACGTTCGTCGCGCAGGAAACGAATCAGTAAACTTTAGTGCTTGGTCGAGTGTGTGACCTTGAAAAAACAGCAAGCCAGCTGTAACTGTTTACGATTTATCGGAATACGAGCAACTTTCTTCCGGGCGCAAAGACGAAAATGCGCATGGAAAAAGACGCGGTTACTCTCTCGCAAATAATTTTTTTAGATTTTTTTTATTGGAGAGTGGCTGAATCGCTCGCACTTGTTTATAATCATCCGTTTTCATTAGTGACTCTGATCGCTAATGATTCCTGGGTACTGCCGGATTCGCGAAGCAGGGCGACAGCGGACGGTTCGCACAGGAAAAAAAGTCTCAATCAATGGCTCAGATCTTTCACCGCAGTGCAAATACCCTGGCCCGTGCCAGCATTCTTGGCGTAGTACTTCTGCTTACTGCTGTAGGCGCAGCGCTCATGGAGCTGCAACGCTCGCCCTACGTAACCAGGCAGCATGAGGCGCCAGAGCAGCCCATACCTTTCAGCCATCAGCATCATGCCGCAGGACTGGGGCTTGACTGCCGCTATTGCCACACCTCGGTTGAGGATTCCAGCTTTGCCGGTATTCCTCCCACCAAGACCTGCATGAACTGCCATGCCCAGATCTGGACCAATGCTGCGATGCTGGAGCCGATTCGCTACAGCTTCAACAGCGGCCAATCGATCCAGTGGACGCGCGTCCATGATCTGCCGGATTTTGTGTATTTCAATCACAGTATCCACATAGCCAAGGGCGTAGGCTGTTACAGTTGCCACGGCCAGGTGGATGCGATGCCCCTGATGTACGCGGAAAACACGCTGCAGATGGAGTGGTGTCTGGATTGCCATCGTGAGCCGGAAAAGTTTCTGCGGCCGAAGGAAGAAGTTTTCAATATGCGATACCAGCAGCCTAGTGATGAGCATCCGGTCCAGGTGCAGGGAGCGGAGAAGCCGTTTACTAGCCAGATAGAGCTGGGCAAATTTTTACGCACCAAGTATCACCTGCGCACGACGCAGGACATAACCAGTTGCTCCACCTGCCACCGGTAAAAAGGTGGAAACAATATGGAAGAGAATGTCTAACAACAACGACTCAAATTCAAATCTGATCTCGCCCAGCGAGATCAAGCCCGCCAGTCTGCAATTGGATGAGGTGCGCAAGCGGCTGTCTGAGGCCAAAGGGCCAAAATACTGGCGCACGCTGGAAGAGCTTGCCGGCCAGGAGGCGTTTGGCGACTTACTGGAACGCGAATTTCCGCGCCAGGCCTCAGAGTGGGTTGATCCGGTTTCGCGCCGCAACTTCCTTAAGCTCGCAGGCGCATCCATGGCGCTGGCCGGACTTGCCGGCTGCACGCGCCAGCCACTGGAGCAGATACTGCCGTATGTCCGCCAGCCGGAAGAACTGATCCCCGGCAAGCCGATCTTCTACGCCTCGGCCATGCCATTCCATGGGCATGTGCTCCCTATCGTGGTAGAGACGCACGAGTTCCGGCCTACAAAGATTGAGGGTAATCCGCAACATCAGGCCAGCCTGGGCGCGACCGATCTGTTTGCGCAGGCGTCGATCCTTGATCTCTATGATCCTGATCGTTCTAATTATGTAACCCATCTGGGTGAAGGCCGTCCGTGGGGAGATTGCTCTCTGGCGCTGCAGAGTGAGGTTGCTGCGCTCAAGGCGACTAAGGGAGCCGGACTGCGGTTCCTGACCGGCGCCGTAAGTTCGCAGACATTTGCCTGGCAGATGAAAGCTATACAACAGGCTTTCCCGCAAGCCAAGTGGCATCGCTGGGATCCAGTCAATCGCGATAACGCCCGCGCAGGAACAAAGCTGGCCTTTGGCGCTTATTACGATCCGCTTTATAAATTCCAGGGTGCGGAAGTGGTTGTTTCGCTTGACGCTGACTTCCTTTCCGGCGAGTGGTTCCCCGGTTTCATTCGTTATTCGCGCGACTATATGCGCGGACGCAAGCTCGATAAAGACACGAGCATGAACCGGCTGTATGTGGCCGAGAGTTCGCCAAGCACTACTGGCGCAAAGGCCGATCACAAGTTGGTGCTGCGGCCATCAGAAGTCGATGGTCTTGCGCGTGCTCTTGCGGCTAAGGTTGGCGTGTCCGCTCAGGGCGGGCAGCTCAATGGAGATCAGCAGAAGTGGGTTGATGCTGTAGCCGCCGACCTGCTTGAGCACAAAGGCAAGTGCCTGGTAGTTCCCGGTGAATTCCAGTTGCCTGCAGTGCACGCGCTGGCCCATGCCATGAATGCTGCTCTGGGCAATGTTGGCCAGACGGTTAGCTATATCGATCCAGTTGAGATTGATCCGGTTGAGCATGGGCAGTCCATCCGCGAGCTGGTGGATGACATGAATGCCGGTAAGGTCGGAACGCTGATGATTATCGGCGGCAATCCGGTGTTTGATGCTCCGGTGGATCTGGGCTTTAGCAAAGCGCTGGAGAAAGTGGCGCTGCGCGTTCAGCTCTCCATTTACAAGAATGAAACTACCGACCTGGTGCACTGGCATATACCGCAGACGCATTATCTGGAAAACTGGAGTGATGGCCGCTCCTATGACGGCACGGCTA
>DASRDW010000132.1:0-9038 GCA_035652415.1 Candidatus Angelobacter sp. | reverse complement strand
GTGGTATCCAGGTCCACGTGGCGAATACGCCTGAGAAACTTCTGCTCCAGAAACCATTCCTTGACCCACACGAATGCGGCATCATGGTCCTTCACGGTGATCATCATGGTGGTCTGGCGCACGATCCAGTGCCATAGCCTTTCCGGTATCGCCCTCAGCCACACGCTCAAGCCGCCGATAATCATAAGCAGTAACCCGCCGGAGGCGAACTCATTCCGGCCGGTCAGCATACTTCTCAGAATTTGAAACATATTTCTTTTTTTCTAAACGGCACGCGGCCGTAATGTTGTTGGGCGCTAAAAACACCAAAATTTTCTGCCGGGGAACCAGCGACCGGGTATGGCGCTCTGCCATTGAGCTATGCTGATCACTGAAGTTCAACGATTAGCGGCAGGATTCGAACCTGCGACCTCCCGATTAACAGTCGAAGTAACCCATGTCTTCACCACCGGCAACTCTTAATTTCTGTCGCTACACTCCAAACCGCTAAACATCGATCTGGACGATAAAACCCGTTCTGCACCTATGGCTGCGGCTCGGCGCGCTAGTCGGCCTCGCCGCTAAGTAGGCGTTTTGGTAAGCAGAAAGCGCTGGAAACAAACTTCAATTCAGGGAACAATTGACCGAGTGTAATGGTCCGTCGTTCAGCTTGAAACTACGGCACTCGAGATGCCGGCGGAGTAACTACCAGCCATGCTACCGTTCAACTATCTGCGCGATAGCACCTGATATCCGCACTTACGGACAGGTGATGTAACTCAGATCTCCACCACTGTTCAAAATTTGTTCCAACGTCCAACTGCTCAAAAGGGAGCAGGGTTGTTAACAGTTCCTGCTCCACAAACTTTAAAGTTTTGTCGCGTTGCTCCCAACGGCATGGAGTAAACTCAACAAAATCAACTTCTGCCTGGATCGCGCGGCTCGGGATTACTCAAACCTCTCCGCGTATTACTTCTCGCCGGGGAACCAACGATCAAAGCACATTCCGCTGCTCTGCCAATTGAGCTACGGTTGCCTTTCGGACCGGCAGGACTCGAACCTGCAACCCTCGGATTATCGAAGTAGCCCTGATCTTCACCACCGGCAAATGCGTAACTTCATCCAACGACGCCCCAGGCTGGAAGGAGCAGCCAAAGTAAGCCTGAGGCGTCGCGATGGCGCGCAAATAATGGCCGCGCCCGCTCAATAGAAACAATCGGGGAACAATCATCGAGAGCGTGCATAGGGGTGCACTTTCTGCCGCTGCTTTTTGCTTCGAGACTGCGCCTCTGCCGCGACAGGTATTCACTGGTCCCGCAGAGCTCCCACTCTGCGCTGCACTTGTTCGTGGAGGAAGTATCTCCCGCATTCCGCCACCGACTGGAACTCTATGGCCAGGGAACCAGCGACTGCGGCTGACTGGTGGATTCGAACCACCCACGACTGCTTTCGCAGCCGCTTCTTCCGATGAAGTATCCGCAGTCTTCGCCACTGACCAATTGAAAATCAATAAGGCTGCAATTAGTTGCCGGGGGAACAGACGACTACAGTGTTTGTCGATTTATCAAGTCGAAGGAACCGTAATCTTCGCCACCCGGGCGAGTCATTGAACATCACATGCTGCGCATAAATACAGGCAGGCAGTAGACAAAACTATCTAAAGTTCACGGAGTTAACGGGTTTGCGTAGGACTGAAGCGCCTGAGGTTAGCTAAGGAGATAGTTAAACGCCCACAGGCTATCAGAACCGATGACTGGTTCTGTCAGCCTCCGCACCGATATGTGATTGATGCATTTCATTTGGACGTTGCTCCTACGCATAAGCAGGTTACCAAACTATAGACGTAACTTGAAGATGAAAGTTACGAAATTGAAGAAAATATTTTGTGGAAAGAAAAATTCTTCGCGCGAAGTACTGAAGATCAAACTAGTGCGCAAGAAATCGTTCGTGCGATGCGGCGTTTCAAAATCGTTGCAAGATGATGATGCAGGTCTCGATACGACAACCTGAAAATTGCGGGCGGCTTCGATCCTACATACAACATATCGCGCCGCCCTTATCGCACAGAGCCAGCCAACTACCACGTATAGTGCGCCGTATAAGTCACAACTTTCTCTCCGTCAGGCGGCACCTGGACGCGGAACTCAATGGTTTTGCTGTCCAGTTTCTTGAACTCGTCTGAATTTTTGATGATCTCCCAGTTTGACCAGCGGTACAGGTGCTCCACCACCCGAATCTCCATGGGTTCTTTTTTGTGGTTGCGCAGCCTGATCTCAAAGCTTTCATCAATTGTGCGCGCTCGGCGATCAATGGTGTAATTTGTGCGCTTGCGCTCGCCCACGGCATCAAAGACGTTGCCGGTATAAAGGCGGATCGTCTCGTCGCCGGGCGTGTGGTCGATCAGGTTCTCGCCGGTGAACTCGAGTTGGCCATCAGTATCGCGGTGATAGAAACGCACCCGGCCTTTGGGCAGCGGCATGCCAAGATGATTTTCTTTGCTGTTTTTGAACTCCACCATCGCCCAGATCTTGGAATTGGACTGAACTCCAAAGTTCTCCATCTCACGAATATTTTCTAATTGGTAATTGCTGTAGTTCTGATCGATTTTCATTCCGTCATAAACGTAGATGCGTTGTGAAGGAACACTCGACGCGCGCACAAACTCCACCTGCTTGGTTTCGCGATCAAAGAGCGTGGTCGGGCGCTCCAAAGTGTAGAGATGGTACTCATCAAAGCTGCGCTCGGTGACGGCTGGAGCCGGGGCCGAGAGGGCATCGTTCATTGCCACTCCAGCCTCCCTCATCGCATACTGCTGCGGTTGGAGTTTGTTTACATCGCCGGCCATCAGCTTGATATGAGCATTGGAGAAGGTCTTGCCGGTCTGGTTGTCGAGCGTCACCCAGCCTACGACATCAAGCAAGTTGCCGCTCACCGGCGCAACCACGTTGTAATCTGCGTGCCAGCTCATACCCCCGGTTACGTAGCTAAATTCGGCGTTAGTTGTGCCTGGATGGTCGCTTTGCAGCAGCCAGGAGAGCGTCGGCTTCAAAATGGTTTCATTGGTAAGGGCAGGGAAGACCGGCTGGCCAGGCAGCCCAAACTGCAGCTTGCCGTCAATCTCGATGATCGGCTCACTGCTGCTAGAGTTCACATACGCCTGTTGCTGCTGGTAATACTGCTGGTCGTAGGAACTGTAAGCCTCATAGTGCGGTACGTACCCGCTGCGGATGATCTTGCCCGGCTTTAAGACGCCGTTGACCAGAAACTCGATGATCTTGCCTTCATACAGCGAGAGCAGCCGGGCCTGTGAAGCCACATCGCTACGGTAGTTCTGCTCCAGGATATGCAGATCGCGCCCGCTCTTGAGGTCGCGCAGAATGACGGAATCCGGCTCCAGGTGCGATGTAATGTCAGTGACTTCGACCGGGTTTGTTCCGTTTATTAAATCGAGCGGCAGCGTTTGGCGTACCACGGCGAACGACTGGTTATAGATGGTCAGCGCGGCGGAATCGTCGCGACCCGCAGAGGGTTTGTCTTCTAATTTGCTCTGGGCCATTGCCGCGACGGCAAGCAGAAACAGAGAAAGCATTTTTACGCGCATAGGCGCACGTCCTTTAAAGAGAGTTAAAGATGGCTAAGGGAGGGGCACACGGGAGCTAGCCATTCAGAGAACGTTGAAGGCGAGGATTTCTTGCGCAGGGAAATTGGGTGAAAGATGGCGATTTAGGTCGCATTCCTAAGGATAGGGGTCGCTTCCCATCCCCTTAGGCAAGCTCGGGGTCAAGGTCGGGATGTGAGATCAGCAATCCACTCCGCCGACTCCTTAGTCCCCAGACTTCCGCCGATGTCCTGCGTAGTCTTCTTCTGCTGGACTGCGGCAAGCACTGCTTGATTGATCCTCGCAGCTTCTTTGGTGAAGCCCAGATGGTCGAGCATCATGGCCGCCGTGGAGATCGCGCCGATAGGATTAGCGATGTTCTTTCCTGCAAACGGCGGGGCAGAGCCGTGAACAGGCTCAAACATTGAAGTCTTGCCGGGATGAATATTGCCGCTGGCAGCCATGCCTAGTCCGCCCTGAAGCGCGGCGGCCAGATCAGTGATGATGTCGCCGAACATGTTGTTGGTAACGATCACGTCAAACTGTTTTGGATCGCGCGCCATGTGCATGCAAAGCGCGTCCACGTACATGTGTTGCGATTGGATATCGGAATACTCTGCGGCCACCAGCTTAAAGACGCGTTGCCAGAGCCCGCCGGCAAAGGTCATGACGTTGGATTTGTCTGACATCAGAACTTTTTTGCGTTTTTGTCTGCGCGCCAGCTCAAACGCATAGCGAATCACCCGCTCCACGCCTTTGCGCGTGTTGAAATCTTCCTGCGTGGCGATTTCATCGTCCGTTCCTTGTTTAAACACGCCGCCCGCATCCACGTAGGGGCCTTCAGTGTTTTCGCGGATCACCACAAAATCCACGTGCTCCGGCTTCACGCCTTTGAGCGGGCAGAGAGATTCGTCCAGCAGCTTTACCGGCCGGACATTCGCATACAAATCCATCTTGAAGCGCATGCCCAGCAGGATTTCCTTGGCATGAATGTTGGTCGGTACGCGTGGATCGCCTAAAGCGCCGACAAACACAGCATCGAAGTCGCGCTCCAGCATGGCAAAGCCATCGGCGGGAATGGTGGTTCCGTCTTTCAGGTAGCGATCGGCTGACCAGTCAAAGGTGGTGAATTCGATTGCTGCGCCGCTGGCTTCAACCACTTTGAGAGCTGCGGGAATCACTTCTTTGCCGATGCCGTCACCAGGAACGACGGCTATGCGTTTACTTGCCATGAACAGGAATATATCAAAGGCTGATTCACCGTGGGGCGCGGAGACGAGGAGTTTCTTTTGAAATCTTCAGAGCGCGGTAGATACAGCAATTCTGGTTCTGCTGTAGTGTCCACGCAGGCAGCGGCGAAGGATACCAAAATTGCATGAAAGTAAATTAGTCTTACCGGTGCCCGCGGCCAAAGAGCCAGAAAATTAGCGAGAGAACCACGCTGACAAGAATGCATGTGACGATGGGAAAATAGAAAACTGAGTTCTTGCCGCGATAAACAATATCGCCGGGGAGGCGGCCCAGAGGCAGGTTGAGTTTGCCTGCAAGCAGCAGGGCCGCGCCCACAACAACAATGATGCCGCCAAGAAGCAGCAAAGCTTTTCCCAGATCAGCCATTGTGTTCAAAAGTCAGCGCGGCGCCGCCTGCAAGTTTAAGCAGCTTTTCCAACATTCCCTTCAGCCAGCTTGGCTGCCAGCACGTCTGCTTTTTCAATGGAAGGAGGCTGAGCAAGCAGGTCTCCGGCCTTGGCCATAAGCGCCGCGGCGATCTGTCCGTTGAGATGTGCCTGTCTTCCAGCGTCATCGGGAAAGGCATCAAAGATGGCAAAAGTTGAAGGCCCCAGGCGAATCGCAAACCACGCAATGGTGGCGGGCTCCTGTTGCGCCAGAGGCAAACCGCTCTTTAGGAAGCTGGCGACTTCTTCTTCTTTGCCGGGCTTCGCTTCCAGGCGGACAAAAAGTGCAGTCTTAACCATGATTTCTCCTTTTTGTAGAGCTTGCCGGCCAGCATCACTTGGACCGACAAGACATCCTTTCAATGTTACGCCCAGACTGTGTACGTTGGAAAATGCTTGTGGGTGGGGACACGAGCGGATGACAGATATTCGCTTGGTCCTATGCGCTAATGCAAAAACGCGCGGCTGAACGCCGCGGGCTTCTGCGATGAATACAAGATCAGATCGATGTAACTCAATTCGATCGCCGGCAATCCCAGGCAGCTTACTTAACCTCTACCGCCTGCTTCAGCTTAAAGCTGAGCGCGCTTTCTGATGACAGCGTAATTTCCTTGTTGCCGGTGAAAGCAGCGCCTGCGGTGCCTGCGCCTGCCCCGGAAATTGCGCCAATCGCGGCCCCTTGCCCCCACCCGCCAGCGCTCCAATCAGCGCTCCTGCGCCTGCGCCGCCGCCAATGAATCCTGCTGAACGCTTGCCTTTTCCTGCAGCCGAGCGCGCAACCATGCCGGTCTGGATGGGTGTCTCTTTGCCGTCGATCGTGACGGAATCAAGCTTCACTTCCAGCAGAGCGCCACCTTTGAAGTGCCCCATGGATTTTGCATCAACCACGCTGCCACGCGCAGCCGCACCTTGTTCGATTACGGTCTTGCCATCCACAGAAACTGGCTGTGCTACGGTTGCTGCAAAGCCATCTCCGGCATTGCTGGTTTTGGAACTCAAGGTCTCACCCAGGCGAACAGTAATGACTGTGCCTTGAGGAATGGTGATGGACTGCCTGGCAGGTCTCTCCTTGGCTTCACGCGATGCACTGCTGCCTTGGGCCGCGTTTCCACCACTGCTGCCGCTGCCACCGCCAGCTGAGTTGCCGCCATTGGCTGCGTTGGAATTATCAGTAGAAGTTGCCGGGGTGCTTGGAGAATGGTTACATCCCAGCACAAAGCAAAGCGCAAAAAGCGTCACTACAAACAACAAACGATAAGCTTTCACAGAAACCCCCTCGTCGGCACGCAAAGTGCCCGCAATTAATAGAAAATTGGAAACTATTTGTCTTCGCCCGCGGCCGCTGCGCCAGCATTTTCCTGCTGAGTATTTTCCCCTTGTCCTGAGACAGACGCCGGCTCGGCGACATGGCCGTTTACAGATTTCATTTTTTCCAAAAACCTTTTTGAGTTCAGCAGCGGACGCTCCATGCTGGAGTTGTAGGTAGTCCATTCAGCATCCGGCTCGCGCTGGAAGTGGGCGCGCATGGCCTCCATCTTGGAGTCGAGGTCGTCAAGATAGTGCAGCATCAGCGCTTCAGGAAACATGGGCATCTTGGGGCTGCCGAACTCATACTTGCCGTGATGGCTGATGATCAGGTGCTCAATCAGCGTTTTGTATTCGCCGGGGAAGCCGGGCACCTGCGCAATCTTCTCATGCAGCATTTCCAGCTCAATGATCATGTGTCCCAGAAGCTGGCCGCGCGTGGTGTAAGCGAACGAACGCGCAAACGTAAGCTCGTAAATCTTGCCGATGTCATGCAGAAAAGCGCCGGTCAGCAACAGATCGCGATTAATGGTTTCAGGATAGTTGCGGCAGGCAAGATCACACAGCCGGAACAGAGATACAACGTGGTCCAGCAATCCGCCGATATACGCATGGTGCAGCGTCTTGGCCGCGGGCGCATTCCTGTACGCCTGCTCAATTTGTGGATCAGCCATAAAGGCGCACAGCAGCGCTTGCAAATATGGATCGCGAAAAGTTTCTACAAAATCTTTAACCGTCTGCCAGAGTTGGCCAATATCTTTGGTGGTGCGTGGCAGATAATCATCAAAATCAACTTCTTTATCCTCCAGGGACCTGACCTTGTGCACCGTAAGCTGAAAGCGCCCGTTAAAGCGGTTGAGCAGCCCGCGCACTTTGACAAAATCATCCTGCTCAAAACAGTTGATGTGATCGGCCACGTTGTCCCACATCTTGGCATCAAGATGGCCGGTGCGGTCGGCTAGCGTCAGAGCCAGATAAAGCTCGCCGCTCTTCTTGGGCTTGGCCTGTTTTGAAACCACCACGAATGAAGTGGTAATCACCTGGTTTTCAAAGCGCGACGCGTCGGAAATGTAGAACTCTTTCATGGCTGCCTGTTGGTGTGTGTATCTTACTGCAATTTTCTTTCTTGGCGTCTGTGAAAAACGACGCAATTTTAATAAGCGTAGATGCAAGTTTTTTTATTCACCCAAAGTGTTGCGGAGCCGTAATCCCTCACCTTCGCACAAAACTTGCACCAAAACGCATCCATGCGTGCTTTGGTTCGCGCTGGCGTTTCACCGGAAAATGTCGGAACAGCTCATTGATCTCAATTCCGGATGCAGAATGGGAAACTTAGTAGGCGCGGGGCTCGACTTTCCAGCGATCGAAAATCTTGGCGGACACAAACAAATCAAACAACCCGGAGTCGATTTCGCCATCCTTCACGGAAAGCTCCAGGATATCCAGCGCGCGCTCAATGGAGACAGCCTTCTTATATGGCCGGTCAGCAGCGGCCAACGCGTCAAAAATATCAGAGATGGTCATCATGCGCGTCTGCACAGGAATTTCCGGCGCGGAGAGCTTGTAAGGATATCCGGTGCCGTTCAACTTTTCATGGTGGCCGCGCGCAATCTCCGGAATGCTGCGCAGCTCTGTGGTCCAAGGGATTTGCTGCAGGAAACTGACGGTGTGCAGTACGTGCGATTCAATCTGCAGGCGCTCTTCTTCATCCAGCGATCCTTTGCGGATGGAGAGCATCTGCACCTCGTCCGGCGTCAGCAGCGGCTGCTTTTTGCCTTCCATATCTTCATAGTGCAGTTTGGCGATTTGCTCCAGACGATCAAAATTTCCTTCCGGCAGCACCGTTGGCTCGTTTGCCCAGATGATGGCCTCAGCGTACTCTTCAATTTCGCGCAGGCGCTCAGCCAGATCACTGTCAAACTTGTTTTGCGCGGCCAGAAATTGCTCGCGGCCTTTTTCCAGCAGATATTCCATCTTGGAGCGTAGCGTTTCATTTTCCAGCGTGCGCCGCATCAGGCCGAATCGTTGCCGGATTACCTCTAGTTGTGTGGGATACAGCTTCTTGGCTTTCACCAGCACTTCTTCACGCACCCCGACCTTGCCGAAATCATGCAGTAAACTGGCATAACGGATTTCACGCATCTGGTCGCGAGAAAAATGGACGCTCTTATACAGGCCGCTGTCGGCGCGGTCCACCGCCTCAGCCAAGGCAACCGTCAGGTTGGCGACACGGAAGGAATGGCCTGAAGTCGCGGGATCGCGGGTTTCAATCGCGGTGACGGAGGCGCGCACAAAGCCTTCAAACAGGCGCTGGATGGAATCGTAGAGCTGGCTGTTTTCCAGGGCCACGGCAGCCTGGCCAGCCAGAGAGAGCACGATTTCCTGCTGTCGCGCCGTGTATGCAATTACCTGCTCGTCCACCGCAGCGGCTGAATCAAGCTTGGCCTGGCCGTCACGCTTGGCGTTGATGAGCTGCAGCA
>DASRDW010000131.1:0-13682 GCA_035652415.1 Candidatus Angelobacter sp. | reverse complement strand
GAGCAGGTAAAAGCTGCGGGTTGAGCAAGCAAGCTAAGTCCGGCGGCGCTGGACGCGGTGCTTGGGAAATTAGCCCGGCAGCATGACCCTAACGTTCTGGTTGGCTTTGATACAGCCGACGACGCCGGCGTGTACAAAATTTCCGCCACTCAGGCGCTGGTACAGACCGTCGATTTCTTCACCCCGATCGTTGACGATCCCTACACTTTTGGACAAATTGCCGCTACGAACTCTCTGAGCGATGTCTACGCCATGGGCGGACGACCGTTGAGCGCCCTCGCAATCGTCTGTTTTCCAGACAAAGGCAACCTGGAAATCTTGCAACAGATTCTTGCCGGCGGTCTTTCCAAAATGATGGAAGCCGGCTGCGTGGTCATTGGTGGCCACAGCGTGCGCGATCCGGAGATCAAGTTTGGCTACTCTGTAACCGGAATGATCCATCCTGAGCGCGTCTGGACAAACAGCGGCGCAAAAGTGGGTGATGTTTTGATCCTGACCAAAGCTCTAGGCACAGGAGTGATCTCCACAGCTATCAAGCGCGGCGAAGCCAAACAAGAGTGGATTGATGCCGCCGTGAAATCCATGACCACTTTGAATGCAAAGTCAGCGCAGATTGCCGTGGAAGGTCAGTTTGCCGTGCATGCCGCCACGGACATCACCGGCTTTGGGCTGATTGGCCACGCTCGTGAAATGGCAAGCGGCAGCGGCATTTCACTCAGGATTGAAGCCGCTAAGGTCCCGCTGCTGGAAGGCGCGCTTGAGTGCGTTCGCGCCAAGTTCATTCCCGGCGGGTTAAACAACAATCGTGACTTTGCAGAATGTATGGTCGGCTACGGCGAGGTTCCAGAGGAGCTTAGGACAATCCTTTTCGATCCCCAGACTGCCGGTGGCTTGTTGCTCTCGGTAGCGAACAGCGATTCAAAACGCCTTGTTGATGCGCTGCAGAACGCAGGTGTGCCCGCAGTGGTGGTTGGCGAAGCGGTCCCAAAACAAAAGTCGCTGCTCCAGGTGGCCTAGTCGTACTGCTGCTGCCGGCCTTCCACGGCCATCAGGAGTACTACCGCTGCAACAGCCAACCGTCGATCCAGGAGCTTGCCAGGATCGCTGGAAAAATCGACACGCATTTTCGGTGCAAACAGGTTCCAGTTCTGCTCTGCAGTTCCCACCGGCTCTCCTGATATTTCAAAGGAATAACTCTGCGGAAGCAGCGCCGTAATGAACCGGCGGAACAAAGCCAGCATCATTGAATCTTCCCGAACAGCGCCAATTTCCTGGTCCAGAGCATCCATGATGATCCACTCTTTGCGCAGCACAGATTTCCAGCCGCGCCGCTTCAAGACGCCGACCTTCTGATGGTTGATGGAATCGGTCACGTCAAAAGCCGTGCCCCAGTCAATGATCTTGCGCGCCTTGATGCGCAGCAGCTCCAGGCTTTGTGTCTCATCAGTAAAGACGCGGATGTCGTCCTTCCAGGTAAAGACCTTTTTCCGCAGGAATGCCAGCGCGTTCCCCATGTGGTCCTGGAAATAGAAGCACGGCGCCAGGGAGAATATCTTCTGCCGGGCAAGAAATGAATCCTGCTGAAAAACGGCTGCGGTAATGGCTGTTTGCACTCCGGGCGCATCAACGCCTGGTGTTGCCATAAAAACCCAATCCTCCTCAAGGGTCAAAAAAAAGAAAACGGCGGGTGAAAGTTGAAAGGAATGTATGCCAAAACCCTTGGCCGGAGCAAGAAAAATCGCAGGTTTTTAGGGCGGGCGTAACTCGGCAGATAAGAAGGAAAAGGGCAGCCGAAGCTGCCCTTTTGTGATTCTACTCTGTTAAAACTACGCTGGTGAAGGCTTGCCGGGCGCTATTCCTGGCGTCCGTCCGGGTTCAGGTTTGAGCACTTGCTGCACACCGTCATCGCCCTTTGAGGGAATAACGCGCGCTGGTAGCGGCTTGCCTTCGAGGATCATCTTTAGCTCGTTCGCATCCAACACTTCGCGCTCCAGCAGCGCCTGGGCAATCTGAGTCAGGGCTTCCCGGTGTTCCACGATGATGTTCTTGGCCTTTTCATATCCGGTGTTTACCAGACGGCGGACTTCAGAATCGATCTCTCGTGCCGTTTCTTCACTAAAGTCACGATGTTGAGAGATCTCGCGTCCCAGGAATATCTGCTCTTCTTTCTTGCCGAAGGTGAGTGGGCCAAGGCTGCTCATGCCCCATTCACAAACCATTTTGCGGGCCATATCGGTTGCCCGCTCAATGTCATTGCCTGCGCCGGTAGACATCTGGTTCAGGAAGATCTCTTCCGCCAGCCGTCCACCCATCATTACGGCAATCTGCGTGTTCAAATAGTCGAGCGTGTAGTTGTGTTTGTCGGTTTCTGGCAACTGCATGGTCACGCCTAAGGCCATGCCGCGCGGAATAATGGTGACTTTATGCAGCGGGTCGGCAAAAGGCATCAGCGCCGCCACAATGGCGTGCCCCGCCTCATGGAAGGCCGTAACCTTCTTCTCTTCTTCCGTGAGCAGCATGCTCTTGCGTTCTGCGCCCATCAGGACTTTGTCCTTGGCGAGTTCAAAGTCATACATCAGCACAGACTTGCGATTGCAGCGGGCTGCGTTCAGCGCTGCTTCATTCACCATGTTGGAAAGCTCAGCGCCAGAAAATCCCGGCGCTCCGCGGGCAAGGATTGAAAGATCCACGTCATCCGCCAACGGAATTTTGCGCGTGTGGACGCGGAGAATCTCTTCACGACCGCGGACATCAGGCAGCGGCACCACAACGCGGCGATCAAAGCGTCCTGGCCGCAGCAACGCCGGATCAAGAACGTCAGGCCGGTTGGTAGCGGCAATCAGGATCACGCCTTCGTTCGATTCAAAGCCGTCCATCTCAACCAGCAACTGGTTCAGGGTCTGCTCGCGCTCATCATGCCCACCGCCCAAACCCGCGCCACGATGGCGACCAACGGCGTCAATTTCGTCGATGAAGATGATGCAGGGAGCATTCTTTTTGCCCTGCTCAAAGAGATCGCGTACGCGACTTGCGCCCACGCCAACGAACATTTCTACGAAGTCAGAACCGGAGATGCTGAAGAACGGAACATTGGCTTCGCCGGCTACTGCCCGCGCCAGCAGGGTCTTGCCTGTGCCAGGATGGCCGACCAGCAAAACGCCTTTGGGAATGCGACCGCCGAGCTTCTGGAATTTCTGGGCTTCGCGCAGGAACTCAATGATTTCCCGCAGCTCTTCTTTGGCTTCATCCACGCCAGCTACGTCTTTGAAGGTAATCTTCTTCTGCTGCATGGAAAGCAAGCGGGCACGGCTCTTCCCGAAGCTTAATGCTTTGTTCCCGCCGGTTTGCATTTGTCGGATCATTACGAACCACAGAACGCCCAGCAAGAGGAACGGGGAGAACTGGAAAATTGCCATCGACCAGTTCCATCCCTGATTGTCCTTGAATGTGGTTTTAACGTCCTTGTGGCTGTCAAGCGCGGTATAGAGAGCTTGGTTGTTGGATGGAACCACCAGGTGGTACGTCTCGCCGTTGCGCAGCTTGCCTCGCGCTGTGGTGCCTTCAATCGTCACGTCGGAAATCTTGTTATCGTTGAGCTGAGTCATGAAATCGGTGTAATTAATTTCATGGTCCTTGCCGCTGTTGGGCCCGCCCTGAATCATTTTCCAAAGGACGACGCCGACTGCAAGCAGGGTCACCCACAAGATCACCGTTTTGAATGTCGAATTCACTGATTACTCCTGAATCGCCGGTCAGTAAACGGAACCGGCTCTTACACCGCACATATCTCACACACTAAAACTTAAGACGTTTTGTTATGAAATAAGGTTCCCAGGTTCTTCTGGGACAAATCCTAACTGATTAGATGCTGAACAGCGTATATCCGCTCTTAAACTTTCCCACTCCCAATGATTCTATACCCATTTGCGCCAGTGCGGGTGCGGTAAAAGCCTCTTAGGACGCCGAGGGATTAACGGCTTCAGAACGCCCCGCAATATAAGGCAAATTCCGGCCAAAATGAGGTTCTCCCAAGCCATAGCCTACGACAAAACTCGCATTCATGAGAAAACCAAAGTAATCAGGCTGCAGAGACACACGCCGGGCAGATTGCTTATCCAGCAGCACAGCCAGTTTTACGCTAGCTGCGCCTCGTCCGGCCAGATTGCGCATCAGGAACTCACTGGTAACTCCTGATTGCACCAGGGCTTCCACCAGCAGCACATGCTGGTCTTTTACATCCACCTCAGGGCTGAAAAAAATCTCGGTGGTATTGGGATTTGAGTCATTGAACTCGGCTTTCACAAACTGGCAGACCACCGGTATCTCCAGTTCGCGAACCAAGTCAGCCATAAAAATGAAGCCATTCTCCATGACCCCGACAACGTAGATCGTCTTCCCTCGAAAATCGTGGGAAATCTGCCGCGCCATCTCCTGTACGCGCTTCCTGATCTGCTCGGCTGTCAGGAGGATTCGCGGATATTGGTCTTGGATTTGAATATTGTTCATTGCCTGGCCTCATGGATCAATCAGCCTATCTCCTCGATCAGGACAGCTTCTCCCGTCCTCACGGCATACTCTTGCGGTACCGGGAATCCTCTCATCCAGACGAGTTTACCGGCGCTTTCTACTACCGGCCAAAGTTTCCGTTCTGCGGCAGAAAATCCCCCTCCCAAACGGCTGGGCTGTAATAACTCTTTTACTTTCTTTGGGGATTGGCTGTGCGCGGGGAAAAATCGGTCGCCCGGCTGCCAGTTTCTAACCGTAAGCTCCGGCGCTAGCAGGTTTCGATCTAATAATAACGCCGAATTATAACTCGAAACCTTTTGTTTTCCATCACTTATTACGAGCACGCGAACTGTCTTGCCAAGCTCAGGCACCCTTACTTCTCCTGGAATTGGCAATAAATAACGGTAACTTTCAGGCTCTTTTGGCTCTTTAAGGCTGAAGCGAAGCTCCCGCAGGCCGCACTCTGCCAGCAAACCACCGGGAAGGATCAGGGGATTGGACCACCTCGATTGCAGGATTAAGCCTGTAAGCTGTTGAATATGCTTATATTCCAGCGTCAGACCCAGCTGCTCTGCCGTCTTTTGCAGAACCAGTCTTCTTACCGCTTCCGGCAGTGTACGCAGGCTAGTCAGCTCCAGCGCTAAAACCTTTTCGGCTTCTCCAGTGGTAATCCTGCCGCTGCGCGTGGGCTTTCCCTGCCGAACCAGACGAGGCAATAGCGATTCAAGCTCTTTGCGCCAGTAATCATCCTCAGCGCGGGCCACATCTGCCAGATCGGCCAACGTCTGCCGGATAGCAGGATTGAAATCCCTTTCCAGAAAGGGAAGGAGGGTATGCCGGATTCGGTTTCGGGTGTGGCTTAAATCGAGATTGCTGGAGTCATTGCGCCACGGCTGATGAATTGCGCCCAGATACTTTTCAATCTCTTTACGAGTGATTCCCAGCAGCGGCCTTACCAGATGCTTTTCTTTCTGCTCAGGTGCAATACCGGCCAGCCCCCGCACACCGGTACCGCGCAGGATTTTCATCAGTACAGTTTCAGCCTGATCATCCAGCGTGTGCGCCGTGGCGATCTTGTCAGCCACACCTTGACGAATGAGTTGGGCAAACCACTGGTGTCGAAGCTCACGCGCCGCTGATTCCAGGCTCAACTTATGGTCCCGCCCATAAGTGGGCACATCGGCAGAACCAGAAAGGAACTTGAGTTGGAACTGCACTGCCAAGTCACTGACAAACTGCTGGTCAAAATCGGCCTCTGCGCCGCGAATCTGATGATGGAAGTGCGCCACTGAGAGCACAATCCCGAGTTCCTGGCGCAACTCCAGAAGCGCTCGCAGCAGGGCCAACGAGTCTGCGCCGCCGGAGACAGCCGCGGCAATCCGGTCACCCGGGGCCATCAACCTTAGTTCGCGAATCTGCTTTTGGACTTTTTCGATCACAATGGCAATCCCAGCACCATTCATTGTGGAATAATTGCCAGTGTGATGTACAGAAAACTGAATCCGCCATCTCTGCTGCGCCGCACGGGCGTAAGTTTCTTGCTGGGTCTTAGTGTCTTTCTTCTTGGAGTATTGCTGGAAGGCGCATTGAATAAATTTGGTATCAGTGGCACGAGCGCCCTGCTGGATGATTTACTGATCGGAATCCTGGCCGGTTGCGTGGTGTTTGCTTACGAGTTGCATCAGCACAAGACAATCCTGCGCCAGATGCGCGTGATCGCTGAAATGAATCACCACGTCCGCAACGCGCTGCAGCCGATTCTTTACTCGCCTTATGTAAGCGAGCAGGCTGAACAGATCAGGATCATCCAGGAAAGCACACAGCGAATCCAGTGGGCGCTGCGTGAAGTGCTCCCGGGCGGCGAAGCGGACGAGATGCCGCCATATAAGGGATCCTCCGCCGCAGCATAAAGTAAATCCTACAGGCCGCGATTTTCTGTGTCTGCCCGCTCTCATTGCTCCATAGACCTGGCAGAGTTGTTATACTTCTCACCCCGTATGAAGGTCATTGTCATCATCCCTGCCGCTGGTCTTGGCACACGCATGGCGCCGGTGGGAAAAAAAGGTGTTCCCACCAAACAGTTCTTTGAAATTCAGGGCGTTCCCATTGTCATCCACACGCTGCGGGTCTTTGCGCGCAACCAGCAGATCAGCCAAATTGTGGTTGCTCTCCGCAAAAATGAGATAGAACGCTTCAGCCGCCAACTGGAAAAAGAAAAGCTCAGCGCCAAGGTGGAAGTGGTAGAGGGTGGCGAGCATCGGCAGGAATCGGTAGCCAACGCGCTGGCCCATCTTAAAGCCGCTCCTGACGACATTGTGCTGGTACATGATGCCGTTCGCCCTTTTGTAGACGACGAAATCATTGCCAACGTGATCCATGAAGTGGAAAAGCATGGCTCCGCTATTGCGGGCTTGCCTGCGGTTGACACTATCAAGCAAGTAGAGCGGGCCGCTGAGGGCGCAATCATTACCGCAACCATTCCGCGTGAGCGCGTAGTGCAGGCGCAAACGCCCCAGGGATTTCGCTATGAGCTGATCAAACGCGCTTTTGACAGCGCCCTGGCTGACAGCTTCACCGGCACCGACGAGGCATCACTGGTGGAGCGGCTGGGCGAGAACGTGTGGGTAGTAATGGGTTCTGCACGAAATATAAAGATCACTACGCCAGCGGATATGGAACTGGCAGAGTTCTTAATGAATTCTCACCACTGATTTGCGCTGATGACACTGATAGGAAACCCATGAGAATAGGCTACGGTTGGGACTCCCACGAATTTCAGGCTGGTGTTCCCTTAAAAATCGGCGGCGTTGAGCTACCCCACGACAAAGGCCTCGCAGGTCACTCCGATGGCGACGTCCTGCTGCACGCTTTGACCGATGCTCTGCTTGGGGCAGTGGCTGCAGGTGATATCGGCTCTTACTTTCCGCCGACCGATCCCAAATGGAAGGGCGCAAACTCAGTCATCTTTCTGGAAGAAGCGCTCAAACAGGTGAAGAAGGCTGGCTATTTCGTGTCCAATGTCGATTCGACCCTTATTCTGGCCGAGCCCAAGATTGTGCCTCATGCAAAAAAAATCCAGGCACGAGTGGCAGAGCTATTGGGCGTGAAGCCTGATCAAGTCGGCATCAAAGCCAAGACTCCTGAAGGCATGGGAACGGAGAATGCTGCAATCGCGCACGTAGCTGTGCTGCTGGAGCGGGCGTGAACGAGATCAAAACCTGGTATTTGGGCCTTCCAGCTGATAAAAAGCAGGTCTTTCTTGCCCTTGTATCGCATCAACTGACAATTCACGGAAGAGCTTTCGGGCTGGATCTCTCAGGTCAACAACAAATCGAAGCATTCAAGGGTTTGAATAAACTCCAGCATCAGATCAGGAGCCATGTTGCTGCGATCGGGCTTTCAGAGGCCCGGTATCCTGACGACGTACTTTGGAATATTCTCCTGGAGAAAGCCGCTCATTACCAAATTTCCTTACATTTGGCACAGTCATTCCAATTCGCGCGATCGCTTCCCTGCTGGACGAAGACTATGTAACAGTTCGTCCTATGCTGCCTTGTTCCCCACCAGAATTGCTGCTAACCTAAACTACCTCGTCGAGTCATTTCACTCCGGTGGTGCCTATGAAAAAACTCTCCTTTCCTCTCTCCTTGGCCTTTGCTGTTTTGGTATGCGGCGTCAGCGCCTATGCGGCCGGCCCGCTGCTCATGCAAACGCCCACGTTATCCAGTACGCATATTGCTTTTGCCTATGCCGGCGATCTCTGGCTGGTTCCGCGCGAGGGCGGTGAAGCCCATTTGCTCACCAGCGGCGCGGGCACCAAGAGCGGCCCCGTTTTTTCTCCCGATGGAAGCATGATCGCCTTTACCGGCGATTATGACGGCAACGTGGATGTCTACGTAATGCCCAGCGAAGGCGGGGTGCCACGCCGGCTCACGTACCATCCCGGTATCGACGAGGTAGTTGGCTGGTCGCCGGACGGCAAATCTGTGCTGTTCCGCTCCACGCGCAACAGCTATTCGCGCTTCAACCGCCTGTTCACGGTCTCACTCGAAGGTGGATTGCCGCACGAGCTGCCGTTGCCGATGGCCGAATTTGGCGCATTTTCCGCTGATGGCAAGCACATCGCTTATGTTCCGTATGACAACACGCGGCGGCTCTCGGCTATTGGCTGGAAGCGCTACCGCGGCGGCAAGGCTTCGCGCGTCTGGATTGCTGACCTCAACAGTCTGAGCCTTGACATAGTGCCACGCGAAACCTCGAACGATGCGGACCCAATGTGGGTAGGCAACAAGGTTTATTTCATTTCAGATCGCAACGGCCCGTTTAGCCTGTTTGCCTATGATCCGCAAACAAAGAAAGTGGAGCAGGCGCTGCCTTCAAACGGAGCAGACATCAAGTCTGCCTCTGCCGGACCGGGCGCGATTGTCTATGAGCAGTTTGGATCGTTGAGCTTGTTTGATCCTGCGACTGGCAAGTCAAAGGTCGTTGCCGTGACCGTGCCCGCCGATCTGCCGAATGTGCGTCCGCACTTTAAGAAAGTAGAGCGCGAAATCGTATCGTCTGCGCTCTCTCCCAGCGGCGCGCGTGCGCTGTTTGAAGCACATGGTGAAATCCTGACCGCGCCGGCGGAGAAAGGCGACGTCCGCAACCTGACCAACACGCCCGGCGTCATGGAGCGCGATCCTGCCTGGTCTCCTGATGGCAAATGGGTGGCTTATTTCTCTGATGAGTCAGGTGAATATCAGCTCTTTTTGAAGAGCCCTGATGGAATGGGTGAGCCAAAGAAAGTTTCTCTCGGCAGCTCGCCATCTTTCTACTACAACCCAATATGGTCGCCAGACAGCAAGAAGATTGCATATACAGACAAGCACTTGAACGTCTGGTATGTGGATCTGGCCAAAGGGACGCCGGTAAAAATTGATACCGATACCTACGACGCTCCAGAACGAACGTTGGATCCTGCGTGGTCGCCAGACAGCCGCTGGGTTGCGTACTCCAAAAAACTCGCCAGCCAGATGCACGCCATCTTTGCTTACTCGCTCGAACAGGGTAAGAGCCTGCAATTGACTGACGGCCTGAGCGATGCGCGTTTCCCGGCCTTCGACCAGAAAGGCCAGTATCTCTACTTCACCGCCAGCACCGATATCGGTCCAACAACTGGATGGCTTGATCTTTCCAGCATCGATCGTCCCGTCACGCGCAGCGCTTACCTGATCGTATTGCGCAAAGATCAGCCTTCACCGCTGGCGCCGCAAAGCGATGAAGAGAAAGTTGCGGACGACTCCAAACCAGATACAGACAAAACTGCAAAAGAGAAAGAGGAAGACAGGGCCGAGCAGGAGCCTGCGAATCTCGAAGAAAAAGCCAAAGCGCAGGACGCAAAAGCAGCCAGGTCAGTTAAGAGCGAGGGCGTGGTTGTTCGCATAGATGCCGAGAACATCAGTCAGCGTATTCTGGCATTGCCGATTCCGCCGCGCGACTACGATCAGTTGGTTACGGGAAAAGCCGGAACAATCTTTCTGAAGGAAGCAGGGGAACGTCGCGGGCCGGACCAGCAGAGCACGCTGTGGCGTTTTGATTTGACTTCACGCAAGCCGGAAAAGCTGATGGAAGGAGCGAACAATTTCCACGTTTCCTTTGATGGCAAGAAAATGCTCTACAGTAAAGGCCGACGGGAGAATGTGAAGTGGTTTATCAGCTCCGCTACTGCGCCTGCGCGTGGTGAAGGCCCTTCTGCAGCCGGCAAGCCAGATACACCACTCAATCTGGCGGGCATGGAAGTGAACGTTGATCCTCGGGCTGAGTGGAAGCAGGAGTACGCTGAGGTTTGGCGGATTGAGCGTGACTTCTTCTACGATCCTAACCTACATGGCCTGAATCTGTCGGCGACGAAGAAGCACTACGAGCCGTATCTTGAAAACATAGGCAGCCGCATTGATTTCAGTTATCTGCTGTCGGAGATGCTGGGCGAACTCACCGTGGGCCACATGTATATCCGTACGCCTTCTGATCCGCCGTCAGATCAAGGCAAAGTAGGTCTGCTGGGCGCCGACTACAAAATTGAGAACGGTCACTATCGTTTTTCTAAGATCCTGCAAGGCGAAAATTGGAACCCGCAGCTGCGTGCCCCGCTCACACAGCCTGGGGTAAACGTGCTAGAAGGCGATTACCTGCTCGCTGTAAACGGCCGTGAGCTGCGTGGGACTGACGAGGTGTTTGAGCTTTTTGAAGGCACCGCGGATAAATCCACCGTGCTCAAAGTCAGCGCAACGCCGGATGGCAAAAACGCGCGCACAGTTACGGTTGTTCCCATTGCGAGTGAAGCTGCTCTCCGCAACCGCGCCTGGATAGAAGGCAATCTGCATAAAGTTGAGAAGCTCAGCGACGGGCGTTTGGCTTACGTCTACCTGCCTGACACCGGGTCTGGCGGCTACACATCGTTCAATCGCTATTTTTTTGCGCAGCTCGGGCGCGAAGGCGCAGTGATTGATGAGCGCTTCAACGGCGGTGGTTCAGCAGCGGACTACATAATTGATTATCTCCGCCGCCCGCTGGAAAACTACTGGATGACCCGCGATGGCAAAGATTTCACCACGCCCGTTGGCGCGATTTTCGGGCCTAAGGCAATGATCATCAATATGTTTGCCGGCTCCGGCGGTGATGCGCTGCCCTGGTATTTCCGTGACGAAAAAGTCGGACCGCTGGTAGGCACGCGTACCTGGGGCGGCCTGGTGGGAATCTATGATTACCCGCAGCTCATGGATGGCGGCTCAGTGACCGCTCCGCGCGTTGCGTTCTATAACCGCAATGGCAAATGGGACGTTGAGAACCATGGCGTAGATCCTGACTACGACGTGGATATCACACCACAGGATTTTGTTGCCGGCCGCGATCCCCAATTAGAAAAAGCGGTCTCAGTGGTCATGGATTCTCTCCAGAAGAACCCGCAGCCCGTAGCTAAGAGGCCAGCCTTTCCGAACTATCACAATCAATCGGAAGGCATGCCCGCCGCCGCAGGAGGTGGCAATACCGGCAATAAGCACTAGTTCGCAGCAGCAAAGAGATGTGCGGACAATTTTCTGAATGATAAGGGGCGGCAGGCGTCGCCCCTTTCATTTAGCATCAGCCTGAGCAATGCTCAGCGCGGAAGGAGAGACTTATGGCTCCTGCAGTTCCAAAGGTCGATTGCGATCAAGTGCACGCCACCATGATGGTGAGTGACATCCTTACTGCCGTGGAGTTCTACACAAAAAAGCTCGGCTTCCGTCTGGGCTTCACCTGGGGTGATCCGCCCACGTTCGCCGGTGTGCTGTTGGATCGTGTACAAATCTTTCTGGCCCAAGGCACGCCCAATCCCAAAGGAGGCTCGGTGCAATTTGATGTGGGCGATGCTGACGAGCTCTACGAATTTCATCGCGCCAACGGAGTCGAGATCGTTGAGCCAATCGAAGATAGAGAGTACGGGATGCGAGATTACATGATCCGCGATTTGTACGGACACTATCTTGGATTTGGGCACCCGCTGTTCACCCTTGGTCCGAAGATAAAGATTGAGCGGGTGGATGTTCCGGTGCGCCTGGAAAAACGGCTGGCCGCTTTGCTGCAAGACCTGGCCAAACATAAGCGCATGAGCCTGAGCAGCTGTTTGGAAGAGATTCTGCTGCACACCAACGAGCCTCTGGGCGACGGTGTAGCCAGTCCACATACTTCAGCGCAGCTTAGATATATCCAGGAGTTGAAGAAAAAACACGGCCTCGATTATGACTGCCATGCCAGCTATCGCTTTGTTGAAGAATGAAGAATAAGGACCACTGAGCTGCCCCGATTTCTCACTGCAATGGACGCCTCGAACGCAACAATCACTTGTAACTTTTTATCAATCCTGGCGTATAAAGGAAACTATGCTAAATCGACCAACCGGTTACTGGATTTGCTTGGGGCTTGCAGTGGTTGCTTTGATTGCTGCATTGATGATGCGCAATTCTCCTAACGGCCATACGCGCGAACTTGCACAATATGTGGGCTATGGCGCAATCGTGCTCGTGGTGATTGGACGTTTTGCTTTTCGTCGGCAGGTGAAGCCAACACCACCTATGCCCAGAGACTAGCCTTCACTGGATTGCGCATTCGGCTGGACTAGCGCACCAGAAGAGCTTAGGGAGTTATGGAGAACCAGATGCGTCCCGCTTCAACCAGGCAAATAAAAATTCCAATGATGAAGTAGAGGGTTTGGGCCGTGTCGTCAGTTGGCGGGGCAGGAAGGTAAACACCGCGGCTGCGGAAGTATCCGTCCAGCACGCGCTCTTGCTGCATGATTTTGCTGGCCAGCGGCCGATGGAACACAGCAATCAGAATTCCCAGCAGCAATCTTGTGATTTCAACCACCATAGCATTAAGTTTATGTAAGCCGTGGCGCAGTCTCAATCAGTGGAAAAACCTAGTCAAAGGCACGTTGGTGCACTGACCAAGCCGTTTTCGCGTGTTAAAATCAAGTCTAGCCCACATCATGAACACTGATCTGGAAAGACTTATCGAACTGGAAAAGGTGGACCGCGAGGTCACCCGGCTGACCGAAGAAGTAGCTGCCCTGCCTAAACGGGTGGCCGCCATTGAAGAAAAGCTGGCTGAGCACAAAGCGGCAGTAGAGAAAGCCAAGGCCCAGATCAAGAACAATGAAGCCTCTCGTCGCCAGCTTGAGGCCGATATTAAGGGTTTCCAGGAAAAGATCATTAAATACCGCAGTCAGTCATCCAGCGTTAAGACCAATGACGAATATCGCGCCTTGATGCACGAAGTTAGCTTCGCGGAGCAGCAGATCAGCGGCTGCGAGGACAAGATTCTTGAGCTGATGATCTCTCTGGAGAACGACGAAAAAGCGCTTAAGCGGGCGGAAGCAGAGCTGAAAACTGAGTCCGCTGACGTGGAAAAGGAAAAAGCTGAAGCACGTGTCCGCACCGCCGAGGACGAAAAGCTCCTGGCCACTCTGCGGGAAAAACGCGGTGGGTTGCGCACCGGCGTGAATGATAGTGCTCTGGCCCACTATGATCGCGTGATGCGCCAGCGCAAATCAGCCATTTCTGAGGCGCGCGACCAGAAGTGCCTGGCCTGCTTTGTCATGATTCGTCCCCAGACGTGGCAGGAAATCCGCACCAATGAGCAGATTATTACCTGCAGCT
>DASRDW010000130.1:0-24994 GCA_035652415.1 Candidatus Angelobacter sp. | reverse complement strand
GATCTGGGGAAGATCAGTGGAGTAAACCATCAGCAGGCCAGTCATGGTCCCCAGAAATGCCGCAATCAGAATCAATGCGACAAACACAATCCGGCCAGCCAGAATTTTTGCGGCCACCTTAAATGCCGGATGCTCAGACAGAGACTTCATGGGAGGAGTTAGTCAGGGGCCAGCATAGCATGGTTAGCGACCGGAGGCCCATTACATTAGGTTATGTCGCTTCGTTCCAAACCGCTTACATAGCAATCAGATGGGACTAGCCCTTCCGCCCTGCATCGCGCGGTTCGGTGCGCAAGCCGGCTCACCGCTTGCGTTGGGGCGAGAAATTTATGCGCGACATCGAAATCCCCAGCAAGCAACTAAAAGCGCGCCCGCGGGCGCGCTTTTTTCTGGAGGAGGAGTTAATGAGTTAGGTTTTTTGCGTCTTGGCTTTCAGTACCTCAATGGCCTTGTGAAGCTGATCGTCTTCTTTGGGCTGCGTCTTGGGTGCTTCTTCGGTTGTGGTGTTGTCATCATCGTCAGTAATGGTGACAACGTCATCTGATGAAGCCACCAGGACGTTTGGCGTTACGCCGGTATCCTGAATGATTTTACCGTTGGGCGTGTAGTACTTGGCCACAGAAAGGATCAAAGCAGAGCCATCCGGCACCTCAATCAACTTTTGGATTGAGCCTTCGCCAAACGTCTTATCGCCCACGACATCGCCACGCTGATTATCCTGAATGGCGGAAGCCACAAGCTCCGCAGCGCCGGCAGTTCCGCGATTAACCAGCACAACCAGCGGCAGGTCAGTAATCTTCTTTTGTGCGTCGGCGGTGTAGGTTACTTTGTCATACTTCTGGCCCTGCAAGGTTGCAATGGTGCCTTTGCCCAGGAAGAGATTAGCTACAGCAACGCCTTCTTCTTCGTCGCCGTCAGAGTTATAACGCAGGTCGAGCACCAGCTTCTTGGCGCCTTTCTTCTGCACTGATTTGATCTTGTCAGCAATTTCCTGCGCCTTGCCCTTGGTAAGGACTTGGGCTTTGATGATGCCTACGTCACCCTGCATTTGTTCTTGCACAGCGGGAAGCGAAACCACGTCGCGAACCACGGTGATCTTCTGCGGCTCAATCTTACGCGTGCGAATGATGGTCATATCCAGGCGCGAACCGGGATCACCAGAGAGGTGATTCTTAATCGCCGCCAGGGAAAGATCGTGCGTGCTGAGGCCTTCAACTGTTTCAATGATGTCTCCGGCAGTCAGTCCGGCTTTGTCCGCTGGGCCACCGGGAATTACTGAAACAATAGCGGCATAGCCAAAGCGCTTTGAGACCGTAGCGCCGATGTCCGCCTTGCCCTCGGTCTTCTTTTGCTTGAAAGTTTTGTATTCTTCTGGCGAGAGATAGCTGGAGTCAGCATCCAGCGATTCCAGAAGGCCATGCAGCGCGCCATTGGTAACCACATTCATGTTTGGCTCTTCCACGTATTCCGTGCGAACGCGATAGAGCACTTCACTGTAAACGCCAATGTGCTTTAGTGTGACGTCACCGCTGTTGGTGCCTGAGGCATGTACGCCAAGGCTGCCGATGAGAACAAAAGCGACGACTAACATGGAGCTGGCGAGGAGAAGAACTTGGATCTTTTTGGACATCAGAAAAATTCCTTTAAAAACCTATCCATTTAAAGACGAAAAGACACCTATGAGGGTGAGCTACTCATCTATTATAGCCACTTTTTTGGATGCAGCTCAGGTTTCTGGAGAGACAGTAAATCTTCAGTCCCGGGGCAAATTGGACTAGGCGGACGGCTATCTGTGGGCGTTCAGGATACCTAGAATCTCTCTTAAACCCTGGCGAACCTGCTTTAGTTCTGAACGGTTAGCCGGGGGCGTGACGAATGGCAAGGGGGATTGCTTCTTCTTAAGCTCTGAACGCAGTTGCTGGCGCGCCCCAGCGATTGTAAACCCTTGATCGTACAGGAGATTCTTGATGCGGAGCACGCCTTCCACATCCATACGGCGGTACATGCGCTGGCCGGTTCCGCTTTTGGTTGGTTTGAGCTGGGGAAACTCAGTCTCCCAAAAACGCAGCACGTAGCTGGGCAGACCACAAAGACGACTCACCTCACCGATCCTGAAATAGAGCTTGTCGGGGATGATGACCTCGCCGGAAGCGGGTTTCTTCACAACACTCTTTGCAAGCTTATGCATCCGGAAATCCAGAGACGAGGCGGCTAGAGCGGATATTAAGTCCGATAACGCACCTCGTCAACAGAAAACAACAAGAAGGGCCGTTCTTCGCCTCATTATTTCTGCGGTGGAGGAACTGGCGTAGGCGTAGGCTCGGTTTTTCCTTCCACTTTGCTTGCTCCCTTGCGCGTGCCCTTGGCTCCCGCGTGGACCACTTTCTTAGTCCCCTTTTTCACTTTATGGCCAGCTTTCTTGGCCGCTTTTCCGGTGGAGTGCGCAGCGTCCTTTGTGTCCTGCTTGATGCCACCATTGTCCTGTGGCGCATTTTGTCCCCACGCGCCCAGAGAGAGGACCATGGCGAACAGAGCTGCAAACGTGAATTTCAATTTCATTCCAGTCACCTCAGTGGCCTTCGGATTCTCTCTCGCAGAATAAAGTTGCCTTTAAAAACGCGTTAACTCTCTGGTTCGCTGCAAATCTGGTTCGCTGCAAAAATCGAGAGGCACAAGGCGGCGAACGCAGGAGCAAGATGCTGCATCAGGCGCGATGCAACTCAAGTCTGACGGGAATCGTCTCATAGATATAGATAAAGCGGGACTGAAACACCCATCTTGAAAGCCAGCGGTTTTCCCCGACGTTTCCAAATGGAATGTCTCTGATCGCGAGCCACAGGCGGCCCTCCCCTGAAGCCCTTGTTATTGGCGATCACAACCGCAGTCCCGAGAGTCGCCCCAGGAGGGAGCACCATGAAAAAAATTCTTGCCTTGCTAATGACCGCGCCATTTGTGTTTTTGATGGCCGGATGCTCACACCACCACGTTGCCACTACGGCAAACGGAAAAACAGTTTATGGAGAACAAGCCCAGATTATCGAACGCCTGAACAGCGCAGGAACCGATTTAAAGCAACTGATGAACGCGCCTGATAACGCGATCCCTCAAGACGTGCTGAAAGATGCCAAGTGCATTGCCGTGGTGCCGGACATGGTAAAGGGTGGCTTTGTGATTGGCGCCAATCACGGACGCGGCGTAGCTACGTGCCGCACAGGCCACGGCTGGAGCCAGCCGGCGTTCTTTGCCATTACGGGCGGAAGCTGGGGCGCGCAGATTGGCGTGGAATCGGTTGATCTCGTAATGGTCTTTTTGGGCGATGCCGGAATGCAGGAGCTGCTGCAATCGCAGTTCAAGCTAGGCGCTGACGCGGGCGTAGCCGGCGGACCGATTGGGCGCGAAGCCCAGGCCAGCACAGATTGGAAGATGAAAAACAAGATCCTGGTTTATTCACGCACCAAGGGATTGTTTGCCGGGATTGATCTGAGCGGCGCTTCAGTGAAGCCGGATGATGACTCTACCCACAGCTACTATGGCAAGCAGCTAAGCTTTCAGGAGATACTTAGTGGGCAAGGACCAAGGAATGATAATTCCAAGCCGTTCCTTGCTGATGTAAGACAGGCTTTTCATGAGGCCAGGGAAGCATCTGGCGAGTAAAGCCAGGCAGAGTTTTCGCGGGTAAACAGGAAAGCGCACCTGGGTCACACAGGTGCGCTTTTCCGCATTATGCACGGCAGTGCCGAGACGTAGCCTCGTCAGTGCCGCATCACCCCGCGTTTAAAAAGGATCTTTGAGCGCGGAAAGCTGCTGGCGATGGCTGCGGCTCAGCGTTACCTGCTTGCCAGATATCAGCGTTACCAGATATTTGCCGCTAAATGAACGCCGCAACTCCTGAATACGGTTTCGGTTCACAATCACAGAACGATGAATGCGAACAAAGTCGCGGCCTGGAAGCCGGCCGGCAAACGTGCTGAGAGTTTCACGCACGCGATATTGCCCGTTGCCTGCGTGCACCTGCACGTAATTTCCTGACGCTTCAAAGAATTCAACTTCATCGAGCGGGACAAAAACCGTACGCCCGTTTTCTTTGAGAGGTAACCTTCCGCCTGCAATCACTACTTCTGCTGTGCTCATACAAGACACCTGGATTCGTCTTTGTTGCTGGTGGTTAGACGGACGGCAAAATAGATGGTTACCTTGTTTTAGCTTAAAAATTTCTCTGTGAAGCTATGCTCAACTTGTGAAATGAGCTACACGGTTTGTATTTCCATAATATGTATTTCAAGCTGAGTTCCTTCCAAAAATAAAAGCTTCTATAACACCTTCAATCCTGAACTGTTTAGCAGACTTCGATTTTTTGCGATTCTCACTCTACTATCTGCGGTCGTTGCTGCCGCATTTTGTCACAACTACATTGCCGAAAGCGGAAAATTGACGTTGGTAGTACACGGGAACTCGCATCGATTGCTCACGGTTTCAAGCGTTTTTTGCTCGATCGGCGCATCACCATTGCGGATAGGCTTTTGCCGGAAGGTGGGGTATGCTTTGCCCCTGGATGCCTTTCAGCCCAGCTAAACCGCATAGCGCGGCGGCCCTGGCGGAGCTAGACGCCTTGCGCGAAGAATTTCGCGCGCGCATGAGCACCGCAAGACGGCCGCAGGTGTTCTCATCTCGCACCGGTGTAGTTCTTTCCGGCGGCGGCGCTCGCGGAGCTTATGAAGCCGGCGTGCTCATGGCCTTCCAGGACGCTCGGGTCCCCACACACATCATTACCGCAACGTCAGTCGGCAGCATTAACGCAGCTTCTTACGCGGCGGAAGCTGAGGGGTTCATCGGGAAGGCTGAGCCGCTGGTGAAAGCCTGGATGGAGCTTACGCCGACAACGCTGGGCATTGATTGGTCGCGCTATATCTTTCTGCTCGCCGGATTGGTGGCGGCATCGGCTGGAATTGGAAATTTTCTCTGGCTATGGCTGCAGCAGCACGGCATATTCCTGCACGCGCATCATCCTAAGTTCACCTGGTTTGCGCTGGGTGTGGCGGGAGTTTCCATTCTGCTTTTTGCGGACAAGCTTTCTTACGTCGCCTACGTCATGATGAAGTTTGTGCGCAAGCGGAACTGGGAGCCGGATTGGCGCAAGACCTGGGTTTCAGTGGGCGCCAATATGCTGGTGTGGGGATTTCTTGTTTTGTTTTTGGGCTTCACTTACATCCATCTGCCGCTTGAGGGCGGGCTACACTTTGATATAGCTACACACATACCAATGCTGGCAGCGCTGCTGGTAGCTCTTGGCATTTACCGGCTACTGCAGGACCCGCTAAGCAAACTGAGCCATCGTTTTTTGCGCATGCCGTTGCGTACCGGCCTGTTCCCTAATTTTGATCGCATCAAGTTCCTGCGCGCGCGCATTCCTGCCGATAAGCTGGGCAATTCGGCGATCCGCGTAATCATGACCGCGACTGATATTCAGCGCGGCACGGCGCGCTTTTTTTCCAATGCCCCTATTGAAACGCTTTTGAGTGATCCGGGTGCGCAGGAAGAGTTTGTCCGGAGAGAGGTGGAGCAGCCGCAAGACCTGGTCCTGGCCGCAGTGGCTTCTTCGTCTTATACCTTCGCTTATGAAGCGGTCACCATGGATGGCCGTCTGTGGACTGATGGCGGCATCATGACCAATCAGCCGGTCTTACCGGCGTTGCGCCTGGGCGCTGACGTTCTGTTCCTGGTGCTGATTGCGCCCCTGACGGGCGACGATCAGACCGGCAAGATCAAGACATTTCTCGATGTCGGCGTTCATGCTGTGGACATTCTGGTTTCAAAAAACTTCAAATCAGATATAGCTCTGCTGAGCAACATCAACCGGCTGTGCTCCATTTATGCCAATGAGATGGGCGTGAAGCCGGAACAACTGGAGCTTGAGGTAGGCAAGCAGCGCTACCGCTTTGTGAAGTTCTTTAACATCGCCCCGGAAGAACCTCTGCCCGCCGGAGCGCTGGACTTTGAGAGCGAGATCGTCGCGCCAATCATCGTGCAGGGCTATCGCGATGCAGGCCGGGTGATCCAGCAATTTCTGGACTATGAGACTTCTCGCCCTGCGCGCGAGTCACGCCGGATGGTGAGATTGGCAGCGGAACGGCCTGAAGGAAATTTCAGGATGACCAGAAGATAACTCAAAAAATGTGCATATTCAGTTAGCACGGTTTTTCCTCACCTTGCGCACGTGATCGAGCACGATGATAGTCCCTACCCAGACGGTAGCAGCGAGATATCCGGCGAGAACGTCACTAGGATAGTGGACGCCGAGGTAGATGCGCGAAAGACCGATAGCGATTACCAGGAGCGTTGCCACGCTCCACACGATGATTCGCCACGAAAGCGATTTGATGCGGTCAGTGATCAGACCGGCCAGCACACCGTAAAAGCAAAACGAAGTAAGCGCATGGCCGCTGGGGAAACTATAAGAATCAGGTTCAGGGATGAAATACGCCTGCGGCCGGATGCGATGGTATGCGTACTTCAATGCCGCCTCAAGGACCAGCGCTCCGATCATGGCGATGGCCAGCCACAATGCAGCGCGCTTCCAGCGCAGCCGGGCAAAAACGACGAAGGCGGCCACCAGCACAACTGCCAGGATTTGGGCGCCCATCATGGAAAAGATCTTCATGAGAACGGTGAGGCCCGGAGAAGCAAACTGATGGACCCAGTTGCGGATGGCTTCATCAAAGCGAAGCGTGTCACCGGCGCGCATTTCACGGCCCAGCCAGACAAAGACAAACAAACAAAGAACGGCCACAGCCAGGCTGATGACGATAGCAAGTTCAAAGAATGCTATCGGCTCAGGCTTGGTCTCTGTGCTGGCGTGCGGCTCTTGCGCTTCAGACATCGGCTGCCCTGGCTTTGCGAGAAGTGAAGCCGGAAATCAACTCGTCCAGTTTGGTCAGCAGCGCCTGATTGCCGCTTCGCGGATACGACTGTAGCTTTTCCGCATAGAGCGGCAGGTTAAAAAGAAAAGACTCGACTTTCTCTTTGTCCAACTTTTCCCAGAAAGCTCCATAACCCATCCTGTCAACGTAATAGGCATTGAAAGTCTGCTCAAACTGATGGCTCACGGGAATCGCAAGATACGGCTTGCCCAGGTGCAATGCTTCGCTGACCAGGGAAAATCCGGCGTTCGCGATCACTGCGCCTGCGCCCGCCAGATCACGAAGGAAGCCATCCATGCTGGGCTTCTTGAATAAGATGTTGCCGTCCTGACCCTCCGCGCCAAAACCATAGGCGATGAACTTGTAACGCACCTGTTTGAGCAGCGCAGCCAAATCTTTAGCGGGCGAGGTCACGTAAACCAGGGCATAGTCGCCGCTATGCGGAATGGTGGAGAGCACTTCCTGGCGGACAATGGGCGGAAAAAGAAATGTAGTGCGGCGCTTGACCGGCGCAGGAAAGAAAGAGAGCACCAGATTAGCATTGGCCCGCGGGGTCATCATGTGCGTGACCAGCTTCACGGTGGCTACGTCGCGGCGGTATCCGCGTGGGAGCGAGATGCGCGTATTAGTGATGGCGTGCTGATTGTCTATGGCGATCACCGGCAAGCGCTTGCGATGAGCAGCGTGACAGGTAAGCGGCTCAAAGTCCGTAATGACCAGATCGATCTTCTTTTCGTCAATCAAGCCACTCCAGTTGCTTAATGCTGCGGGCAGCGCGGGGCGCCTTGATGAGATTTTTAGCCAGAGTGCGCTTATAACGCACACGGTTGTTGACGTAAGTAAGCCCCAGCCCGAAAATTTCCGTGACTGGAAAGCTCTCGCTCAGGTTGCGCAGGCCACGATCGAAGGAGACCACATGCACGCTATGGCCCTGGCGCAGCAAATGTGAGATGACTTCCTTGGCGCGCGTGGAGTGGCCGGAACCCTCCCCGTTCACGCCGTAAAGTATGTTGGCCATGGTTTAGTGGAACTTATGGGCCAGTATAGCGTTCGAGGACGGGAAATTGAAATTGGGCATTTGGCTGATTTTGTGTGCAACAAACCTAAAGAATGTCGCTTCAGGCTGGGGCCTGGGCCGATTTCGCGCGGAATTTAGCTAGAGCGCTCAGGCCGCGCAGTACGTGATGGAACAGCTCCGGCTCGCGCGTAACAAACTTAAGACGATTGCCGCGGGCCAGATAGGTCTCCGGCTGCAGATTTTCAAGCTCTTGCCAGAAGAGGCGCTGCATTCGCCTGAGGTCAAAAGCGTTGCCGGCGCGGGTATAGACGGCCTGCGCCGGCCCCAGAGTAAACCACTCATACTTCACAAAAACTTTGTAATCTCTCTGCGGAGAATCAGAAGAGAAGATGTACCACTCATCAAAGATTTCAAACGGGATGGCAGAGACATTTTCACCTACAGGGATGTGCACGGAGCGGCCGTTGACGCGCCAGCCACGCTGATACTCTTCTGGCGTGGGCTGCAGCGGACCAGAATCAAACGAGGTGATTACAATATTTTTTTTGGCAGCGACGGCAGGACAAACATGAAGCACGTCGTAAATTTCATGCGCTGGGGTTTCCAGCCAACGATAGTCGCCATGAACACCGTGAAACATAATCTTCTTTGAACCTCAGGCCGTGAGCTCGCGAGCACGGCTTTGGAGCGCCTCCCAGACACCTTCAAAATCCACAAAATAGCCAAGCACGTTGACATGCGGCAGGTTTGCCTGCACAAAATCTCCTGCGCGCTGCAGGTCCTGGCGATGGTTCTCCGCTTCGCGGGCCGCGTCGTGGTTGAAAGCAGCCAGACCGCCGTAACCGCCACAATCCGAGTGGAGCATGAGCACGACATTTTCTGTGCCGTGCAGCTTCACCGACTTGCGGACTTGCTCCATGACAAACTGACGATCAGCTTCACCATCACCACCGGCAAGGCTCTTGGCGCCACCGGCCACACGGATAAGATCGAAGTGAACAATGCTGGAGCGCTTGATTAGCTTGCGCAGAGCTGCTTCAAAGCGATGGTCAAAGCACCATACGATGGCGGCATCGCACTTGTAATGTTCCCGTGGAGAGTCGAAGTGAAAAAGTTTGCGAATGGGGGCACCCCGTTGCAAACAATTATATGGAAACGGATTGCTAAAGTTCAGCAAGAAATTGGCCATGTCCAGAATGGCGTGTGCACCCGAGTGCACAAGAGGGTTCTTGCTCTCCCGGAAACTCTTTGCCCGCCGTATACTCAGAAGTTCCGGAGAAACCATGACTCATCCCCAGCGTTGGATCAAGCTTGCGCTTGCCTGTGTAATTTTCTGTTTTGCCATTCAGCCCGCCGTTGCGTCCAGCATCACGTTCAAAATTACGTTGCCGGCAAACCAGCCGGAGCCCATAACTGGACGCGTTTTCATTGTTATTGCGCGAGCAGGCGATCCGGAACCCCGGTTGCAGGTGGGGTCGTGGCGGTCGCGCACGGAGCTGCTGGGTATGGATGTGCCGGGGCTGGGACCGGGGCAGACAGCAAACATGGACGCTCTGACACTGGGCTTTCCGCTGAAGTCGGTGCGCGAATTGCCCGCCGGCGATTATTACGTTCAAGCGCTGTTCAACGTTTATACACAATTTCAAAGAGCTGATGGGCATGTGATCTTTGCGCACAACGATCAGTGGGAAGGGCAACAATTCAATAAATCGCCGGGAAATTTATATTCTGACGTTGGCCATTTTCATCTTGATCCGCTCACGGGATATGAGATCCGGCTCAGCTTGAATCATAAGATCCCTACACCGCTGCCGCCCGGCGATACGGCTTATGTGAAGCACATCAAGATCCAGAGCAAGCTGCTCAGCAATTTCTGGGGACAACCTATTTATCTTGGCGCGACGGTGCTGCTGCCTGAAGGTTATAGCTCACACCAGAACGCGCATTATCCGGTGCTGTATGAGCAAGGGCACTTCAGCCTGCAAGCGCCGCTTGGCTTTTCTACAGAGCCATCGCCCGCGGCCCTGCAGACGCGGCCTGGGCTTATTTCCGGCCCAGAGTTGTTCAAGCGCTGGACTGCAAACAGCTTCCCGCGGATGATCGTGGTCACGTTTCAACATCCCACGCCATTTTTTGACGACTCTTACGCCGTGAACTCCGCCAATGATGGCCCTTACGGCGATGCCATCATGAACGAGCTGATTCCTTATATAGAAGAGCATTTCCGCATCATTCGGCAGCCGTATGCGCGGGCGCTCAGCGGAGGCTCAACCGGCGGATGGGAGTCGCTGGCGCTGCAGGTCTTTCATCCTGAGTTTTTTGGCGGGACCTGGACTTTCTATCCTGATCCTGTGGACTTCAGCCGCTACCAGATGGTGGATATTTATAACGATGTGAATGCATTCCTGGCTCCGGGCTATGATCCACCGGTCCCTGAACGGCCGATGATGCGCAGCGTGGAAGGCCAGGTTGAGGTCACCATGCGGCAGGTATCGCAGCTTGAGGAAGTTTTGGGCTCGCATGGCCGCTCCGGCCAGCAGTTTGAAGCATGGGAAGCGGTTTACGGGCCTGTTGGTGCGGACGGATATCCCAAGCCGCTGTGGGACAAGAGCACCGGCAAGATTGATACGACAGTTGCGCTCTACATGCGCGACCACGGATACGATCTCCGCTATTATCTGGAACAAAACTGGGCAACGATAGGGCCAAAGCTCGTCGGCAAGCTGCATCTTTATTGTGGAGACATGGACAATTTCTATCTGAATTTGGCCGTATATCGGCTGGAAGACTTTCTGCGCGGCACAAACAATCCTGCGTACGGCGGATCATTTGAGTACGGCCGTCCGATGAAGGGCCACGGCTGGACACCAATGAACCAGGCTGAGCTGCTTCGTACCATAGCGAACCACATTACAGTCAATGCGCCTGCAGGCGCAGATAATTCTTGGAAGTATTAAAGGAAGCGGCTGGCTTATGACCTCGCCCCCACGACCTCAAGAGCAGTCCATCTGGCACCCTGCGCTCCGTAGGGTTACTGAAAGGCAAAATCCCGCAATTTTGCGCAGCGCTATTTGATTGGATTTTTTACCCCATCCTCCCCTCTCACCAGCGCGATTTTTCCTGCAGTGGTGAGCCTCTGCCATTTCTATTTCATCCGCATTTGACGTAGACTTTCGATAAGTTATTAAAGTTGTTGAAGGGCTTTAATTCCATGGCGCGGTGCACGTCCTGCGGATCTGAAGTTCAACTCCACGCTCGTTTCTGCTCCTCTTGTGGCGCCACATTATCTGGCGCCGGACGAGCGTCCAGCGATGCACCTACCCTGGCTTCGGACGACATAACGGCGCTGACTCTCAGTGATCCACCTGTTCCAGCGCGTGGAGATACTCCGGTTGCAGCCGTACCGAGGTCTGCGCGAAGCAATACCAAATCTACTCGCCTAAGCTCCTCAGGTGTGCTGTTGGATGCCGGCAGATTTTTCCCCGGATCATTGCTGGCGGAGCGTTATCGCATTGTGGCGTTGCTGGGCAGAGGCGGCATGGGCGAAGTTTATCGCGCGGACGATCTCACGCTGGGGCAGCCGGTCGCTCTTAAATTTCTGCCGGAAGAGGCAGCCAGAGATACTGCGTTGCTGGAGCGATTCCGTAGCGAAGTGCGAATTTCCCGCAAAGTTTCCCATCCTAACGTTTGTCGCGTGTATGACGTGGGCGAGGTTGAAGGCCAAACGTTCTTCACCATGGAATATGTTGACGGTGAAGACCTGGCTTCACTCTTGTGTAGGATTGGGCGGTTGCCGCACGACAAAGCAGTCGATATCGCGCGCCAGTTGTGCGCTGGTTTGGCAGCGGCGCATGCAAAGGGCGTGCTGCATCGCGACCTGAAACCCGCCAACATCATGCTGGATGGACGCGGGCAAGCCGTAATCACTGACTTTGGACTCGCTTCTTTTAGCGGACAAGTGCAAGGCGCTGAGGTGCGCAGCGGAACGCCTGCTTATATGGCGCCGGAGCAGCTTGCCGGAAAAGAAGTAACCGAGAAGAGCGATATTTATTCGCTGGGCCTGGTGTTGTACGAAGTATTCACCGGCAAGAAGGCGTTCACCGCCGAGGATCTGGGCGAGTTGTTGCGTTCGCGCACTGCGGATACAGTGAGTCGGCCATCGTCGTTTGTAAAAGATATCGATCCCCTGGTTGAAAGGGTGATCCTGCAATGCCTTGAGTCAGAACCGGCGAGACGTCCTACAAGCGCGCTGGCGGTGGCTGTGGCTCTTCCCGGTGGCGATCCGCTGGCGGCTGCGCTGGCCGCGGGAGAAACACCTTCACCGCAAATGGTGGCTGCAGCGGGACAAATGGAAGGCTTGAAGCCAAGGGCTGCGTTGCTCTGCCTTGTGGCCTGCGTGCTCGGCGTGATTGTGGCGGTCGTTCTCATTAGCAAAATCGAGGCGTTTTCCCAGATGCCACTCGATATGCCTCCCGACGTGCTGACGCAAAAAGCAAAAGACATTGTCAGCCAGCTTGGCTACAACCCGAAATCCGCGGACAGCGCCGCAAATTTTTCTTATGACTTTGAGCTTCAGACCTGGCTGGAGCAAAATGACAAGCCGCACCCGCAATGGAGCAAGATTTTGAATGGGGGACCGCCGCTTCTGCGTTTCGTCTTTCGCCAAAGCCCTCGCTATATGGTGCCAGACAATCTCCAGGGACAATTGACACCGGGAATCGTCACGCCCAACGATCCGCCGCTGATGTATTCAGGCATGATCAACTTGATGCTCGATGCCAACGGAAAGCTGCTGAATTTTGAGGCAATGCCGCCACAGATTGATGACACGCCAGCTTCAGCTAAGCCAATGGATTGGAGGCCGCTGTTCGCAGCCGCTGGGTTGGACCAGACACAATTTCAAACAACTACGCCGCAGTGGATTTCACTGGCCAATTCTGACGAGCGCGCGGCATGGACGGGAAAATGGCCCGGCAGCGGACGTCCGCTGCGCGTTGAAGCTGCTTCCTGGCGAGGCAAGCCGGTGTTTTTTGAAATGATCGGCCCCTGGTCGCGGCCCGCACGCATGCGCCCGCCTGTGCAGACGAGCGCGAACAAGATTGCACAGACCATAGGCCTCATTCTTATTGTTCTCATTCTCACAGGTGCGGCAGTGCTGGCGCGCCGGCAATATAAAAAGGGCAAAGGAGATCGCGTGGGCGCCGCTCGCCTGGCCATCGCCATCTTCCTGGCGCAGATCGCACTCTGGTTGTGTTACGGGCATTTTGTTCCTGTTTTCAGCGGCGTTAGGCCTCTTGTGCTGGCAATCAGTACGGGGCTTTTTTTCGTCTGCATCACGTGGATTCTCTATATGGCATTGGAGCCTTTTGTGCGCAGGTTATGGCCGCAGACTATCATTTCCTGGACGCGCTTGGTGAGCGGCCGTGTGCGTGACCCACTGGTAGGCCGCGACGTGCTCTTTGGAGTGCTGCTGGGACTGACCTGGGTAATGATTTTCGCGATTAGTTTGACCTTGGCAAATGTCCGTTTTGGCGGTGGTCCTCTGGTGACCTCGACGGATTTTCTTATAGGCGTCCGGAGCACGTTGGGCGCGTGGTTGTACCAATTGCCGAGTGCCATTCAGGGCACCTTAGGGTTTTTCATTATTTTGGTTATCCTGCGCATTCTTCTGCGCAATCGTTGGGCCGCAGCAGCGGGATTCACACTGTTTTTTACAGCTCTCAAGGTGCTGGGCAGCACTACACCGGTTTTTGATGCAGTGATTGTAGTGCTGATCTATGGAATTGCTGCCTTCTCACTGGTGCGCTTTGGCCTGGTCACGCTGTTTGTGGCTGTCTTTGTGGCCAACCTCATGCTTAATGTTCCGATCACGCTTGATTTCTCCCGCTGGTATGCCACAGCAGCAATCAGCGTTCCCGTTGGCGTGTTGGCAATTGGCGTTTGGGCCTTTTACACAGCTCTGGGCGGACAGAAGTTGATTAAGGATGAGATGGGTAGCTGAGCCGAAGCTGTACCACGCCGCCATTTCTAACCTCTTGATTTTCCGCCCGTCTAACTGCTTACATTCTTTTCCTGTGTTTGAGCGACCAGGGGACCCGGGGAGGCTACTCATGGCAAACCTCGTAACTGCGACTGCTGCTGCGGCGCCGTTAACCGGCAAATTGGAAGCACCCGCCAGAATCCAGTCTATCGATCTGATCCGTGGCGCCGTGATGGTCTTCATGGCGATTGACCATGTGCGCGTCTATTCAGGCGTTCCCGCAGGTAGTCCTGCGCCGGGAGTTTTCTTCACCCGCTGGATTACACATTTCTGCGCGCCTGCGTTCATTTTCCTGGCCGGCACAAGCAGCTTCTTTTACGGGCGCAAGCATCCTGGCCTTTCAAGGTTTCTACTGACCCGCGGCGCATGGCTCGTATTCCTGGAGCTCACGTTTTTAAGGTTTGCCTGGACCTTTAATTTTGATTTCCGGCATTACGAGATGGCGGGCGTCATCTGGGCCATCGGATGTTGCATGATCATCATGTCAGCTTTGGTAAAGCTTCCTGTCCCGGCCGTCGGGACCATTGGACTCCTGATCATTGCAGCGCACAATCTGCTTGATCCTTTTTTGCGAGCGATCCTTCAGGGCACAGCCGGCAATGAGGTGTCCGCGCTGTGGAAGCTGGCCTATGTGGGTTTTTATGCTGGCCCCATTCATCTTGGCAAGCTCAATCTTATCGTGCTGTATTCCATCATTCCCTGGATCGGGGTAATGGCGGCGGGCTACGCCTTCGGCCAGATTCTTCTCATGGAACCGGCGCGCAGAAACAGGCTCTGCCTGGTGATCGGGGGCTCGGCAATCGTCCTGTTCGTGGTACTGCGTGGCTTCAATCTTTATGGCGATCCATTTCATTGGCATCGCGGAACCAGAATGCCTGCGCTGCTCGCTTTTCTGAACACCACAAAATATCCTGCGTCGCTCAATTTTCTGCTCATGACGCTGGGGCCAGCCATTGCTCTGGTTCCGTTATTGCAGCGGGCCAACGGCGTTCTTGCCCGCATGATCACTGTTTTTGGGCGGGTTCCATTCTTCTACTATGTACTTCACATTCCGCTCATTCACCTGCTGGCGCTGCTTGTTTCCAGAATCCGCTTCGGTGCTGTAGATCCCTGGCTGTTTACCAACCATCCCATGGGCAATCCGCCACCGCCATCTGGCTATGTTTGGGGCCTGCCTCTCCTTTATCTGGTATGGGCCATCACCATCGCCGTGCTTTATTTCCCGTGCAAATGGTTTGCCGCCGTCAAAGCGGCACGGCGCAGCTCATGGCTGCAATACTTTTAAAGCAAATCTAGAGTTGCTGTGTCCCGATCCGTAGAAGAGCGGCTCTTTAGAGCCGCGTTAAGATGACAAAAAGTCCCGGGCTTCAGCCCCGGTGAAAAAATCCGATGGGATACCCCAACTCTGAAATTTGCTTTAGGCCGCGGAACGCGTTGGCGTTTTGCGATTGGTTCCGGGCATTCTAAACAGCTCTGGACAGCCAGAAGCTCATCAAGGATGAGAATAACTGAGCAGAAACTCTTGCTTCAGCACGTCTGCATTAACGGCTATTTGTCCGCCAGCTTCCTTCCCACGTTCAAGTTGTCAAAGTTCATCAGCGTATTCAGCACCAACGAATAGTTGCCAATGGTCTCGGCGCGATAGATCGGGTTCGTGGAAAACAAAACCACGTGACCATTCCCTACCGGCACGTCAACAACGGCCGGGCGCTGTGCGATTTCGTTCCCGCCCTCCAGCAGCCCGGAGATCAGAAGGTCTTTTGCATCGGCATAGCGGAAGATCACGCGCGGGCGATCAGCGGGCGGGATCACCGCGAAATTGTTCCGGCGCTGCTCGTCGTTCAGCGGCTGCGCCTCCCACGGTTCTGCGTGCGGATCTTCCGGGGCTTCCGTGATGGGGCGTCCCGGAGTAAAGTCTGGATCTTCTGCTCCGCCGCGTCCTGTGGGACGCGGGCCAGGCTCTGCACCCAGGCGGCGCGGCCCACCGCGGCTTCCAGCAACATTTGAGATGTTGAAGATTGGACCATTATCACAGTACACCGGCAAGTTGTCGCCAAAACCATAAGCGATTGGGCTGGCCGCATCCATGTTCACCGACTTTAAAATCGACCCCACGATCTTCATCTGTCTCGGCTGCTCCACGGCCACTCCGGGCGCCATGCGCAGATCGACTGCCAGATTTGCCGTATTCATCACCGTCACCAGCACGCCGCCGTGCTGCACAAAGTTCTCGAGATGCTCCACGCCGCTCCAACCCAGTCCTGGCCGAATGTCGTCGGTTGAATCTTCTTTGCCGATGTTCGGCGTCTCTGGCGTGTTTTTCCACGGCAGAGCATTTCCCCAGCTCATCGGCAGCCCGTTAACTACCGCCATGGTGTCACCGCGTCCGGTCGGCGGAAAGAGGATCACATCGTATTTGGAGCGGAGATCGTCTTCTCGCGCAACCTGCTGTGTGCTGATGTAGCTGTAAGGAATCTGCATCTGGTCCAGCGCCATACGCCACCATCCTTCACCCTGTGTGCTTAGCCATGTGTGCAGCAGTGCGACGCGAGCGGCCCGCAACGGATGCGACTTGACCTTCGGTGCGGCTGCCACTCCCACCGCCTGCAAGCCCAGCTCTGTAACCTGCCGGCGCAGTGCTTCTGTATCGACTTTGCTGATAATGAATGACCCGCGCGCGAATTTATGTCCTTCAGCTTCAAACGGTTCCTCGGCGGCTTCAATCGACGCATCTTTCAGGCGGTAGCGCAGAGTCGCCAGTGCAGTGTCACCGTTTGCATTGATCACAAAGACTTGGCTTCCGCCGCTGATGCCGCCACGGACTTTCACCTCGTTCACAGGCTCCATCGGCGTCTCCAGCACCTTGGCATCAACCACGCGCAGCACGCGGACATTGAACAGCTCGCCAAAAGTCCAACCGGTGTCGTCGTAAGGCGTCTTCTGCGGATCGTTGGGGCTCCAGTACTGATGATCGAGCAACGCGTCGGCGACGCGCGAATAGGGCTGGTCCATGCGTACGATGTAACTGCCCGCAGGCACCTGGACTGTAATTGGTTGAGGCTTAGCTTTGCCTTTTGCACTCGCGTCTTTGCTGCTTGTGTCGTTGGAGCTTACATCTTTGGCGACGGGCTCCTTGGACGCGTCGTCAGGCGCAGGCGTGGCCGTAGGAGCGGCTTCCTTTGGCTGCTGCTCCGCTTGCGACGGGGTTTCACCGGGCTTTGATTCCTTTTCAGTAGCGCCCGCAGGCTTGGCCGGCTTCTTCGCCGGCAATTTCACCGTGAACGCAGCCGTGGCCCGTGAAATTTCACATCCCTGTTTACGTAGGACCTCCAGAAGGGCAGCCTGCGCGCCGGGCCTGGGATCGTCTGCCGGAAACACATAAGCAGCGGGGCCTTCTTTGGACGGTTTAGAGATGGAGCGCTTGGCCTTGAGATAAAAGTTCTTCAGGAAAAATTCTTTCTCTTTGGCAAAGTAGTTCAGCGAGGTAAGAAGCCCTGTCTCTTCGTAATTGTTGTTGTTGCGTTGTGACCACATGATTTTCGGCAGTGGCGGGTCCTGACGATACCAGGTGCGGGCATACTCTTCTGGCCGAAGCTGACGTTCCACGGTATCAGCGCCGCCGTTGCCAAAAGTCTCATACAGTCGGCTGATGCCGTTGTGCATGGCGGCAATGAACATCAGGTAGCCCGGCGACCATGTATCAAAATTTCCGTGCGTAAAAACGCCGGGCATGCCCATGCGTGTCATGTCAGCCACGTCGCGCCAGCCAAGGATCTCCCATTCATTGGTCAGGATCGGGTCCACCCAGGCGTTAAACGGTCCATCGCCCGCGGTGTTGTCATAAAGATAAGGAACTGATTCGTGCAGATCATGCAGCACCTGCGCCTTCCAGCCAACAAACGTGTTCAGGACGTTCTCCGTCAGCTTCAGACTTACCGCCATGGCATCGCGATTGTTGTCATGCGCAACATACTTGCCCCAATACAGCAGCGGCGGGTAAAAATCTTTGGGATGGGCTAGGTGCCAGCGATAAAGATCGACCATGCGATCCCGGCCATCCACTTCCACGATCGGCGTAATCAGCGTGATCAGGTTGTTGCGAATGTCCTTTATATACGGGCTTTCATCCACAGCCAGCCGGTAGGCCAGTTCCATCAGCGCCGTTGGCGCGCCCGTCTCAGGAGAATGAATGGTCCCGGTAATGTAGTACACCGGAACTGTGGTGCTGATGATGCGCTCGGCTTCGGCGTCATCCATCTTGATGGTGCGCGGGTCAGCCAGCTTGGCCAGTCGCGCGCGGTTCTCTTCCAGATGCGCCAGATTGGCTTCTGAAGACACCGCCACCGCGATCATCTCGCGCCCTTCTTCTGTCCGGCCAATGGAGAAGACCTTCACGCGCGGGCTCGCCTTCTCCAGCATGCGCATGTATTCGTAAACCTGTTTTGAATAAGGAAGAATGCCGGGAGCGCCGGCAACGTCACCCAGCACCGCTTTCGGGGTCGGGACCGTCTTGGATGCAGGCAGGTAATCCACCAGCGGAGAAGTGAACATGGGCTGCGTGGTGTATTCCATGATCTTCTTGCTGTATTCAGCGTCGATCGGCTGCTTCGGATCGCGCTCCGGAATGTCATCGCCCGGCAGGGCCAATGCGCTTGAAGCCGTAAGAAGGATCAATGCCAGTAGACACACGTGCCGCCAATTCGAGAGATTTCCCAACATCATTTCTGTTTTACTCCCTGTTTCACCACGCTGATTTCGATCAAGCAGTTTAACAGTGATTTGCGCTCTTGCTTCCTCAATCTGAGTTTCGTTGTGGCACAGCTTGGAGTTGCTCAGATCTTGAGTGTCTGGCGGGATTAGAGCAAATCTAGAGTTGCTGTGTCCCGATCCGTAGAAGAGCGGCTCTTTAGAGCCGCGTTAAGATGGCAAAAGTTCTGGTTTAGCCCCGGTAAAAAAATCCGACGGATACACCAACTCTGAAATTGCTTAGAAGATGTATCGCTCGCTGTCCAGCAGTGCTTCCGCAATCTCTCTTCGCAACGCGATTGCATTCACTGGATCATAAGCAGCCAGGCTGCGCAGTGCTGACATCTGTTGCTGAAGCTCACTGCCGCTAGAGCAGCCTCCCAGGATTGCCTGCGCTGCAGCGAAAATCCGGAGCATGGCATCGCGCAGAAAAACAGAGCAAATCGCTGAAGCCACGGTGTTGCCGGACGAGCCAGCCAGCTTGCGGCAGCGCAGCAGCGTGGATTCCATCGCAAAGGTCTCCATAAAAATATCTGAGAGGCTCATTACGATTTCCTGTTGCTTCTCCAACTCAGTGCTAAACCTCGCATCTGCCACTCCCAGGGCAAACAGCGCGATTGTCTTTGCATTCCGAACAAGACCGGTTTCTTCATTGCTAGCATTCGCCTCCGCGCTCTTGAGCGGATGCTCGAGCGTTTCTCGCAATGCATTGCGAGCACGGTCCAGCAGTGGCAGCGTTCCTCGCGCTGCGCGTTTGAGCGGCATGCCGCTGATTACCAACCGGTTGATCTCGCTTGTGCCTTCAAACAGGCGATTGATCCGCGCATCGCGATACGCGCGCTCTACGATGTAGTCCTGATGAAAGCCATAGCCGCCGTGAATCTGAACGCCTTCATCGGCGACATAGTCCAGCATCTCAGCGGCAAAGACCTTGACCATCGAACATTCAGCAGCATATTCCTCTACAGCTTTAAGTTCGGCTCGGGCAGAGTCAGACGCTGCGTAATCTGTGCTGCTCAGTTGCGCCTCAATCATTCCCACCACGCGCCACGCCATTGACTCTGTGGCGAAAATGCGGATGGCCATCTCTGCCAGCTTATGCTGGATGGCGCCAAAGCTTGCGATTGACGCGCCAAAAGCTTTGCGCTGCTTGGCGTACTTGGTGCTGGTGGCAAGAATGCTCTTCGCTGCGCCCATCACTGCCGGCCCCAGCTTGAGGCGCCCAATGTTCAGGATGTTAAACGCAATCACATGGCCGCGCCCAATTTCGCCGAGCACGTTTTCAACCGGCACTTTCACATTGTCAAAATAGATCGCTGTCGTTGAGCTGCCGCGGATGCCCATCTTGTGTTCTTCCGCGCCGCTGGTCAGGCCGCCAAAAGCGCGCTCCGCAATGAACGCCGTGAACTTCTCTCCGCCAACTTTGGCAAACACAATGAATACATCCGCCGCTCCGCCATTGGTAATCCACATTTTCTGGCCGTTGAGGATGTAGTGTTTGCCATCCGGGCTCAGATCGGCGCGAGTGCGCGCCGCCAGTGCGTCTGATCCGGCAAGCGGCTCGGTCAGTGCATACGCCGCCAGTAGTTCGCCTTTCACCAGCTTGGGCAGATACTTTTCCTTCTGCGCCTCGGCGCCAAAGAAGAGAATCGGCAGCGATCCAATTCCCGTATGCGCAGAGTGCCAGCCTGCGTATGACGCATCGCGCCCCATCACCTCAGCCACCACCATCACTGAAGGCAGGTCCATCTCCATGCCGCCGAACTTCTCCGGCACGGAAATTCCCAGCAGCCCTAGCGCGGCTGACTTCCGCAAGACTTCCAGAGCAACACCGGGCTTCTTCTCGCGGATCGCCGGTAAATTCGGCTCAACTTCATTCGTCCAGAACCCTTCCACCATCTGTCCGACCGCGCGATGTTCATCGCTCAGGTCTTCACGGGTGAAGATTTCCTCGGGGGTAATCTCTTCCAGTAAAAAGGCAGCGCCTTTTCTGGCAGCATACGGAGTTGTGGTAGTCGCCATACTGATCCAGTCAGCTCGCTCGTTCGAATAATCCAGCAGCGCCCTGCCCGCCGCCCACGCACATCGTCACCACACCATAGCGCGCTTTGCGGCGCTCCATTTCATTAGCAATGGTTCCCACCATGCGTGAACCGGTCATGCCAAAAGGATGTCCAATGGAAATGGAGCCGCCATTCACGTTCAGTATTTCCGGATTGATTCCAAGCTGGTCCCGGCAGTAGACCACCTGCACTGCAAATGCTTCGTTAAGCTCCCATAGATCGATGTCAGACATCTTCAAGCCTGTGCGCTTCAACAGCTTAGGCACTGCATAAATGGGGCCAATGCCCATCTCGTCAGCGTTGCATCCAGCAATCTGAAATCCACGAAAGACAAGCTGATACGGAATGCCAAGCTGGTCCGCGCGTTCACGCGACATCAACAGTGTGGCGGAAGCGCCATCAGAAAGCTGCGATGAATTGCCCGCCGTCACCGATCCCTTGCCGCTGTTCGGATCAAAGTGAGGCTTCAACGACAGCAATCCTTCCAGCGTGGTGTCAGGACGGTTGCATTCATCTTTATTTACGTAGACTTCTTCCTTACTAACAATCTCGTTTGTCTTTTTATCCAGAATTCCCCGCGTGACCTTGATAGGCGCAATTTCTTTTTGGAAAAAGCCTTCCTTCTGCGCGCGGGCCGTGCGTTGCTGGCTGAGCAGGGAATATTCGTCCTGCACCTGGCGGCTGACTTTATAACGCTTGGCCACGACTTCAGCCGTATCGCCCATCACCATGTAAATGCCCGGCATGGTTTCCTGCAGCCGAGGATTTGGGCTAGCGTCTCGCACAGCCAGGCTGATGCTCTCCACGCCGCCGCCGATCATCGCATCCACACCTTCATGCATGATCTGGTGCGCGGCAATCGCAATCGCCTGCAATCCGGACGAACAAAAACGATTCACGGTAAGGCCGGCTACCGAGGGCGAAAGCCCTGCGAGCATTGCCGATACGCGAGCAACGTTGTGACCTTGCGATCCATGCGGCTGCCCACAGCCCAGGATTACGTCTTCAATCTCATTGGGGTCGAGCTTCGGCATTTTACGCAGGACATCCTGGATGCAATGCGCGGCCAGATCGTCTGGGCGTGTGATGTTAAACGATCCGCGAAACGATTTTGCCAGCGCCGTGCGCGAGCTAGTAACTATTACTGCTTCTCTCATCAATCTCCTTCAAAAGATTCTTACAGGAATGAACTATCTATTTTAAATGCGCCTTGGCATTGCTGAAGCTGATGCCAGGGGCCCGGCTTTGACCTGATCCACAGTTTCCCGATCTTCACATGGTCAAAACCACACGCCCAGAAATCTTCCCCTGGCGCATCTCGTCCAGTATTGCGTTCACATCCGCAAGCGGGCGCGTAGCCACCTGGCAATGGAGCTTGCCTGCAGCAGCCATCTCCAGCATTTCCGTTAAATCTTGGCGCGTGCCCACGGCGGAAGCCTGCACACGAATCTCTTTGGCAGCCATCATGATCGGAGCAAAACTGATCTCCGGCGGCAACCCAACCACCATCAGCTTGCCTGTGGGACGCACACAGGGGAAAGCTGTGTCATACGCGGCTTTGCTGCCTGAAGTCACCATCGCCACATGCACGCTGCCGGCGCGCCGCAACTCTTTCACCACGTTCGTGGAAGTTGCATTCAACGTTTTCGCCGCGCCAAGCGATGTTGCCAACGCCAGCTTGTCATCAGCCACGTCAATGGCCGTGATCTCAGCGCCCAAATGCTTGCCAATCTGAATTGCCAGATGTCCCAGCCCGCCGACTCCAAAAACTGCCAGGCGCTGCCCGGCCTGAAGCTGCGACTCTTTGATCGCCCGATATACGGTCACTCCGGCGCAAAAAAGAGGTGCGGCCTGCATGGAGGGGACAGCGTCAGGAATTCTGGTGGCGTGCGTTGCTGGTGCCTTGATGAATTCCGCATAGCCGCCATCGACGGTCAAGCCGGTGATCTTCTGCCGCGAACAAAGATTTTCATAGCCTTCTTGGCAGAACTCGCACTCGCCGCATGTCCAGTAAATCCACGGAACACCAACGCGATCGCCCACCTTCAGATTGCGCACGCCGCTCCCAACTTCAGCCACGCGACCTGCCACTTCATGCCCGGGAATCAGCGGGATCTTCGTAATCCCGCCAAACTGCTTCCAGTCGCCTTCAATAATGTGCAGATCAGAGTGGCAGACGCCGCAGGCTTCAATCTGGATGAGCACTTCATTCTCGCCAGGCTTAGGGCGTTCAACGTCTTCCATCGCCAGCGGCTTTTTGAGTTCATGTAGAACTGCGGCTTTCATGCGCCTCTCCTCGTAGTCCGTGCGGCCTGCTTTTTCTGTGCTTTTGGTGGTGGAGCAGCCACAGCCTGAATCGCCTCTTCTGCCACCTTGGTAATCTGCTCGCGCAACCAGCGGTTGGGTGGATCATTGTCCGCGCTCTCATGCCAGTACATGTGTATATCAAGGGTCTGCAGGCTCTTGAGCGGGAACGGGTACAAGCGATTGCCAAAGCGGCCATTCAACATTTCAGCATAATGCTCCGGCATGGTCAGCAGCATGTTTGTCTCGCTCACCACGCGGCACGCAGCAAAATAATTCTGGCATCGCAAGTTGATCTGGCGCTTCTTGCCCTTCCGGTTTAGTTCCGTATCCACAAGGCTGGGGCCAAAACGTCGCGAAGAAACCAGAATGTGGTCCTGTGACAAATAAGTCTCAAGATCAAGTTCGCGGCCAATCACGGGATGGCTATCGCGCGCCACCACCACCACGCGATCAGAGAACAGCGGCTTGTGGCGAATGCTGTCACTCATGTTGATGGGGACGTCCAGCGCCATATCCAGTGCGCCGCTGGCCAGTTCCATCTCAATCTCACGCCGCTTCACGCGCAGCGTGGTAATAGAAATTTCCGGCGCAGCCTCTGCCAGAACAGTTGCAAGCTTCGGCAGGATCATCGACTCCATCAATTCCCAGAATCCAAGCTGAAAATTCCGCCGCGTATGCGCAGGATCAAAATTGCGGTTCTCGTAAAGATTAACTTCAAGGATTTGCAACGCCTGGCGAACATCATTAATCATGTTGCGGCTGAAGGGCGTAGGCACCATATTGGCGCCTTCACGAATGAACAGAGGGTCACTCAGCAGCTCGCGCAACCGCTTGAGCGCATGGCTCATGGCCGGCTGGGTAAGCTTGAGCTGGCGGCCGGCGCGGGTCAGGTTGCCTTCGCGATAAATGGCCTCCAGCACCACAAAGAGGTTGAGATCGACCTGACTCAGATGCACGGCACAAATCTTACACTATTCTGTTGATTCATTTGATGAATCAGGAACAATCGACTACGCTAATGCAGTATTTTGTACTTAGTATTTAGCTGCAAGCTCCCTAACAATTTTTTTAGAGCTTCTAGAATTGCCTTTGGTCTGCGATGCAGAGCCAAGTACCAAATACTAAGAGCCAGGGCCAAGAGCCACCGGGCAGGTCAAACATGAATTTCGAATACAGCGATAAGGTCAACGAGCTCAAGAAACGCCTCTGCGCGTTCATGGACGAGCATATTTATCCCAACGAAGGGCGTTTTTATAAGGAGATTGAGCGTGACCGCTGGACGCCTTCGCACGTGATTGAAGAGCTTAAGCCCAAGGCGCGTGCGGCGGGACTCTGGAACCTCTTTCTGCCCGATAATGAATATGGCGCAGGGCTCACCAACCTGGAATACGCGCCGCTGTGCGAGATCATGGGCCGCAGCATTATGGCGCCGGAGGTCTTCAACTGCTCCGCGCCCGATACGGGGAACATGGAGGTGCTGTCGCGCTACGGCACGCAGGAGCAAAAAGACCGTTGGCTCAAACCTCTGCTGGCGGGCGAGATGCGTTCCTGTTTTGCCATGACGGAGCCTGCCGTCGCTTCTTCTGACGCAACGAACATTCAGGCCAGCATTCGCCGCGAAGGCAATGAGTATGTGCTGAACGGGCGCAAGTGGTGGTCGTCAGGCGCGGGCGATCCGCGCTGCAAAATCGCTATCTTTATGGGCAAGACTGATCCCGCTGCTAAGCGCCATCTGCAACAGTCGATGGTTCTGGTGCCCATGGATACGCCAGGCGTAAAAGTGGAGCGGTTGCTGACCGTCTTTGGCTACGATCACGCGCCGCACGGCCACGGCGACGTAACCTATGAAAACGTGCGCATTCCTGTCTCCAACATGCTGCTGGGCGAAGGCCGCGGCTTCGAG
>DASRDW010000129.1:0-5565 GCA_035652415.1 Candidatus Angelobacter sp. | reverse complement strand
GGTGGCAATCAGGTAGCGGTCGAGGCGCAACCCATCGCGAATCAGGCGGGTGACTCCATCGTGCGCATCGGCACAGGCCTTAACGCACTGATCGCAACGTGTGCATTTGTCGAGGTCGAGAACCAGCAGATTTTGCGCTTCCATCAACCCCTGGCGCAAAAATTCATCCACGGGAACATTGCTCACCTGCGAAAAATGGGTCTGGTTCTGGCGCAAACGCTCGGCGCTGATGGCTTCCAGTTGAGCGCGAATCTCGGGAAAGCGGCGCATCATGCTCTTGAAGTCTTCGGCGGCGATGCGCACCACTTCCACGTTATCCAGGGCTGAACACGTGGCCGTGCGTTTCCCTCCGCCCAGCAGACCAATTTCGCCGAAGTAACTTCCCTTGGAGAGATATGCGAGCACAAGCTCGCCCCCGGGATATTTTTCGCTGACTTTTACGAAACCAATGCGAATAAGGTAAAACGCATCGGCCAAATCTCCCTGCTTGAAGATGATCTCTCCCGGGGCATAGCGGACCAACTCCACATTCTGGCGCAGTTCGTCGATGAATTCCGGAGTCAATGCCGAAAAAATGGGCACGCTGCGCAGGTGGGTCTCGAGCGCGCGTACGCGGTAGTCGCGCTCCAGCTTGGCCCGAAAGGTCTTATTCTTTTGCAGCACATCGAGCACATTGCGCAACATCTCAAGGACCACGCAATCGGTGGCCGCGCGCGCGGTCGCCGAACGTGGATAGAAGCTCATGCAAGTCATTTCGCCGAATAGATCGCCGGGGCCAAGCTGCGCCACGGGATTGTCATAAGCCAGCTCTACCGGGGCATCAATGGAAATGTGGGTGCGGTTTAAATTTTCTTCCTTGCGTGGTTTTTCCTTCCTGCCCACCAGTTTGCTTTGCAAAACGTTGAACAGGCCGGTGACGCCCCTTTCAGTATTGACGTGAGCGCGCGGGCTGGAGATGAAAATATCCATCTGCCCTTCCAGGATGTAAAAAGCCGTGGACCCATATTCGCCCTCGCGGAAAAGAATTTCTCCTTTCCTCACGCTGCGCTTCACCACAGAGCCGCGATTCAGTTCAAGAAATGTTCCGGAGACGCCCTGAAACACCGGAAGCTGCAGAAGCTCCTCGGTCTCACAGGAAAGCCCTGTCTCCAGCTTCTGGCCGACGGTAATTTTATTGGTCAGCGCACCCGTTGGGCAGGAGACCATGCACTCACCGCAGGAGACGCAGCTTGAACCGCCCATGGGGTCATCCATATCAAAGGCAATTCCCGCCCCATATCCTTTACCCTGGCGGGCGATGACAAAGTTTTTTCGCAGGTCAGCGCAGGCGCGCACGCAACGGTCGCAGAGAATGCAGGCAGCATGGTCTACCAGGATGGTAAGCGAAGAATCGTCTTGCCCGCGGGTAACATCACGGCGAGGATAAACTGTTTCAGCCGCATTGTACTGCTCGGCCAGTCTTTCCAGTTCGCAATCGCCGGTGTGCTGCTGGCGGACGCAGGGGGCGGGATGGTCAGCCATCAACAGCTCCAGCAAGGTCTTGCGCGCGGCGTGCACTCCTTCGCTGTTGGTTTGCACCACCATGCCGGGATCAACTTGCCGGATGCAGGCTGCGGCATAGGCGCGGGCGCCTACATCCACCACGCACATGCGGCATACCCCGACCGGAGTTTCATTTTGCTGGTGGCAGAGCACGGGAATTTCAATGCCGTGTATACGGGCGGCGTCGAAGACAGTCGTCCCTGCGGGCACGGTGAGGGTTCGCCCATCGATTGTGAGCTGGACCATTGAAGAAGGCACGACCGGATGGCTCATGCTGTCTTTCCTTCGAAGCAAACACCAGCAGGACAATAGCGATTGAAAAGATGCTCCTCTACTTCCGGGCGAAAATGCTGAAGCACAGATTGAATGGGCGCGGGCAAGATCTGGCCCAATCCACAAATCGAGGTTTGCCTGAGAGCGTGCGAAAGCTCTTCCACCAGCGGCAGATCGGTGCGCTTATAGTTTCCCCGTGTCCAGCCCTCAAGAATTTCTACCAGCTTTTGTGAGCCGATGCGGCAGGGCACACACTTTCCGCAAGATTCGTTGCGATAAAAGCGCACGGCATTGAGCGCCATGTCGAGCATGCATCTGCCTTCGGCACAGACTACAATCGCGCCTGAGCCCACCATGGAACCGGCTTTGCTCAGGGTTTGCCAGTCTAAAGGAAGATCGGCCATGGAAGCGGGTAAATATCCTGAGGAGGGGCCGGAAGGAGCAAAGCCGATTAACTTGCGTCCCGGCGGTGTACCACCGCCGTATTCACTGATCAGTTCGCTGTACTTTGTTCCCATAGGAACTTCGTAGATCCCAGGTTTCTGGACGTCGCCCGTGATCCCGACAAATTTCAGTCCGGTAAATCCGTTGGCGCCATGGGAGTTGAACCATTCAGGCCCCTTGGCCGCCATTGCGGTGGCAAAGGCGAGAGTTTCGACGTTATTGATGACCGTGGGTTTTCCCCACAGACCCACGCTGGCCATAAAAGGAGGTTTATTACGCGGTTCGGCGCGTTTGCCTTCAATGGCTTCCAATAAGGCCGTTTCTTCCCCACAGATGTATCCGCCTGGGCTGATGAACATCGTAATATCGAAAGAGAGCTCGGTGCCTAGAATTTTTCGTCCCAGCAATCCTTTTTCATAGCAGCGCAACAGCTCCGCGTTAAGGATCGCTTCCTGCTCCTGGTATTCATGGCGGATATAAAGATATCCCCGCTTGGCGCCCACGCACAGGCCCGCTAAAGCCATCCCTTCGATGACCAGATGGGGCAATTGCGTGAGAATGTAACGGTCTTTAATGGTCCCCGGCTCGCTCTCATCGGCGTTGCAGATAATGTATTTGTCAGGCGATGGCGAATTGCGCACCGCCTCCCATTTTTGATGGGTGGGATATCCCGCACCACCCATGCCGCGCAGTCCGCCGGCCTTGATGCAGGACAAAAGACCAGGCCAATCGCGCGATTGCACGAACTTTCTTAACGCGGAATAGGGTTTCTCCCCGTCATAGGGGTCGCTTGCCAGTTTCATCTCGCGAAAACGATAGCTCGATCCCTGTGGAGGCACGCCGCCAATAGTCTGCATCACCGCCGAAACGGCTCCATCGGGTGAAAATCCGTCGTAATAACGGTCGTTGATTACAAAAGAAGGAGCATGGTCGCAACGTCCTACGCAAGAAACATTACGGATGGTAAGCTCATTTTCAGACATGCCCTGGAATCTCTGTTCCAGCTTTCGCTGCAGAGCGGAAGCGCCACGCAGGTGGCAGGTCATATCATCGCAAATTTTTACCACCACCTTTGCCGGCGGCTGAAGGTGGAAATGCGGATAATAGCTGGCAATGGCATGGACATCACGCAAAGCCAAGCCCCGGCGATCTGCGATCCGCTTCAACTCCTCGGAGGGCAGATACTCGAACTTCCGCTGAACGTCTTTAAGTTCTTCAAATATGCCGTCTGTCTTATGTTCAACAGGCAGCACTTTGAAAGGAGCCGGCCCAGACACAGTAACCTTGTCCTTTGTTTTTAATATGTGACGGTTCTGACTGTTAAGAAGTACTGGGCCGGACTATAGCAAACAACTATGCCCGCGTCCATATGTGGTTTGTTGGGGAAAAACCCGGAGAGATATGGCCCCTCTCCTGAGAGGCAGGAGCCGGCGCTGCCCCCATAATTCTCGGGTTGCGTTTGCGCGCAACACAGTATACAAAGTACACTTCCAACATTTCTCTTATGGCTGAATCTGGCATCTGGCAAAAGGCTTGTTTTGTCCGCGCAGTCATCTACTTGAACTGTCTTCTGGCGGTGTTTGCGGCCGCGCAGGAAAAGAGCGGTTCAAAATACGTAGGTCCCGGCTCCTGCAGCGCCTCCGCGTGCCATGGCGGCGTGCAGCCGCTGGCGAGCACCCGGGTCTTGCAGAACGAATACAGCACCTGGGTGGTAAAAGACTCTCACTTCAGGGCATATCGCAGCCTGCAGAGCCCGGTATCGCAGCGCATGGGGAAAATACTGGGAATCGGCAATCCCGCGGCTTCACCCAAATGCCTGGCCTGCCATGCGCTTGCCGTATCACCCGAACAGAAAGGACGCGACTTTGACGTCAGCGAAGGGGTGAGCTGCGAGAGCTGCCATGGCCCAGCTTCGGCATGGCTGGGGCCGCATACGCTGAAAGGTTGGTCTACACAGAAGTCCGTCGCCCTGGGAATGTATGACATCACCGAGGTCGCTCATCGCTCAGAGAAATGTCTGACCTGCCATCTGGGTACGCCCGAAAAAGAAGTAGACCACAAGATGATCGCGGCCGGACATCCTGACCTGGTTTTTGAGCTGGATTCATACAGCGCTATCGAGCCGCCACACTGGAAGCCGCCGGCTGATCCGAATTATGGAGTGCGCCTCTGGGCCGTTGGCCAAGCCATACAACTGCGCGAGGCCTTGAAGCGGCTGGCACGGCGCACGCAAAGCCCAAACTGGCCCGAGTTTTCAGAGTACGACTGCTTCAGTTGCCATCACAGCCTGACCAAACCGGAGAGCAGTTGGCGGCAGGAGCGCGGGTACGAAAATCGAGGTGCAGGGGCACCAGTGTGGAACAGCGCGCACTACACGATTTTACGCATCCTGGCCAAAGACATTGACTCTACCGCCAGCCAGCAGCTTGAGACGGAACTGCAAAGCGTTTATCAGGTAACGAGCAACCTGAGCAGCTCACCCAAAAATATTGGCGATAGCGCGCAACGCGCCAGCGAGCTTGCGGCCAGTCTGGTAACGAAGATCAACCAGGCCAGCTTCGATAAAGCGCGGGCAAGCCGCCTGCTGGAAGAAATTTCAGCACAGGCAGACAGCATATCCAATCAGGACACGCGCTCAGCCGAGCAGGCAGCCATGGCCCTGGACAGTCTCTTTATTTGTTATGAGAAACAAGGCAGCGCTCATCCTGCCGTACGGGCGGCAATTGATGGGCTGTTCCAGGAGCTTGATAATCCTTCCGCATACAACGCTCCGCGCTTCAGCGCACAGATGCGCAAAGTCAATGCGGCCTTGCATGAGGCCGGCATCACGCAATAGGAAAAATCAACCCCACAAAGGACATAAAGACAAAACGAAGGAACTCAAGAAAGCATGAATGCATTTTATTCTGCAGCCGAATTGCAGATGATCACGAACCACCTACTTCCTTTTTGCTCTTTGTGATTCACCTTCGTATCCTTTGCGGCTAAACCTACAGCGTGGGATTGCGCGGAAACTTCAGGTATGGCAGGCGCACTCCGCGCAAGATCAATTGGTCGGCACGCATGGCTGCCGGAGCTGAGAACGCCTGTGAAGCCTGGTCTGAGACGAAGTCATCTTGTTCTACGCCGTCCCCGCTGATTCCCAGCCCTCCTACCAGCACGCCATTCTTGTAGAGCGGAACGCTTCCCGGGAAAAAAACTATTCCACTCTGATTAGGATTGGCGGGCTGGCTTCCGTTGGTGCATGGGTGCGCCAAATCGAACTGATACAGATTGAAAAATGGTCCGGGCGTGGTGCCGTCAATT
>DASRDW010000128.1:0-3427 GCA_035652415.1 Candidatus Angelobacter sp. | reverse complement strand
CCTTAAACGCTGCATCAACAATGCGCCCACGATATCCAGCCGGAGCAGCATCCAGCAGTGCGTCAATGGTGCGCCGCGCCAGCCGCGAACTCACATACACAATCACGCCTGAAACCATGAGCGCGGCCACTGGATCAGCCTTGGTAAGCCATCCTACTTGCCAGTGCGCCCCAGCCCATACAAGGGCAAGACCCAGAGCAACCACGCCGCTGGAAAAAATATCGGTGCTGAAGTGCAGCGCATCGGCTTCCAGCGCCTGGCTGTCATATCTGAGCGCGATCTTCTGCAAACGGCGTGAACGCCACCAATCAACAAACATTGAGAGGAACATCACGGCAAAAGCAGCGATGCTGGGCTCAATATGAACGCTGTGGTGTCCGTCGAGCCGGCGAACTGCTTCCGATACAATCCACACGCAGGTAAGCAGCAGCAAGGCGGTCTCAATAAACGCGGAAAAATTCTCCACCTTGCCGTGGCCGTATTGGTGCTCGGCATCGGCTGGCTTGTCTGAGACTCGCACAGAAAGCAGCGTAACCAGCGCCGCCACCAGGTCCAGGCCAGAGTGCGCCGCCTCAGAGAGAATGCCCAGGCTTCGCGTGGTGACGCCTACAATCAGTTTCAATAATGTAATGGCCACGGCGGCCAGCAGAGAGTTCAGCGCTACCGCGCGCTTCTCTTGCTGCATGCGTTCCAGCACCGGATTCAGCTCGCCATGTGACACGCTTTTCATTTTCTCAATTTTTGGTTGCTGTACACCAGTAACCTCAGTGGATCATAGTATTTAGGAGAAAGGCGATTATGCTAGGATTTTCATTTTCCTGCCTTTTTCATTTGCAGAAAGGACTTCTAAATGATGCGTATATTGATCACTTCCCTGCTCGCAGTTGCAATCGTGTTGCCGCCCGCCCAGGCCCAGAGCGGGCAAAAGCCTACTGTTTCGCAGACGCCTGCGCCTCAGGCTACTCCTTCCACTTTGCCAACGCTCAAACAGCCTCAGGAGCGGGTCGAAGATATTCCTCCCAACCATCCTGTGATTACGATCAAGGGATTGTGTCTGGCTGACGAAGCTCCCGCCACCAAGCCCATGGTGCCCAGCACAAAAGACTGCACGATCGAAGTAACCAAGGAGCAGTTTGATAAGTTGCTGAAGGCCTTTAATCCCAATAGTCAAGCCGTGACGCAGGCCCAGCTCCGACAGATTGGGCAAGCGTATGTAGAGCTTCTCATATTTTCTGAGGCGGGCAAGGCTGCCGGAATACAAAACACCCCTACCTTTGCGGAAGTAATGCGCGTCCTGAGGCTTAAAACGCTGGGCGATCTTTACCGCAATGACTTGGCAGAAAAAAATCGCACTCCGTCTGACGCGGAGATTGAAGCCTACTACAAGGCAAATGAGCCCAAGTTCCAAAGCGCCAAGCTAAACCGGATTTACATACCCAAGAACGATCCTGACCCCAAGGCCACAGAAGCGCAAAAGCAGGCTTACCAGACTAAAGCCAAGCAAGTGGCCGATGATATGCAAGCTCGGGCCGCCAAGGGTGAAGCCGTTGATAAGCTCCAGAAAGAAGCCTACTCCACTCTTAGTATTACCGCGCCCCCGCCAAACACTGAAATGACCAATGTTCGCCACGGCGTGTTTCCTGCCCCAATTGACCAGGAAATTTTCTCCCATCAAGCTGGCGACGTCTTCCGCTCCGACGATCCCAACGGCTTTGTGATCTATCACCTTGAGACCCTACAAGCTATTCCATTGGACGCGGTGAAACAGGAAATCTCACGCGACATCTTTCGCCAAAAAATGGACGCCAAGTTCAAGGAGCTTACCGAACCGGTGAAGGCCAGCTATGACGAAGGTTACTTTGGGCCGCCTGCGCCTCCGGCTCCTGCCGGGCTGCCACAAGCGCCAAAACCATCGAAATAATGCTGAGTGAGTCTCCGCAAAAGATGATTTGCGCCTTAAAACATAACCGCCAAAATCATTGGCTGGATCAGGAAAAAACTCTGGAATCGCACCGATGTTTTTGCGAATTCTTTGTGTTACGATTGCCTTACTCCCCCTATTACCAGCAACGATTTGGGATGGTATTTTCGCGACAATGAAGCGCATCCGTATAGCTCCTATGCTTTTGGCCGTGTGTTTGTCGGCGATGGGGCAAGTCCCTGCTGTTGCGCAAGCCAGACCCGGTGCGCCGCTTGCAGCCCAACCAGGCACAACTGCGCATCCTGAAACAGTGAGCTCAAATGACGCGGTGATAACTGTCCACGGCTTTTGCTCTGAAGCTTCTGTCAATAGCAGCGCATGCACCACGATCATCACCAAAGAGCAGTTTGAGCGAATCCTGGCAGCAGTAAACCAGGCAAATGCGCCGATGTCGCCTACGGCCATTCGCAATCTGGCAGAACGCTATGTGCAAATCATGGCTTTTGCCAGCCAGGCAGAAAAACTTGGCGTGGATAAAGATCCCCGGTTCCAGGAACTGATGCGCGTGGTGCGGCTTAACAGCCTTACTGAGGCTTATCATCGCGCAGTGGATGAGAAGTACCGCACGCCCTCAGATGCTGATATTCAGGCTTACTACGACAAGAACACCACCAAATTTGAGCAGGTAAAGCTGGGTCGTGTTTTCATTCCTCGCGTCAATCCAAAAGCCCCGCGAGAAGGTCTTAATGACTTTGAGCAACGCGCGCAGAAGGTGGCAGAGAGCATGCGGGATCGCGCCGCCAACGGTGAAGACCTCGATAAGCTCCAGCAAGAGGCTTACAAAACCCTGGGCCTGACAACTGCTCCCATTAATACTGAGATTGGCACGCGTCGGCGTGGTTCGCTTTCTCCCAACGTGGAAAATGAAATCTTCGCGCTGAAATTCGGGGAGGTCACCAAGATTGAGCCTGAGCCTGCAGGCTTCCAATTTTACAAGCTGCAAGCGCGGGAAACGCTTACCGTGGCACAGGCGAAGCCCGAAATTGTCGCCGCTATTCGCAAGGAAGCAATAGAAGCGGCCAACAAAGCCATTATGGATCCTATCCACACGGATCTCAACGAAACATATTTTGGCCCGCGCTCAGCCGGCACGCCATTCACCATGCCTCAACCGAGCGGGCCGCAGCATCCACCCACGGCGCCTGCAGCCTCTCCCAGCAGCAACGCACCCAAGCCAGTGGAACCTTAAGGGTCAAAGCAAATAACTATGGCTCAAAAACCGACAGTGCTGATCACCGGAGTCTCAGGAAACCTGGGACTTCGCCTGCTCAAGCAACTATCGGACTTCAACGTGATTGGCGCTGACATTCGCGAACCGGAAGAAGCGGCAACGCTGGGTCGCTTTGAAAAAATCGATCTTGCGGAAGAGCGCTCCTGCGATCAGTTGCTGGAGCTGATGCGCGCGCATCGTCCTGAAGCAGTTGCGCATCTGGCTTTCGTGCTCGA
>DASRDW010000127.1:0-8075 GCA_035652415.1 Candidatus Angelobacter sp. | reverse complement strand
GCGCACAACCTGCTGGCGGCATTGATTGACGCTCACATTTTCCATGGCAACGCGCTTGATCTTGATATTGAGCGCATTACCTGGCCGCGCGCTATGGACATGAATGACCGCGCTCTGCGCCGGATCACGCTTGATATCGGCGAGAAAAAAGGCGCGCTTACGCGCAATTCGGGTTTTGTGATTACTGCCGCATCGGAAATTATGGCGGTTATGGCCCTGGCCTCCAGCCTGGACGATCTGCGCCGCCGTCTGGATGCAATTATCATCGGCGTCTCACGAGCGGGGAAACCGGTGCGCGCTGCTGATCTAAACGCCACCGGCGCCATGATGGCCCTGCTAAGTGAAGCCATCTTTCCTAATCTTGTCCAGACCACTGAAGGCACGCCAGCCATGGTGCATACCGGGCCTTTTGGCAACATCGCCCACGGCACCAGCAGCGTGATCTCGCACAACATGGGAATCCGGCTGGCTGACTACGTTGTCAACGAGGCGGGGTTTGCCGCCGATCTGGGCGCGGAAAAATATTTTGATATCGTGATGCGCTCCTCCGGAATCGCTCCGGCCTGCACCGTTCTGGTGACCACGGCGCAGAGCCTGCGCAATCAGGGTGAAGGCGATCTTGCACGCGGCCTACCGAACCTTGTCCGGCATATTCAGAACCTCAAGCAATTCGGCGCACCGGTGGTGGTTGCCATCAATCGCTTCCCTACTGATACAGAGGCCGATCTGAAGTTGCTGGCCCAGTACGCTGCCGACCAAGGCGTGGTGAGCGCATTGAGCGAAGCCTACACCAAGGGCGGCGACGGCGCGGCTGCTCTGGCGCAGAAGGTTGTCGAAACAATTGATAAAAATCCTGATCCCAAAGTGCAGCCCATCTACTCTCTGGAAGGCTCACTGGAGGACAAAATTACCGCTGTGGCCACAAAGATCTATGGTGCTGCTGGAGTCAATTTCAGCGACAAGGCAAAAGCCAAGCTGCAACAGATAAAGGACTGGGGCTTTGCCAAACTGCCTGTCTGCCTGGCCAAGACGCAGTATTCGTTCAGCGACAATCCCAAGCTCCTTGGCGCGCCTACCGGCTGGACGCTCAATGTCACGGATGCATCACTTTCCGCCGGAGCAGGATTTGTGGTGGTCATTGCAGGCAATATGATGCTGATGCCGGGACTGCCAAAGGTTTCCCGTGCGGCAAGCATTGATGTGAATGAAAAGGGCGAGATTATCGGGGTATAGCAGTGTAAAAATTCAGCGTGCAGCCGTTGTGGATTGCTGAAATTTGCGGTTTATCGAACCGAAGGCTGGGCGTAAAAGTTGAGCCTAGATTCGGCCACCCAACGCACGGGCTGGAAGCATGATAATGGCCCGCAGGAACTCCAGCACGCCTCCCACAGCAATGCCGACAATTCGGAATGGCAGCAGGATCAGCCATATCAGCGGATAGAGCACGATCGCCAAAAGCGCCAGCGGCCAGCAGAGCACCAGCAAAATACACCACAGCAGAAAAGTCATCGTCGCCTCTGCTCTCTAATACGCTTCAAACCGCAAAAAGGTTCCTGATTTTAAAAGATGGCTGTGCTGGGTAGGACATTCACGCCGGAGATCGCCTAGAAAGAGGTTTCCGCAGTGGAAACAACTTTAAAAGGCAGCGTGCTGAAGGCAAGATCAATCGCGTCACAGCTATAGGTGATCTGGAATAAGTTGCCGGAGGAAGAACCATTGATGTTGAATCCTGCTCCTGGGGCCAGCAGCAACGCTCCGTTGATGTAGCCTTTCGCGCCCGCGTCCACAGTGACTTGCCCAGTGGATGATTTCACCAGCACAATGCCATTCCAGTTTAGAGTGGCGGTGCTGGTTATCTCCAGGGAGCTCGGAACCACCAGCACTCCATAGCCGGAAAGAGTTACGTTGCTCAAGGTCAACGAGGGATCAGTCACCACCACTACCGCAGGGGATGGTGGATTATTGGGGTTGCCGGGGCTGCCCGAGCTGCCATAGCTGCTGTTACCCGCATTCAGTGTTGCAGCAGAAACGCTAAAATAGTTTGCCTTGTTCTGGCTGAACGTCACCAGATTCTTGACCGCGGTAATCTCATTACCCACCGTCTGCGTTGCCGGCGGCTGGTAAATAGTGGAGTCTGCCTGATTGCCGGAGTTGCCAATGAAAGGCGCAGGCTTATTGGCTAAGAAGGAAGTGATCTGCGGCAGATCGACTCCTGCGGTAGCTGATGCGGCAAACAGCTCCGGCGCCGACAAATCAAGATTGGTATAGCAGCTTGGGCTGGCTGGATCGCACGCGGTTGTGGAGATGCCTACTGGATCATGGTGTCCGTGGTGATCTCCGTCTCCGTCTCCGTCGCCATCGTGGCCGCTGCCGCCGGGCGATGAACCGGAGCCGCCACTGGTGCCAGTAGTGACGCTGGTAACAAAACGCGTAGATAGGTCGGTGCCGCGCACCCACCAGAGAGCTGGCGGGCAACTGTTCCCTCCCTTGCCCGAACCATCCGCGTTGCAAGATGCATTCGCGGTATCGACAATGTTTTTGCGAACCAGATCCAGCATCTGCTCCATCTGATTGCTTCCGGTATTCGTCGCCAGTGGCGCCACAGAAGAGCAACCCGCGGGTGTGGCTGGCGTGCCATCTGCATTAAGCAAAACCGTGCCATCGAGTTTGTGTACGCGCCCATCAATGGCCACCGGCGGAATGCCGGCATTGACTGTCATCGGCAGATTCATGGATGCAGCAGTGAGCACTCCTGCGGGCCTTATGGAAGGCGCTACCACTTCCGATTGCAAAAGCTTCCGCGCGCCATTGATGCCGCTGCCCTGAGAAGTTATGGCCAGCGCGGTCAGCATATAAACAGTCTGCATCCCGTTAGCGTCGCAAGTTGGGTTTTCACCACTGGGCAAAAGCTGTTCTGCCTGGCCGTCCCAGCAAACGCGGGTGTCCAGAGGAGCGCCGGTCTGGCCTGCCGCCAGCATTGGCCTAGCAACCGATCCCTGATCGACAAAGTACGGAGCCGCAGTCCGGTTCGTCTTCATCATAATCCGGACCCACTTATAAGCTAGCGGCCTGCTTCCCTGCAAAACCTGCGAAGGTATTGAAGTTAACTGCCAGCCTGCTGTCGTAGGAATCGTGGTGCATTTGATCCCCTTGGGTGTGCCTGAGTTAAACGCATGGCACAGATCGTCATCAAAGTATGGGCTGGTAATGTCGGTGGGATCAATAGTTTCGCCGTTCGCGGGATTCACTATGTACAGCACGCCGTTCGGATTACCCGCGACGTCTGTGGGGAGCTTGTCTGCCAATCCTAAGCCAGCAGGCACAAGGGGAGAGTTAGAAGCATACCTGATCCGGTCGCGCACCTCTTCCAGGCCGGAGCGCGCAGCATAATATGCGCGCAAACTGCTGCCGTAATTGGCGTCAATGCGGGTTTCAGTATTCGATGAGAGCACCATGAACAGGCCAATACCAGAGAGCAGCAGCAGCGCAAACAATGTGAGCAGCAGCGCCATGCCGCGCTCTTTTTTGCTCTTCGTTTTGGCCAGCGCTCTCGCCATTATTGGTTCACCCTTGAAGTTGCAGAAATTGAAGTGCGTATAAATCCATTGGGTGTAGCTGGATCACGCAGATTGGTAAGCATGCTCAGGTTGATTTTTACAGTCTTGATAGTAGAAATGGTCGCAGCATTTGCCGGAGTTGAAATATCAATGCCTGTTCCAATATTCACCGGATTGCCGTTCTGGTCATAGTACGCGAACAGGTCTTCGCCGGATTGTCCAGCGCCAGTGCCCGGAGGAAAGACGTGATCAGTCTCCGTGTACGGTCCCAAGCCTTCATTCAAGGAATCCGCAGATGTTTTTTGCACCATGCTCCGCCTGATACATGGGCAATTAGGATCATTGGGATCATTGGCAACGTAGTAAATGTTCACGCTGTAAACATTGCCGTCATTATTCATGTCGCCTTCAAACAAGATTTGCGTGGGCGAAATGCTTACCAGCCCGGCAGCAACCTGCGTGGGATCCGGTGGGGTCGAATACATTAGTAAACTGGGATAGCCAGCCATGTGAAGATCGCGGACTGTCTGGTTCACAAATTCCCGCGCCTGCTGGCTCAAGTCCAGCTTCATGGCTTCAGAGCTGGATTTCTTCTGCATCTGGTCAATCTGCTCGAAGACCACTGCCGTGACCGTCAACAGTATTAGCAAGCTGACCAGAAGTTCCAGCAAGGTGTAACCTCTGGAGCCAGCGTTAGCGCCGGTGCGCTTAACCGAATTGGAGCGGCCAGCCGCCATCAGAAATCCCCCCGCAGATGATGCAAGGTGTACGGCAAAGTCAAGAGTGCTCCATTCGCGCTTATGCTCTTTACACTTATCGTAATCAGCTGCGTTGAAGGAGTCGGGCCGGGGTCTACGCGCCAACGAACGTCATACCTGCCCCCTGAGGTCGCGCACATGGCATAATTCATGGAGTAGTTCGCCTGCGCCGCCTGGGAGAAATCAATCGATCCTGAAAAAGCCCCGCTCGAAATCAAGGGCGAACCGCCAACAGCAGTTTCCACCGTATAGGTATTGCCGCCGCAATCCGTGATTTGCGTTTGCGCCGCCGTACCTGTGGCCGTTTCAGGAATGGCCAGAATCCGCTCCATGGTGCTTTCCGCCAGCGTTGCCGCCGTGGTGTGGAATTTTGATCGCCCATTGTTGGCCGATGCCACTCCAATCACCACAATACCGCCCAGCAATCCCACCAACAGAACGGCCATAGCGATAGCCAATTCAAGCAGGCTGAAGCCTCGCGACTTCGCGTTGCGCTTGATCTCTCGAATTGGCTGCTGCTCACTCATAAATTAATAGTGATCTAAAACCAGTTTCCGTTTCCTGATGGATCGTACATCCAGGTCTTTATTCTGCCAGTTGGACTGACAGCCACGGCCGCATACAAAACTTCGCCTCCAGCGCGCCGGAACTGCAGATACTGTATCCACCCTGCAACCGTTGCACATGGGGCTGCAGATGAGCTTCTTTGACACGGCATGCCAAAACTGTTCCAGCCGATTCCAAGAGTCTGGTCTATGGACGAGGGTGTGAAACCCAGCTCTGCTGGGTTTAGTGCCAGCGGAACGCCGGCATTGTTAAGGCTTACTTGCGCAGGAAACACGGTCACAGGATCGCCGGCACTGCAGACGCCATCGCCATCTAAATCAATACATGCCTGAAATGGCACGGTTGTTGAAGACGCCAGCAAAACTTCATAAGGGGTATTGTTCTGGGTGGCACGCAGCCGGGCATCCTGATACACGGCAGCAAGCTTCTGTGTTGCTGCCTTGAACTTTGCATTGTCAATGCTGCGGGTGAAGTTGGGAATAGACAATCCAACCACAGCACTGATGATGGCGACTACAACAAGCAGCTCAGTTAAAGTGAAGCCTGCTTGCGATGCGACCCGTTCCCGCGACTTGGCCGTCGATTCCACTTCCCTGCTTCTCCGCTTAATTTCGTTTAAAAACCTACCCCAAGCTTGCCATGGCACACTTTTCGTATTTGCAGTCGGTGGACTGCAAGTGAACTTGTTCGCGCTAAAAAGCGCGAACGAATCAATGACTTTTGTAGCGGAACTTTTGTACCCGAAACATACTAACCCAGGCACCCGATTCCACAATGGAAATACCCTGTAAACGATTGATACTAAGATAATTATATTTGTTGTAAGTAGCTACAAAAATTTTCGTTTTTTTGCCCTGAAATCAGGGATCTTGGTGCTGTGTACCCTTGGACAATGGCCTTACGGACAATGACCACCGCTCTCTTTTAAGCGAGACAGAGGCGATAAATGACGGCTATTTTCGTTCGATTTTTTGGACGGCAGAATGGTCAGCCCCTCACACGCCGCTTAAGGCACATGAATCGTCAATGGTGACTTGAAGACCGCTCCGCTGGAATCCCAAGCCTGCACAATCACTGAGTGTGTGCCGGAACTCACAGCGAGAGATGTATTAAGTGAAGCGGCGTTCGTGGTGAACTTGGAAAGATTATCAATATAAATCCGCATTGCCGTAATTGGGTGCAAGGAAGCTGCGGCGGCTACAAAATGCACTGGCGAACCATCAGTGCTTCCAGCGGTCGGAGAGCACACAGTTACCCCCGCAGTCGCAGCTGCACAGCCAGAAGGAGCGGCAGCAGCGCCAAACAGGTCAGGCATGTCAGCGGCGGTTGCTGCGCTGCCCGGATAGCTCTTGACGCCCAGAGCATCCAGAGTAGTCCGCAGCACGTTCTGGTGCTGATAAAGAGCGGCGGACCTGAATCCTTTCTTTACCTTCGGCCCAACGACTACTGCAGCCACGTGGCCGCCGCCATGAGTCGTATCACTCGTGAGGGCTTCATCAAAAACAATGATCAGCATTCCGCTCTGCTCAAATTCAGGATTGGTGAGCAACGGGCCGATATTCGTTTTTAGCCAGGCATCCGCCGTGGCGAGTTTCTGTGCAACGGTGCAGCCTGTTGGCCCTGTAGGGCAATCATGATCGTCGTGGTTCAGATTGGGTATAACGAATGAGTAATCGGGCAACTGTCCACTTGCAAGGTCTGCCGCAAACTGAGTGAAAGGAACCAAATTCAGTTTCTGCACATTACTGTTGACTACGTCACTGAAAAAAGAAAACGGATTATGATGGCGTGCGTATGGGTAGCGATCTCCACCGGTATAGCCCACGGAAGGAAGGCTCTCCGCGTAGCTCTTCCAGGTTTTACCGGCCGTCAGCAGGTGGCGAACGATGTTGTCAACGTTCACCGTGGAACTCAGCGAGTCATTATTCGTTACCAACTGGCCCGCAGTCAGCATGAAGTAATTGCCAATGGAAGGATGAGCGTTGGCGAAATATTCTGTGGCCAGCCCATTTTGCGCCGCAAGGCTGTTCAGATACGGCATGGATGAACTACCGATCACAGCGGAATAACTCTGGTTTTCTTCCACGACGATTACAACATGGTTTGCTGAGGGAATTTGCGCCTGAAGCAGTACGGAGCAAATCAGAAACAGAAAGGGAACGATGAGTTTTTTCACCTGATGGGGACTCCTGGTTGGGGGATTTTGAATTTTGCAGGCTCCCGGCCAGGAGTTATGAGCCATCCCGAACTCTGAATTTGTCCGGGGAGAGTAGGTTGCCTTGCTTCTGGATTTTAGTCAAGACTTAAGCTGGATGCTTTAATCACAACAATTTCATTCTGGTTGGGGGCTTGTCCACATTCCACCCTAAGTTCAGCTTCTGCAAGAGCGGTATTACTTCAGCATAAGTAGCGCATCCGTGAAGACGCGCCCAGCACTGCGCATTGATGACCTGCGGTATGTGATTGCGGAAATCGGATTGATGATCGAACATGATACTGACGCTCATCAACGTCTTATTGGGAAGCACCCATGGCTTCACACACGGCATTGCCGAACATTCTTTCGGCAGGGTATGCACCTGTTGAACCGTGATAGTTGGCAGACCAATTCTGGTCGCCATGACGGAAACACCAGTTACCATGCCATCCTTCACATCCACCATAGCCCCCATGAATATGTGGGGCGCCAGATGCAGCCTGCTGAGAAGCTGATTATCCACCTCCATGTGATAGAAGCAGGTTTCCTGAAAACACCTCCGGTCAATATTCTGGAATTCTTTGCGTGAGAGCAACTCCGCTTCTGACGTTTCTCCCGCGGTGAGAGAGTTGAGTGCGGCAAGGTCTCTCTCCACTGCTCGGGCCGGGGCTTGAATCGCCATCCACAAGACCACCGCGCTTGTGAGCACAACTGCAAAGCTGACAGCAAAAATCGAGTATTTCTTCATCGCACTTGTTTGCAAGAGCAGGCCGCCGATAGTTTGTTCATTCGTGAATTTTATTTTGCAGCTTTTTCGGCCGGCTTCTGATCATCCTTTGGCAGCGATGCTGGTGCGCCTGCAAGCTTTTGCATTTGCGTTTCCAGTTCATCGCGTTTTAACGCGCCACTGGCCCGGCCTACAATATTGCCCTCTGCGTCGATAAAGACCGTTCCCGGCATCGCATCTTTCAAGCCAAAATCGTGCAGGCTATCCAG
>DASRDW010000126.1:0-8656 GCA_035652415.1 Candidatus Angelobacter sp. | reverse complement strand
TTCAGCAAAAGCAGTGCTGTTACGGAAGAGAGAGGCGCCGAACCGCTCCAACTTGGTTTCATCCGGGAGCGCCTGGGTATAAAGATCGCGCAAGGCGGGAAGGTTGCGCAGAGGATATTGCTCCTGCTTCTGGCCAAAGGGCTTCTGCTTTCCAGACTCTGGCTGCTGTTGCTGCCGCATGCGTGATCCAAACGGTCCGGTCTGGTTATTGCGTGATGGCAGTTGGTTGAAAATCCGGTTGGAGGGAGTAGGAGTTGGCGATGCCTGCCCGGGATACTGACCCTGGTTTTGTTCCTGTGTTTGTCCCTGGCCCAAATTCTGGTTTTGATCTTGCTGGCCGGTTTGCTGCTCCTGTCCTTGTTCTTGCGGCGAAGCTTCCTCGTTGCTTTGCTGTGGGCCAAAACCGGCGCCTTCTAAATAATCGCTGGCCATCTGGCGCACGCGATCATCAGAGCGGATCTCACTAAAGAGACGGTCGTCAGTAACATCTTTTTCAGAAACATCATAGCCACGATTGCGGAGTTGGGCGACAATCTGGCTTTTGGCATTCGCCAGCAGGTCAGGATTTTCTTGCAGAATCTGAACGATCTGGTCAGCGGAAAGTTCCGTGTCCTGGTCCTGTTGAGCGACCAGCCTTGCAGCAAACATAAGGCTGAACACCAGCGATGCCAACAGCAAGACCCGGCGACAGCGAGGAATGAGCGATGAATTCAAATCTTTTCCCCTCGAATCAATGCAATGAAAACCCGAAACACAAACGAACGATTGTGCAGCTTACGGCAGAGACTCTCATTACTAAGATTTTATTGTATGGTACAGCTGAAGAATAGAAGCAAACTCCCGGATTTGTCTATCTTGGTACGTAGGTAGTGGCGGATCAGCAATATACCGGCAATTCCGCCAGGGAGAAATCAATAGGTCCGCAACCCTGCTTATGCCATCTTCCGCAAGGCCCAGCGCATCTTATAAGAAACAAGACGCATATCACGCGCGGTAAAAATCTAGCCGCAGCAATTCTGGACAAGGAGCATGTTCTATGCAAAAAATTTTATTAGCTTCAGCAGTGTTCGCACTGGCTATGGGTGTGGCCTCAGCGCAAACAACCGGGACAGCAACGCCCAGCACTGGCATGGGGCAGACTACTAGCCCCAGCACACAGACCACCAGCCCGACAACGCCCAGCACGACACCATCTACTTCAACTACGACGACCTCGCCGGGCTCAAGCACAATGGGGACACCTTCAGCCACGCAAGGCACGCCGAGCACCGCAGGAACCGCTGGCAGCGTAACTGGTGGAACGTTAGGGACGCAATCGCCAAATCAAACGCGAACCACTCCGACTGTGGCATCACCAGCGCCATGCACTCCGGCCAATAGCGGAACCAGCATCGGCAGTTCAACCAGCCCAAGCTCGACAGCAGGCAGCTCTACGACTGGAAGCTCCACGACTAGCACAGGAAGCTCCACTGTGGCCGGAAGCACGCCATCACAGCCGGCAGGAACTTCAACGACGGTAGCGGGCGCGCCATCCAGCACGCCATGTACACCGGGAAGCGCGACTGGGCCAGGCTCAACCAATAGCCCGATGTCCAATCCGCCGACGCCAAGCAGCATGCCGAACACGGTTCAACCGTCTACACCAAGCTCAACTCCACCTCAGCTGTAAATAAAAAGTAAATTGCTGAATACTGACGGCCGTCTTTTGAGGCGGCCGTTTCTATGTTTTGTCGGTTGCCGATGCGTTCAACATTCATTTTCAATCGCACAGTTGTGGCCACCCGTCGGCGTAGAGAATCAAACATTATTATGTGAGGACGGAGTTATTTACGAAGAGCGAAGAGTCAGGATGTTAGAAGAACAGCGTTGTTAAAGGAGCGTTTGCGCTACATACGCTAAAATGGAATTGTCCCGTGGCCGGGATGGCGGAACTGGCAGACGCAGCGGACTTAAAATCCGCAGGGCCGAAAGGCCTGTGGGGGTTCGAGTCCCCCTCTCGGCACCAACTAAATAGCTGTTGGAGCAAGGTTAATTACACCTGGCCGCCGGCGCCTATCGTTTAGTGCCCCACAGCCTGCCCATCCATCATTGTTTTGAAAGAGGCATGTCGCAGGAGTTCTTGTACACCTTCGCGTTCGACACCTAACAACTTGATAAGAAGAGAAATGTATGACGGAAGTCGCAATGTCGTGTTTGGTCTAGAAATATAATGCAACGCGAACCACCGCTGCGCAGTTAGCCAATGGCAATCAGATATCCCAATCCAATAGCAATAAGGTCTTCAGGGATAGCAATGACTGCGTCTTTAACTTTCAGCCCCTCTACCAGCCGCTTGCGGGCGTTATAACCGGCAAAAGCGCCGATTATGCCACCAATTCCGCCTAACGATGCACCTACAACTACAGACTGATTTGCCGAAAGGCAGATGAGTGCACCGGAGAAGCCTCCGGTGATAATCCGCACAAGCAGAGGCCAGGGAGCTGTACGATTGGGAGTTTTTGGCAGCAGATCAGCAATGTATTCGCTCACGGCAAGCAGCGAGAGCAAGCCAACAACCACACCAGAGCTGATGAATAGATTTCGCAGATTTAATTTTCCCAGGTATGCGCCCCAACCTACGGCGGCCGGAGCAGTGAAAGATCGAAGCCCAGCGACAATGCCAATACCGAACGCCATTGTGAACAGGTGACTGTGCATTCTTACGAAGCCCTCTAGAAACATTATAGGCAGCAGAAGGCCAACAGTGCAGAAGCGAAGAGAGCAGATGCCAGCCAGGGCTGACGCGGACGGCGAAGCAATCGTTCTATCCAGAAAACTGTGGTTACAACCAGCATGGCCCAAAGCGCATGGCTTGCAGCAGCGCAGATGAGCATCAAGGCCCAACAGCTTATGCAGCATTGAACTGCAGTTCGTGCGCCATAGAGACAACAATCGTGATCAGCACGCCATCCTGAGGGCGACATGGGCATGGTGAAATGGCAGGACACAAGACTTTTCTGTTTACGCCGAGTGAGTTGCCAAACGGCTGCAATCAGCAAGCTGAATGGGACAAGAAAAGTGGATGCGGCAGGCAAAGCCTGATGAGCCAGTTGCAGGAATGCTTCTGCAATCACTCCATAGAGCAACCAGAGAGCCAGGTATCCAAACAAGAAAAGAAGTGTGGCGCGAGTGCGCCGCGACCAAAAGCTGCGGGCAGCAACTACGCGGAGTTGAGAAGCCAGAGAAGGAAACATCATGGCCACAATCATGGCTGCCCAGTGAAGTAAGAAGGCAGGCCATCCTTCAGCCCCCCAGATGTTCATGGATGGATGGAATGAGACGCTTCCATCGGCACTGTGTGCATGAAGCGGAGCACTCAATGACGGCGACATCTCCATGGTGCTCATGGCGCTTGCGGCCACAAGAAAAAGCCACGCTGCCGCGCTGAGCAGCATTACCAATGATTCCGGATGGCGCCAGAGAAAAAGACGCCATCGGGAATATGGAAATATTAAGGCAGCATTCATCAGGCGTAGTAGAGGCTAATGCGCCCAACTTTAACCGGCTTGGTATTTGGAGTAACTGTGCGCTTGCTTTCAGGCACGTGAGGCACAAAGGTCACGCGAAGCCGCTCAGGGTTCCAAGACTTGCTTGCCTGAAGCGTGGAGACGATATGAGTAATGTCGAAAGAATAATTCATGCCATCACCCGCGTGCTCTTTACTTTCGCGCGAAGCCTCAACAATTCCGAACTTGGGTAGCAAGCCGGCAACAAGCTGGGGATAATTGGACGCGTTGGCACCCTCTGGCAAATTCACGTAAACCACATAGCTATGGATGGGCCTGCCTTCAGCGGTTACGTTCTCCAGATTGAGGTGGACCTCAGGGGGCGCTGCCCTGATAGCATGGCGCGCTTGCGCAGCCGGGCCAGAAGGAGGCTTTACAGTAAATTCAATGGAGTTGGGCTGTGCGCCAAGACTGATTTCTTTGTTATCAGTAGCGCCCACCATCTCCGGAATGCGTTCAATTTCCATAGGAGCTGCCTCTCTCTCCGCCAGGCGGTGGGCCGCAGGAAGTGGATCAGAAACGTCCTGATATACATAGTCCAACAATGGGCTAGTAGTATCAAGTACCTGGTTCACCTTGAGTGTAACGGCCTTTCCAGTGGCATCATGGAAATCAAAGTCAATGCTGGAGAGCCACGCAGCTAGAGTTGGATTGGTGTGCCTGGGATCGCGGTGACGCCACACTTCCCAGAGCCGGTCAATGTTGGAGTGATGACACCAGAAGATCGGATCGAGCGCCGCAGTCTCAAAGGATTCCATCCAGCCATCGTCTCCACCGACGGCGTCATGCATGGAGCCATGTGGCGTGAGTTCGAGCGCGCCGGGAACGCCTCCGCGATGGCTGAAGCTGGTGCGGCCGCCGCCAAAGTTTGATCCCGCACCGCCGCTCGAGTTGATAAAGCCAAGTTTTTTGAGGCACACGGTAATGTCCGCGCTCAGAGGAGTACCAAGAGGCTTGCCCTCATTAGCTCCTTCAGCGCGTTCTTTTACCAGCAGCGGATTCGGGCCGCCATCGGGAAACTTAGGATCATAGAACGCCGGTGGCAGGCAGCGTGCTTTGGGATTGGAGGGATCGCTATAGTTCCAATAAGGCAAAGCCCAGTCAGACGGTCCCTTAAGGTCTTTGATTGCCTTGAGCACAATCTGTTCAAAGTAGTGCAAGTAGCCGCGATGCCACGGAAGAAAAAACCACGACCCGTGCTGGCACCTGGACCAATAGGTATTCTGCTCAGATGGTGAAGGAAGCTTTTCTCCGTGCTTGGCAAATGGGTCCTGCGCCGGATCATATCCGTGAATGGCGCCCTGATAGCGCCAGCTAGTGGGATCAGTCACGGCACGTTTGTGCATCACCGCAACGGCGCGGGCATACCATTTGAGCGTGTCATCCTTGATCTTCCAAATATCTTGGCGGGTGCGTGGCATCAGAACTCTCCTTGCTTGGTGAAATGGTCTATTTTCTGGGATAGCCGCTAATGATGTGGTGACCAGGATGGATAAAGCGTTACAGAATTAATTGGAAATTGTTAATGCTAGGAATCGCCGAACCAAAGCACCGGCTTTATATCGATAACAGGCGTGCCGTCGATGGCTTCAATAGGGCCAATTCGCAACCGGGTCTTGGTAATTTTGCGGATAGTGACCCGATGTAGCCCGATAGGGTTGGGCCGGTCAGGAGATCGCGTGGCAAAGACCCCGTGAAGACCAAGCTGGCGTTTAGAGCGCGGGTAAACCTTCAGTACGTCACGTTTAGCGCGGTGTAGCCACGCAATGACGATGATTTCATTGCCAGCACGGAGACGGTCGAGTCCCGGCGCTGCGGCAGGGGTTATTTCAAGCCAGGCATCTGGCGCACCCTCTGACCCTTGCATAGGGGCCTGGCCGCGCTCTTTGATGGTGGAGCGGATCACACCAATGGGGCGAAGTGTGGGACGGAGAGTCTTCTGTGGAGGCATAGGATGTTCTCTCTTAAATCTTAACGCCATCCGAGCCAACTCTAGTTGACGAGAAGCGCCCGGACGACCTTAGCAAATCCTCTTGAAACTTAATACACTGCCCGCGTAAAAGCGGGTTAGTTTCTGGCAGAGTAGCTGAAAGAGTCATTGATCAGCGTGATCCGCAAGCTGATGAGCAGGAGCCTTTAACCATGTCACGCAAGCACACCTCAACCGTTTGGATTTTACTCATACTCACCGTCGCGAGCCTGATGACAATGGCAACTCCTATAGCATTTTCACAGGATGCAGTGGGCAAAGCAGCAGCGACGATTTCACCTGCGCCGTTCCCTTCGCAAATTTCAAGCGCCAAGCGGGTGTTTATCGCCTATCGTGAACCGGACTTTTCTGCAGGGATCAGTGGAGGGCCGGACAGGCCTTACGATTCATTCTATGCCGCAATGAAGAACTGGGGACATTATGAGCTGGTGCTCGCTCCTAACGCTGCGGACCTGGTATTTGAGCTTCGCCTGATTGAGCCTAAACAAGGGCCTGACCAGATTCTCATTACAATTCGTGATCCCAAGAGCAATGTGGCCCTGTGGATGTTCCATCAGCCGATAGAGATGGCCTTTCGAAGCTCAAGCCGGGACAAGAACTTTGAACTGGCAATGCAGTTTGCCATGAACCAGATCGCCAAACTGGCGGGAACCGCGCCGGCCTTTCCTCCGCCTACGCCGAAAACTTTTTAGGAGCGGACTATTCCCAGTCGCCATGCTGTGATCGCACGCAGGCGAGGGAGGCTGTCTCCCAGAATCGAATAAGTGAAGTCCTGCTTCACCCTGCCAATATCACGCGCGGCAGGGTGAGAACAGGTGAACGGCTTCAAGTTTAGCTGCCCGGGTTCAGCGGCTGCTCATGGACAGGCGTCTGGCCCTGGGCCGGGGTTTTGAATGTATATACCGGGCCAACCGGTTGGCCGGATTTATTGGTCATCTGGACGTAGTAAGTGGTATTTGGTTGCAGGTTGCTGAGAGTCGCGCGGTGATTGTCGCCACCTGCTGCCTCAATAGCGCCGACCGCTGCCTGGTTAAGGTTATTGCGGTCCGTGCTGTAGTGCAGATCCAAGTCAGCGGCTTGGTGTGAGGTCCAGGCGACCTTTGCTTCCCTGGCGTTGGCAAACTCCAGCATGGGCTTGGTGATGTCCGGAGTGGTGGTTTGCGGGTTGGTTGTTGCAGGCGTCTGAGCGGTTGCAGGTGTCTGCACCATGGCAAAGCCGGCGCAGAGCAGCAGAACCGCTGCGATTTTCAATAAGTTGCGCATAGTCCCCCTTAGGGTGTTTACGAACAGTGGCTTATCCATTGCGAAGCGATGAGACGAGCGAAGGTTGTCTCCGCACCTACCAAGCCAAAAACTCGGACTTCCGCCATCAGACAAAAAGCGCGGCGGTGGCGCCCAAGCTTGCTGGGAACCTTGAGAGGCCGCCGAATATCAGCCCCCAAAAAGCCTTTACCATTGGCACTGAGGGTGAGCGCGGCAACAGTATTCCTGCCAGAATTCTCTCGCTTCTCTTGAGATAAAAGAAAGCTGCTAAAATCCACGCATCCATGGCCTCCACCACGCTCCCAACTTTTTCCAAGGTTACATCCGCGCAAAGGCGTACTCTCATCGCTGCTGCGCTGGGATGGGGGCTTGATGGCTTTGATGTGCTGCTCTACAGCAACATCCAGATCAAGGTCATGCAGTCGCTGCAGATTCTTCCCGGCGATCCACACTACAAAGCCATTTCAGGATTGCCCAACGCTTTCATGCTACTGGCTTCAGGCATTGGCGGCGTGCTCTTTGGCTTTTTTGCCGATCGCATTGGCCGGACAAAAGCCTTGATGCTGAGCATTTTGACGTATTCATTGTGCTCGCTTGGGTCAGGCATCTCTACTTCATTTGTGGCGCTCATCTTTTTCCGCTTTGTGCTGGGGCTAGGCATGGGCGGCGAGTGGAACACCGGCGCAACCCTGGTGGCAGAAACCTGGCCCACCAACTTGCGTGCGCGCGCCATTGCCATTGTGCAAAGCGCGTGGGCCTGGGGTTTGGCCGCCGCGGCACTGGTGACGTGGGCCGTGCTGGATTGGCTGCACCTGAACTGGCGTGCGGTCTTTTTTGTGGGCGTTATTCCTGCGCTGGTAACGCTGTGGATCAGGAAGAGCGTTCCTGAATCTGAGATGTGGAAGCAGCAGCGGGATCAAGCCAAGCAGCAAGCAACTCCGTTTTCTGAGGTGTTCTCTCCGGCTTTGCGAAAGCACACGGTCTTTCTGCTGCTGATGAATATTTTTGGATTGTTTGCGTGGTGGGGACTCTTTAGCTGGATGCCGCCTTATCTGACGCTTCCCGTTGATCGCGGTGGACGCGGCTTTAGCCTGATGAATATGGCGTGGCTCCTGATGACGCTCAACCTGGCCGGTATGTTTCCCGGATATCTCTGTTACGGCTGGGTGGCCGACAAGTTGGGCCGCAAGTCATCATTGATTCTTTACACGTTGTGCGCGGCGGCGCTGATTCCGCTGTATGCGATGGCACGCCAGCAATGGCTCATCCTGGTACTGGGTGTGTTCGTCGGCTTCTTTGGTACAGGCTTTTTCGCCGGCTCAGGGATTATCGGCAGTGAGCTTTTCCCTACCCGCGTTCGCGCCCGCGCGCTGGGCTTTACTTACAACGGCGCGCGCGCTCTGAGCTGCGCTGCGCCTTATACGATTGGAGCAATGGGCGATCGATACGGGCTGGGTGCGGCTTTCATGCTGTGTGCCGTAGCGTTTGTCCTTACGGCGATCATGGCATGGCAGTTGCCGGAGACGCGCGGGAAAGATCTTGAGTAGCCGCTGATCAAAGCAGATGAACGCAGATCAAAAACAAAATTAGCCGCGAATCTCGCGAATGAACACAAATTTGCTCTATTTGGTTTAAAGTTGATTGCAGCGAGCCCGGCTTGCGCGGTGAGTTGCCAAGCAACAGGAGCAGAAGACTCTTCGAAGCAAAACTCTCCAGCGGTTTGGAGCAAAGCGATAAATATTTCGATTCGCGTAATTCGCGTTAATTCGCGGCTAACTCTGCGCTTGCCGGCATTGCCGCATTCTTCTTAGGCCGGCGATTAGCCTGCAGAATCTTCTTCCTAAGCCGCAACGATTTC